>CANQTG010000055.1 GCA_947626715.1 uncultured Lachnospiraceae bacterium | reverse complement strand
TTTGAAGGGGAAAAACAGGGAAGCCGCGTTAAGCTCTTTCCCTATCAGGAGAGCGGGGATTCTGCGCTCGATGAGGCGTATCTGGAGGCGCTCCATTCTGCCGTCGGGGATTTGCCGGGCGGCAGGGCGTATCTGATAGCGCCCGCGGATTGCGTGGCCTTTTCTTCGGATTCTTATGAGATCGGGAATACCCGCTATGATTTTCTGAAGATCCCGTATTATGTGATCTTAGAGTTTCATAAGGCTCTGACCGCGGCGGCGGGCCGGATATGCGGCAAAAGCGGCGCAGGCGGAATGAAAGAGGCGGTCGGCTTTTGCTTTAACCGTCTTCCCGAGGTGAAGGCGGCATATCGGATCAGGAATGGAAAGCTGATCCTTATGGTAACGGAGTTTGCGTGCGGGGAACCTTCGGCCGTCCGCGGCCGGAATGAAAAAAAGCTGCTTTCCGCGGTCTTGATCGATTCCGATTATAACGGCTCGTATTTTTCGGTTACGGATGCGTTTTTTGGGGAGGAGATCACGGAAGCGATGGAGGTTAAGCTGAGCGGGAATGCGGAACGTATTATGATAACCTATATCGATATCTATGGAAATGAATGCTCGGAAATGCTGCAGCGGCGCTGTTTATGACCGTTGCCGCCGTAACGGCCGTGCGTCTTCGCTTGGAACGGAGCGCGGCGCTGACCCGTCGGCACAGTACAAAATGCCCTGCCTGATGTATCATATGTCCATACTGGCTATGTTAGGAGCGGCCTTTCAAACCGCAAACAAACTGTAAGAAGCTTGCCGTTGACTGTAAGAATTACCTTGTTTATAATTGTGGTTTGGAAGAACGGTACAACGTGTCTTTTGCAAGAGATCATAAAAAACGAACCCGCGGTCCGATCGGACGCTTGGCGGGCCGCCGGCAATATGGAGAAACATGATGGCAGACGATAAGGAACAGATCAAAAAGGAGATGGCGTTCATACTGAAGCTGGACGCGCAGATAGACTATTCGCAAAGGGAGACCGCTGCGAAGTACCATAAGGAGATCGAGGGGAAAGGGCTTTTGACGACGCCGATAGGCAGGCGGTATGTAAAAAAGCTGGAACAGATCGCAAGCGGGGACACTTCTTATGATAAGTGTTTGTTTTGCAATTCGCAGACGCAGAAGGACACCGTGATCTGCCCCTCTTGTATGGCAAGGCTGAAAAAGCCGGCCATGATATATTGCAGGAACTGCGGCGGCAGAATGCCCGCGAGCAGTGAGAGCTGCCCTGCGTGCGGAAGCCCTCGGGGCGAGGGCTATAAATACTGCGCGCATTGCGGGAGGGAAGTCCCCATGCCGGATATGGAAGCCCTCGCCGGCAAGGTAAAAGATAAATCTAAGGCATTGGCGGAGCAGGCCGTTAGATTGACAAGGGAAAACGTACAGGATCTCTCGGAGAAGGGCGCGAGGCTCGCGGGGAACCTTGTCGCCGACGCAAAGGCCAAAAAGGATCCGGCCGGCGCAAAGGGCGGGAGCAAAAAGCGCATGATCCTGCGGATCTTGGGCATATTGCTTGCGCTTTCCGTGCTGGGGGCTATCGGGTGGAACCGTATCTTTATGGCTTTGGCGTTTATCGCGCTCGCTGCAGCGATCTATATGGCGGTCAAAAAGAAACCGAAGAAATACATAGCGATCGCGTTTGCGGCGTTTCTGCTTTTGTCATGTACGGCGGGGCTGCTTGACGGGAATGCCGCCACGGACAACATACTGGATTATCTGGGCACCGAGGAAAGCGTCGTGTATAAGACGTATGATAAGGAAACCTTCGAAACGCTCTTACCGTTCAGCGATACTTTGGTAAACAGAGCGGCAGGCGCAAATGCGGGCGTTCCTACGATCTATTTAGACAGCGGCAGTCCCAGACGGGTAAAAGAAATAATAATAACGAAAGAAACAGATCCTTCGTTCCATATAAACGGTCTGCACATAAACGACAGTATGGAACAAGCGGAAAAATGCATGAAAGAATTGAACGCCGTTTATAATGAAGCGGAAAGCAGGAAACGAACGGCAGAAATTTCTTCTCTTGTTGGTTCCGGTACGGTAAAAACTATGGTCTATGATCTTAACGATCATGGAAGGGCTCTCTCTGTTGCTATCGACGTCGAGGACGGCTCCATAGCGGCTATGACAGTCTGTTATCCTGACGAATGATAAAACTATTTCACCGATCTGAACATCTGCAAGCGGGAGAAGCGCAGTCTCCCGCTTCTTCAAGGCGGTAATCGCCGATCTTATTTAACGATTCTTCTTATTTTGCAGCGTTTCCATGTCTCTTGTTTTCGGGTTTTCTTATTGTACGTTCAAGACTCGCCTGCGGGTCTTGACGCGAGATTCGGATAAAAAGACGAGCGTATCCCCGTTTTGCCGGATTGCCGAAGCGTGGCCATCTGCCGGTATGGCAGGGGATAGGAAAATGTGCTTTTTACGATTCTGGATAGAAAGAAAAGTCTGCGTCAGGAGCTTTGCTCCGGCTCATTCCCATGCCTCGATATAGCCGGTCAGCTCGGGAAGCCTGCCGCCGTAGATAAGTGTAAGCAGGCTGTTTAGGGCGGAGAGGGCGAATTTGAGATCCTGCATGGCGATACCGCCGCATTCCAGAGCGGGGATCATTTCGTCCAGATCGACGACTTTAACAAAGCCGTCCGGGTAGATAAGGACATCGGCCAAAAGGTCGGTGACGATCAGGCTGTTGTCGGCGGCGGAATATGCAGATGAGATGATATCGCAGTAATAATACAGCAGAGAGTTATCCGCCTGATAGAATTTGCTGATCTTCCATCCCTCTTTCAGAAAATAGCAGGAATAACCATGGTGCAGATCCTTCTTGGGCTTTAAGGCGTTCCACTTTGTAACGATCCGGCGCTCGTCCCATGAAAGGATGATATCGTCCTTGAGTAAAATGCATTCGTTGGGAATGATCCGTTTACGGTAAAGAAGCGGGTAGCTCATGGCGCCTCCATATGCAGGATAGGAAATACGGTTCGCTGCGGCAGTCTCTCTTATTTAAATGCTACTCTTCACATATATAAAAGTCAATAGATTTTTGCTTTACAGAAAAGAAACTATTGGATATAATGCATACGAGGGCGTTTTTCTGCCGGGATAGGAAAAACGGAGGAAGAGATGTGAAATATAAGAAATCCGTGTATCAGGCGCTGGTAACGATCAGCCAGTTCGGCATCCATATGCTCGTCCCCATTTTTCTGTGTTCGTTTGCCGGCATGTATCTGGATAGGAAGCTGGGCACCTCCTGTTTTATGGTCATCCTTTTCTTTGTGGGAGCGCTGGCGGGATTTCGGAATATTTACGTGCTGGCGAAAAGGATCTGCGACGGGACGAAGGGAAGGATATCCTATGACGAGGGCCGCGGGAAAACCCGAAAAAATCAATGAGACGTTAAAAGAGCTGTTAGCCGGCATAGGGGCGGCCGGCGTCCTGTTTCAGGCGG
Source organism: uncultured Lachnospiraceae bacterium (assembly GCA_947626715.1). GTDB lineage: Bacteria > Bacillota > Clostridia > Lachnospirales > Lachnospiraceae > VSOB01. The sequence continues at coordinate 13,395 of CANQTG010000055.1, read as the reverse complement.
CGGGGGTCTGGCTGGTAAAGGACAGGCTTTCCTACAGCTTGGGACTGTGGATCGGGATCCTGCTGGCGGGGTTTCTGGCATGGCACATGTGGAGGAGTATCGACACGGCGCTCGATCTGGGAGAAGCCGGCGCGCAGAAGCTGGTGCGTAGGCACTCGGCGGTCCGCTACGGCCTTATCGTCTTTGTGCTGGCGGTTTTGATGCTCAGCCGGGCGGCCAATCCGCTGTCGGCCTTTCTGGGGATCATGACATTGAAAGTAGCGGCGTATTTACAACCGTTTACCCATAAAGTTATCTTAAAATTAAGGAGGTGAATCTATGGGACAGGGGATTTTATTATCCCAGCAGCCGGAAGTGGATTTTATGATCCATGGGGTGTTTTCCTACCGCTTGTTCGGACAGGAATTGTGGATCACCACGACGCATATCTGTCTGCTGATCGTGTTGTTAGTGATCGCCGGCTTTTGCATTGCAGCCGGACATGTTATGAAACGGGCGGATGAGATACCGGGCGGGTTCCAGAACGTCGTAGAGCTTATCGTTGAAAAGCTGGACGGCATGGTCGAAGGCGTTATGGGCAGAAATGCGGCAGGATTTGCGAATTATATCGGCACGATCTTTATTTTCATATTCCTGAGCAACATCTCGGGCCTGTTCGGGCTGAGGCCGCCGACAGCCGATTACGGCGTGACCTTCCCTCTGGGTGTGATGACCTTTGCGCTGATCCATTATAATAAGTTCAAGCACCAGAAGGTGTCCGGCGTGATAAAGGGTCTGTGCGAGCCGTGGGTATTCTGGGCGCCTATCAATATCATTGGCGATCTCGCGGTGCCGATTTCCTTATCGCTGCGTCTTTTTGCCAATGTACTCTCCGGAACGGTCATGATGGCGCTGGTATACGCGCTGCTTTCCAAGATCGCGATCATCTGGCCCGCGGCGCTGCATGTATATTTCGACCTATTTTCCGGGGCGATTCAGACCTATGTATTCTGTATGCTGACGATGACCTATGTAAATGACGCGATAGAAGGATAATTAAGTTTTCAAAGATAAAGGAGGAAATAAAAATGAACTTTGACACAAACTTTATTTTAGGCTGCTCTGCAATCGGCGCGGGCCTTGCGGTGATCGCGGGTATCGGCCCCGGCGTAGGACAGGGGATCGCGGCGGGACATGCCGCTGCGGCGGTAGGCAGGAATCCGGGCGCAAAATCGGATATCACCTCTACAATGCTTTTAGGACAGGCGGTTGCCGAGACGACGGGTCTTTACGGTCTGCTGATCGCGATGCTTCTGTTATTTGTAAAACCGCTGCTGCCATAGAAAGCCTCTTTGAAACCTTGAAAGGAGGCAGACATGGATTCGTATTTATTTGACCTGACGCCGCAGCTTCTTCATGACGCGGTTCTGAGTATGATCGCCGTGTTTACGCTGTTTTTGATCGCGTCGCATTTCCTGTTCAATCCGGTGCGCGACATGCTGCAAAAACGCAGGGAGAAGATCCGCGACGAGCTTGAAAGCGCAAAGCAGAGTCAGGATGAAGCGCGGCTTTTAAAAGCGGAATATGAAGAAAAGCTTGGAAATGTGGAGAAGGAAGCGGAGGAGATACTCAGCGCCGCTAGGAAAAAAGCGCTGGCGAACGAGGCGAAGATCCTTGCGGAGGCGAAGGAAGAAGCCGCAAGGATCAGGGAGCGCGCCGAGACGGAGGCCGAGCTTGAAAAGAGAAAGGCGGCCGACGATGTGAAACGGGAGATGGTCACGCTCGCCTCTATCTTGGCGGGCAAGGTCGTCGCCGCATCCATAGATACTGCGGTTCAGGATAGCCTGATAGAGGAAACTTTGAAAGAAATAGGTGATACCACATGGCTAAGCTGATTTCCAAAACATATGGGGAAGCCTTATTCGAGCTTGCGCTGGAAGAGGATAAGGTGGATCCCTTTCTGGATGAGGTTCAGGCGTTGCTCGGGATCTTACGAGAGAACCGGGAGCTGGACAGCCTGATGAATCATCCTAAGATCATAAAAGAAGAAAAGCTGCAGGTGATCAGAAACATATTTGAAGGCCGGATAGACGAGGAGCTTTTAGGATTCCTTCTGCTGATCGTGACGAAAGACCGTTACCGCGAGGCGGAGAATATCCTCCTGTATTTTATCGATCAGGTAAAACAGTTAAAGGGGATCGGCGTCGCGTATGTGACGACGGCAGAGGAATTAAAGGAGACGCAGAAACAGGCGGTGAAGGAAAAACTGCTGGAAACGGCGGGCTATCGGCAGATGGAAATGCATTATGCGGTGGATAAAGAGCTGATCGGCGGTATGGTCATCCGTATCGGCGACCGCGTAGTGGACAGCAGTATTCGGACGAAACTGGAGAAACTGCAGCAGCAGTTGTTAAAAATACAGCTGGCGTAAGAAGTATAATCTGAGTAACAAGAAAGGTGCGTATAGATCTATGAATTTAAGACCAGAAGAAATCAGCGCGGTAATAAAGGATCAGATCAAGAGATATGCCTCGGAGCTGGAAGTATCGGACGTAGGTACGGTCATTCAGGTAGCCGACGGCATTGCACGTGTGCACGGACTGGAAAACGCAATGCAGGGGGAGCTTCTTGAATTCCCCGGAGAGATATACGGAATGGTGCTGAATCTGGAAGAGGACAATGTCGGCGCCGTTCTGCTTGGCAGCCACAGGAATATCAACGAAGGCGATATCGTCAAGACGACCGGCAGGGTCGTAGAGGTGCCTGTGGGAGACGCAATGCTTGGACGTGTCGTAAACGCTCTTGGTCAGCCGATCGACGGCAAGGGGCCTATCCAGACAGAAAAATACCGCAAAATCGAAAGAGTCGCTTCCGGCGTCATCACGAGAAAATCCGTGGATACGCCGCTGCAGACGGGTATCAAGGCGATCGATTCCATGGTGCCGATCGGAAGAGGGCAGCGTGAATTGATCATCGGCGACAGACAGACCGGCAAGACGGCGATCGCGATCGATACCATTATCAACCAGAAGGGACAGAAGGTAAAATGCATTTATGTCGCGATCGGACAGAAAGCGTCTACGGTCGCGGGCATTGTCAAGACGCTGGAAGAATTTGGAGCGATGAGCTATACGACCGTGGTCGCGGCTACGGCGAGCGAGCTCGCCCCGTTACAGTATATCGCGCCGTATTCCGGCTGCGCGATCGGAGAGGAATGGATGGAGAACGGAGAGGATGTGCTGGTCGTATATGACGATCTGAGCAAACATGCGGCGGCTTACCGTACCCTTTCCCTGCTGCTTCGCCGTCCGCCGGGACGCGAGGCTTATCCGGGCGACGTGTTCTATCTGCATTCCAGACTGTTAGAGAGAGCGGCGAGAATGAATGAGGAGTACGGCGGGGGCTCGCTGACGGCCCTGCCGATCATTGAGACGCAGGCGGGCGATGTGTCGGCCTATATTCCGACGAACGTGATCTCCATCACGGACGGGCAGATCTATCTGGAAACGGAAATGTTCAACGCAGGGTTCCGCCCCGCGATCAACGCCGGACTTTCCGTCTCCCGTGTCGGCGGCGCGGCGCAGATCAAGGCGATGAAGAAGATCGCGGCCCCGATCCGTGTGGATCTGGCGCAGTACCGCGAGCTTGCGGCGTTCGCGCAGTTCGGCTCGGAGCTGGACGCGGATACGAAGGAGAAGCTGGCGCAGGGCGAGAGGATCCGGGAAATCTTAAAACAGCCGCAGTATAAGCCGATGCCGGTAGAATATCAGGTCATCATCATTTACGCGGCGACCAATAAATACCTGTTAGACGTCCCGGTGGACGAGATCACGAAGTTTGAACAGGATTTCTTTGAGTTTATCGATACCAGATATCCTGAGATCCCTGAGAGCATCCGCAAAGAAAAGGCGATCTTAGACGAGACGGAAAAGTTGCTGCAGAAAGCGATCGCGGAATTTAAACAGTGAGGGGTGACGGATTATGGCCTCTATGATAGATATTAAAAGACGGAAAGTCAGCATTCAGAGTACGCAGCAGATCACGAAGGCGATGAAGCTTGTGTCCACGGTAAAGCTTCAGAGGGCGAAGGCGCGCGCGGAGCAGTCGAAGGCATATTTTAACTGCATGTACGAGACCGTAAATTCCATGCTCGCCAGAACCGCCTGCAGCGACCATCCGTATCTGAAGACGCGGGAGGGCGGCAAAAAAGCGGTGATCGTCATCACCTCCAACCGAGGGCTTGCCGGCGGATATAATTCAAATGTCGTAAAGCTGCTTACGCAGGGGGAGCTCAAAAAAGAAGATCTGCTGATCTATGCGGTGGGGAAAAAGGGAAGAGACACCCTGCATCGCCACGGCTATGAGATCCGGGCGGATTTTTCCGATATGGTGGAGGAACCGCAATACCCTGACGCACTGCGTCTGGCGGATACGTTGCTCGCGGCATTTGAAGAGGGAGAGATCAGCGAGATCTATCTGGCGTATACCATGTTCAAGAATACGGTGAGCCATGTCCCTACGCTCTTAAAGCTGCTTCCGGTGGAAGCGGGCCCTTCGCAGGAGAAGGAGACGGAGAAAAGCCCGATCCCGATGAACTTTGAGCCGGAGGATGAAGAGGCGCTAAACCTGATCATTCCTAAATATGTGACGAGCTTGATCTACGGCGGTCTGGTGGAGTCGGCGGCAAGCGAAAATGGCGCGAGAATGCAGGCGATGGACTCGGCGACGAGCAATGCGGAGGAAATGATCGGAAAGCTGACGCTTCTGTATAACAGGGCGCGTCAGGGCTCCATTACGCAGGAGCTGACGGAGATCATAGCTGGCGCGGAAGCGATCAGCTAGTTAGACGCGGAAAATCCCGATAAAATAAAGGAGTGAAAACAGAAAATGGCGGAAGAAAATATCGGAAAGATCACTCAGATTATCGGTGCTGTTCTGGATATTAAGTTCGGTGAAGGAAAGCTTCCTGAGATCAACGAAGCGATCCGTATCCCGTTAAAAGACGGCGGGAAGCTGATCGTGGAAGTGGCACAGCATCTGGGTGACGATACGGTCAAATGTATTGCCATGGGTTCTACAGACGGCCTTGTAAGAGGTATGGAAGCGGTCGCGACGGGAGGCCCGATCGCGGTGCCGGTAGGCGAAAATACGCTGGGACGTATTTTCAACGTGCTCGGAGAGCCCATAGATAATAAACCCGCGCCGGAGAACGTGAGCTATGAGCCGATCCACAGGCCGGCTCCGGCGTTTGAAGAACAATCCACGGAAACGGAGCTTTTGGAGACGGGGATCAAGGTCGTCGATCTGCTCTGTCCGTATCAGAAGGGCGGAAAGATCGGCCTGTTCGGCGGCGCAGGCGTAGGCAAGACGGTGCTGATCCAAGAGCTGATCCGCAATATCGCGACGGAGCACGGCGGTTATTCCGTCTTTACGGGCGTGGGAGAGCGGACGAGGGAAGGAAACGACCTCTACCATGAAATGCAGGAATCCGGCGTTATCGATAAGACGACGATGGTGTTCGGGCAGATGAACGAGCCGCCGGGAGCGAGAATGAGAGTCGGCCTTTCGGGCCTTACGATGGCGGAATATTTTCGCGACAAAGGCGGCAAGGACGTACTGTTATTTATTGACAATATCTTCCGTTTTACGCAGGCGGGTTCCGAGGTGTCCGCGCTGCTGGGGCGTATGCCCTCCGCAGTGGGATATCAGCCTACTCTGCAGACGGAGATGGGCGCTTTGCAGGAGCGGATCACTTCCACAAAGAGCGGTTCCATCACCTCCGTACAGGCGGTATATGTGCCTGCGGACGATCTGACCGACCCGGCTCCGGCGACTACCTTCGCCCATCTGGATGCGACGACGGTGTTGTCACGTTCCATCGTAGAGCTGGGGATCTATCCTGCGGTCGATCCGCTGGAATCCACCTCGCGTATCTTGGATCCGCGCGTGGTCGGGCAGGAGCATTACGAAGCGGCCAGAGGCGTGCAGGAGATCTTACAGAGATATAAGGAATTGCAGGATATCATTGCGATTCTGGGTATGGACGAGCTTTCCGAGGAGGATAAGCTGGTCGTAGGACGCGCGAGAAAGGTACAGAGGTTCCTTTCCCAGCCCTTCTTTGTAGCGGGACAGTTCACAGGTCTGGAAGGAAAATATGTGCCGATCTCCGAGACGATCCGCGGATTCCGCGAGATCATTGAAGGAAAGCATGACGATATTCCCGAGAGCTATTTCCTGAACGCGGGAACGATCGACGACGTGATTGCCCGCGTGAAATAAGGGGGAGCGTATGGCAGAAGGAAATAAATTTCTACTGAAGATCATCACGCCGGACCGTATCTTCTATGAAGGGGAAGCTTCTATGGTGGAATTTAATACCACAGAGGGAGAGATCGGTATTTACAAAGAGCATGTGCCGACTACGGTGATCGTTGCGCCGGGGATCTTGACGATCACGGAGGACGGCGGGCAAAAGCAGGCCGCTCTTCATGCGGGATTTACGGAGATCCTGCAGGATAAGGTCACCATTATGGCGGAGATCGTCGAATGGCCGGAGGAGATCGATCTGGAACGGGCCGAGGAGGCCCGCGGCAGAGCCGAGGAACGTCTGGCGTCCAAAACGCCGGAGACGGATATCGCGAGAGCGGAAACGGCGCTGCTGCGCGCGATGGCGAGAATACAGTTGAAAAAATAGGATATCCGTAAAACGAGCAGGATAAGGCGGCATAACGAAGAGCTATGCCGCCTGCTTTTTGCCTAGAGAGAAAAGCGCCTATCGTTCCAGCAGATATCCCGTTATCGAGACATAGGAAAAGGAATCCTTTTGCGGATCGTATTCAAAGGAGATCTCTTTCAGGTACAGGGCGTGATCCGTATCTAGGATATAGGTTCGGTGCAGACAAAACCACGGCTCGATGTCGCCGTGCTGGTCGGCGTGGGCCATATAATAAAAGAGGAGCCGGTATACGTCTACGGTCAGCGTTGGACGCTCCTTCGGCAGGAGCGGATAGGAGCTCCCCGATCGCGAGACCTCTTCGCCTGCATAATAATCGAAGGGAACGCAGGATTTCCAGCCTTCGACCGGGATCGCTGCAAAACCGCTCTCTGCGCCGTATTGGATGCTAGTCTGCGGCTCTGGGTCGGCAGGTGCAAACAGCGTATCCAAAGCTTGTTTTTGCCGCGTATCCAGAGAATCCAGATAACGTTTGCCCGGATAGCTCTCATATTTTAAGTAGGAAAGCGCGCCGTAGTAGCGCAGGCGGAGCGCTTTTTCTTCTTCACCGGCGTCGGAAGAAGAAAGGGAATACGCGATACGCTCCTGCCGTTCCTCAGGCAGAGCCAGATAGCGTTCGAGCGCCGCTTTCTGACTGTAAAAAGAGGTATCGTACATATTAAGATACGGGGGAACGCCGCAGACAAAGACAAAGACGGAGATGAGTGGAAAAAGGAGCGGCAGGGCGGAGCGTCTGAAATGATAGAGGGCAAGCGCGATCGGCTCAAACAAAAAGAGGGCGACGGCCGCATAGCGCATGGGCGTAAGGCCGTTTTGGGCGATACGCAGGGCAATGGAATAGGCCTGCACCGGCAAAAGCGGGAGATACAGATACGGCAGGAAACGGCAGATACGGCTCAAAAGGCCGGTCCTTGAAAGATCGGAGGCCGTAATGCAGATGGGGAAGCCGAGCAGGAACAGGGCCGCCGTGATACGGAAGAGGGCATTGGAGGGAATATTCCGCAGGATCAGGACAGAGAGCAGATAGACATAGAGAATGAAAAAGGCCGCGGCGAGCAGAAGGGGCAGGATATAACGGGTCAAAGCGGCGGCCAGCGCTCCCTCTCCGCCTTCCTCGGGATAAAAGGAAAGCAGGAAGGAGGACATGTAATACAGGCCGAACAGCAGCAGTTCTCCCTGCACGAGGATATCGGCGCTAAGGTCAAATAGGGTGATCAAAATAGCGCAGAGAAGGGCGATGCCGATTAGCAGAATGAACCAGACGATGTGGTATCGCAGCGTCCTGCCAAAAACGCGGCGCAGATAGTCCTCAAAGCTGCAGTCCGAGGCCCTGCAGCAAAAATATATGCCGAGGGAGAATAAGATGAGAAAATAACAGACGCTGCAGCGCACGGCGTAGGCCTCCCACCATGCGGAATCGGAGCGGGACAGAACCGCAAACAGACAGGCGGGGATAAGACAGCCCGTCAGGGAAAGCGGATAACAGATCGTTTTCGGCAGGCACAGAAAGAGAGCTTCGATCAGAAAGCTAAAGCAGCCGTAAGCAAATAAGAAAAAGAGCGCCGTTTCATGAAATTTCATGGCGAAACCTGCGTCTGAGAACGAGGACGAGAAAACAAGGGTAAACAGCCAGATCGCGGTCAAAGTGGCGGGAAAACGCATAAAACGGGAAAACAGGGCTTGTGATGAAAATCTTTCCGGCATGGGAGCCTCCTTTTTCGATTTGAAGTCTTAAAGCGCACAGTGCGGCAGCTGCGTAGCAGACAGATTCTGGAGTGTATTATACCATGACTTCTAAATTCAGAAAATATTTTCGATCTTACCGGGGGAAATTATGGTTGTCCTTTACCGGGAAACACAGTAAAATGATAAGGAATTCAGTAAGCAGGGGAGTATCGTGTTATGGAGCGGCTGGAAGAGATCTTAAAAGAGAGCCTAGAGGCGGGATTATATCAGATGATCGTCAGTCATCCGCGCAGGAAAGGCGGCATCCAGAAAATAAAGATACGTCCGGTCATGGTAAAGGGGAAGCTCCTCTATCAGGAGAGCCGTTTTACGCAGACGCAGGTATTTCATACCAATAAAGAGGCGGTGGAGCTGACGGCGGACGTGCAGTCGCTCATGGGAAAAGAGTTTAAACAGCTTGAGATCCATACGAAGCGTTATACGGCGACGGCGCTTGTCGGGAAGAAAGGGAACCTGACGCTGAAAAAAAGGCAGGCGTAGGAGGATCGATCCCCCGTTTTGGAGCATAACAGGAAAAAGCGCTATATTCTGGAAGAGGGGAAGTCGGTCGGCTTTTTACAGGATCTGGGCGTACAGACGCCGGACGGCCGGATCGTTAAGAGCCGGTATGACAAATACCGTCAGATCAACCGTTTCCTTGAATATATCGAGGATATCCTGCCGCAGCTGCCGACAGATCGCCCGATCCGTATCCTTGATTTTGGCTGCGGGAAATCCTATCTGACCTTCGCTATGTATTATTATCTGAAGATCTTAAACGGATATCCGGTAGCGATCACGGGTCTGGATCTGAAAGAGCAGGCGATACGGGATTGTAACCGCCTCTGTGAAAAATACGGATACGAAGAGCTGCATTTTTATCAAGGGGATATCCGGGATTTTGCAAAAAGCGGGGGCGTGGATATGGTAGTGACTCTTCATGCCTGTGATACGGCGACGGATTATGCGCTTGAGCGGGCGGTAACATGGGGCGCGAAGGTGATCCTGTCCGTACCCTGCTGTCAGCATGAGCTGAATCGGCAGATTCAGTGCGGGCCGCTGTCGGAGCTGTTTTCCTATGGCCTGATCCGGGAGCGCAGCGCGGCCCTGTTTACGGATGCGATACGCGCGGAGCTGTTGGAGGCGCGGGGATACGATACGCAGATATTGGAATTTATCGATATGGAGCATACGGCTAAGAATATCCTGATCCGTGCCGTCAGGCGCGGTCGGGATGCGGAGTGCGCGGCCGAGATAGAGTACCGGGCGGAGAAAATGGAAAAGATAAAGGAACTATTGACATTCCTGCAGGCGGAACCTACCCTGTATAGGCTTTTGGGAGAATAGTCGTATATGAAAAAGATCGTTTTGCAGATATTTGTGTGGGCCGCCACGTTTATGATCTCGATATTGGCCGTCAGCGCTTTTATGAATCAGGGAAATACGGATCTGACCGTAGAAATGGGAAAGGCCACGCTCCCGTTAGTCTATATGAGTCAAGGCGCGGATAAGATAAACTGCCTGCACGGCTACTTAAAGGAAATGGACGGCAGCACGATGCGGGATACGATCACAGTGCTGGGCGAAAACCGCGATCTTGCGATCACCGTCGAAAAGCTGGGCGCGGAGATCCGGCGTATCGGATTTGAGGTAAGGAGCATAGACGGCGAAAGGCTTGTAGAATCGACGGATATCGGCGAATATGAGGAAACGCGGGACGAGATACTGGCATCGTTTTCGGTAAAGGATCTGATCGACCACAATACGGAATATAATTTGATCCTGCTGCTTGAGGACGGCAGCGGCAGGACCATACGGTATTATACGCGCATGATCCAGTCGGAAGATTACCACATGGCGGAGAAGCTCGCGTTTGCGAAGGATTTCCATAACAGGCTTTATGACAAGAAGGCGGCGGAGAGCCTGACCATGTATCTGGAATCCAATTCGGAGGGCGATAACAGCACGTACAGCCATGTGGACATTCACAGCAGCTTCCAGCAGATCACATGGGGAGATCTGCGGGTAAAGGAAGAGTGGGAGCCCGTCTATACGATACGGGAGATCGGCCCGGCGATGGCGGGGATCAATCTCTCCTATCTCGTTAGCACGGGAAGCGGGAAATCGAAACGCTATTATCAGGTGGAGGAATATTTCCGATTCCGCTATACGCAGGACCGGATCTATCTGCTTAGGTATGAGCGCGATATGAACCAGATCTTTGAAAGCGAGACGCAGGAGCTGTTCGCCAATAATAAGATCATGCTGGGGATCCACGATCCGAATGTGGAAATGAAGGAAAGCGACGGCGGGAATGTGCTGGCGTTTGTGAATGAGGACCGCCTATACAGTTATAATGTCAGCGATAATAAATTTGTCAGCCTGTTTGGCTTCTATAACGAGGAGAATACGGATCGGCGCACCCTCTATTTCGAGCACGGCATTAAGATCCTGAATGTGGACGAGACGGAAAATGTCAGATTCCTGATCTACGGTTATATGAACCGGGGGCGTCACGAAGGGGAGGTAGGGATCCAAGTCTACTATTACAACAGTATGCTGAACACGATAGAGGAGGAGATCTTTATACCGGACGAGCGCTGCTATAAGAGGGTAAAAGCGGATGTGGAGCAGCTCGCCTATGTGGATAATGACAATCACCTGTATCTGATGCTCGACGGGAGCGTGTATGAGTTCAATTTGGAAAGCAAGAATTACCGGACGATCGTTACGGATCTTCAGGAGGATTCCTACCAGATCTCGGACAGCAACCGCATGATCGCGTGGAAGAGCGGGGAAAAGACGGCGGGAAGCGAGCTGACGCTGATGAATCTAAGCTCGCATAAGCAGACGGAATTAAAGCAGGGCAGCCAGATCATGCTGACGCCGCTCGGCTTTATGGGAGAGGATCTGATCTACGGTATGACACGCATGTCGGATATTGAAAGGGACCGGAGCGGAAAGGTCTTGATCCCCATGTATGAGATCAGGATCCAGAGCGAGAATGACGAGGTATTAAAAAGGTACCGTCAGGACGGGATCTATGTGACCGGCGCGCAGATCCATGACAATCAGATCAGCTTGCAGCGCGTTAGGCGGGACGAGGAGACCATGCAGTATGTCGCGGCGGAGGACGACCAGATCATGAACAATGAAGAGGCTGCGCCGGGCGACAATACCGTTGAAACGGCGGTCACGGAGGAATTTGAGACGATCGTGCAGATCGCGGTGAAAAAGACCATAGACAAAAAAGGGCTTAAATTTCTGACGCCTAAGGAAGTGCTTTTTGAAGGTGGCAGGGAGGTGGCCGTCACAAGGCCCCGATCGGATACGGAGCATTATTATGTATATGGGATCCGGGATATCGAAGGGATCTATACCGATCCCGGGAACGCGGTGACGCACGGCTCTGCGATATCGGGGGTCGTCGTCAACGACGAGGGGGCCTATGTCTGGAAGGCCGGCGAACGGAGCGCCAAAAACCAGATCATGCGCATTACGGGAGAGCTGGCGGACGAAGAGCGGAGCTCTCTGGCGGTCTGCTTAGATACCATACTCGCGTATGAGGGCGTGCCCAGAAATACCGCCTATATGCTGCGAGGGGGTACGACCGCGGTAGAGATTCTGCGAAAGAACCTGCCGGATGCGCAGATATTGGAATTGTCCGGCTGTACGCTCAATTCTATCCTGTATTACGTCAATCAGGATATTCCGGTCCTTGCCATGCAGAGCGACGGAAACGCCGTCCTGATCGTGGGCTTTAACGAATTAAATGTTGTTTTGATGGATCCGCTGACCGGGGAGGTGTTTAAGAAGGGAATGAATGACTCCACGGAATGGTTTGAGGAGAACGGGAACAGCTTCGTCACCTATATCAGAAAATCCTGAATCCTAAGTTTCAGAGGCGCGCCCGGCAAGGCCGCTTAAAGCTCGGGATTCAGGATCCGTTTCAAATCCATGCGGCAAACACGCCGCGGATTTCCCTTTTACGATATTGGCTGGGGAAACAGGCGCGCCGCGTATTTTTGGAGGACAAAATACAGGATCATACCCAGAATCCCGCAGGAGGCGATCTCGCCAGTGCCGACGGTGACGATCAGATACCACCATGCGGAGGTAAGGCCGTAGCCATACGGGGAGGCCAGCACAAAGGGAACGATGAGCGCGTTGGATAAGATCGTGGGTACGGGGACTAAAAATCGATGCCGGCGCAGCAGACGGGCGCCAGCGGCGCCGATAAGGGTGGCCAGACTGCCCATAACGATATCTAAGAGACAGCAGCCGGTCAGCAGGTTGCTGAGCAGGCAGCCGACGAACAAGCCCGGGACTGCGGCCGGCGTAAACGCCGGAAGAACGGCGAGCATTTCGGAAAGCCGGACTTGGACAGCGCCGGAAGCAAGGCCGAAGAGGTTGGCCAGAAAGGTCAGAACGACATAGAGGGCGGCGATCATGGCCGCCTGTGTCAGGAACAGAACATTTTTAGTTTTCATACATACGTCTCCTTTAGTTTTGTTTTACGTCAGGAAGGTCTCGAACTGACGGATTGGTTTGCTGCAAAGCCGACAGGAATGCGGGCTGCAACGATTTGGAGTATAACACAAGGGAGAGGGAAATGCAAGGGTTGTCCGACTTGAGGATTATCTGATTTGTTTTCTTTCTTTTTCCCTCGATTTATAGACAGTAAACTGCTTCTTACATCTCTGGCTGCAAAATTCATTCCTTTTCCTGCTTGCGATAAAGGCTTTCTTACAGTGCTTGCACAGGCGCATATCTGTGCCCTTATCCATAAGCAGGAAGGAAAAGCATATCTGCACCATGACGAGCAGGGAATGGAAGTCCCACACGATCATGGGCGTATCCCCCCAAGCGCAATCCGGTAAGTCGGGGAGATGCCGCCGAAAGCGGAGATGTCCTGACGGTACAGGCTGCGGGTGTCTTCGTCAATCGAATCATAATCG
>CANQTG010000054.1 GCA_947626715.1 uncultured Lachnospiraceae bacterium | reverse complement strand
TGTGAAATATCTAAGCTTTGAGAAGGCAGCGCTGCGGATAGTTAAGATTTGAGAAGGTAACGCTATGAAATATGTAAACTTTGAGAAGGTAAAAGACGGAAAATATCTGAAAAACTATGAGATCACCTATCTGAACAAGGCCGGGAACGAAAAAAAATATGAATTTGTGAGCCGCAAAGAGTTAAAGGGGATCGAGGATATCGGAAAATCCTCCAGCGGGATCTCCATCGTGGCGTTCTGCGAAGGGAAGCTGCTTTTGCTGCGGGAATTTCGTATGAGCGTCAACCGGACGATCTTCAACCTGTGCGCGGGCATGATCGAAGAAGGGGAAACGATCGAGGAATGTATCCGGCGCGAGCTCTATGAGGAAACGGGGCTTTCCGTCAAGAGGATCCGGGATATCCTGCCCGCCTCCTATGCGGCGGTGGGGATCTCGGACGTCAAAACCTGCATTGCCTTTGTCGATACGGAGGGCGAGATCTCGGATCACAGTTCCGAAAACGAGATGATACAGGCGCGGTTCTACACAAAGGAGGAGGTAGCGCGGCTTCTTAGGAGCGAGGAATTCAGCTCCCGTTCGCAGATCATCTCTTACTTTTTTATAAAAGGCTTGACAGACTAAAGACCCCATGCTATATTATATGAGTATGCCGCATAATGAGGTAAAAGTATGTCCGGCAAAGCGGACGTCACCGTAATTAGCGAGTAAAGATAACAGGAGGTGCCCTAATGTACGCAATTATCGCAACTGGCGGAAAACAGTATAAGGTTTCTGAGGGCGATGTGATCAGAGTGGAGAAGCTCGACGCAGAAGCAGGGAATACTGTTACATTTGACCATGTTCTTGCTGTAAGCGCCGACGAGCTGAAGGTCGGTTCGGACGCCGCGTCTGCCACGGTAACGGCTACCGTCGTAAAGCAGGGGAAGGCGAAGAAAGTCATTGTATACAAATACAAGAGAAAAACCGGCTATCACAAGAAAAACGGTCACAGACAAGCATACACGCAGGTTAAGATCGACAAGATCAACGCCTGAGCAGGATAAGGAAAAGCAAAAGAAATGATAACAATGACCGTTTTCAGGACCGGCGGCGGAACCTATCAGGGTTTTCTCTGCTCGGGACACGCCGGTTATGCAAAGTCGGGAGAAGATATCGTATGCGCCGCAGTCTCGATCCTTGTGATCAATACGGTCAATGCGATCGAGCGGTACGGGAATCAGGAGTTTGCCTGCGACGAGGATACGGAGCGCGGCATGATCCGTTTTACGCTGAAGAAAAGCCCGACGGAGGAAACCAAACTTTTGCTTGACACCATGCTGCTTGGTCTGAAAGAAGTGGAACGGGAGTACCACGGAGCTTATTTGAAATTAATATTCAGGGAGGTGTAGATACATGCTAAATATGAACCTTCAATTTTTTGCTCACAAAAAGGGGGTCGGCTCTACCAAAAACGGCAGGGATTCCGAATCCAAGAGACTGGGAGCGAAAAGGGCTGACGGACAGTTTGTAAAGGCTGGCAATATTTTATATAAACAGCGCGGCACGAAGATCCATCCCGGCCTCAACGTAGGCAGGGGCGGCGACGATACTTTATTTGCGCTTGTGGACGGCGTTCTGAGGTTTGAGAGAAAGGGAAGAGACAAAAAGCAGGCTTCCGTTTATCCGGTAGAGCAGTAATGCCAATGACGTTAAGACCGCTGCGAAATGAATCGCGACCTGTATTCATTTTGCAGCGGCTTCTTTTTTTCCCGGAAAGAAAAGGCTGAGGGCCGCAGGAGAAATTTTATGTTTGCAGACAGAGCGAAGATCTTTGTAAGAAGCGGTAAGGGCGGAGACGGGCACGTTTCCTTCCGCCGCGAAAAATATGTGCCGAACGGCGGCCCGGACGGGGGCGACGGCGGCAAGGGCGGCGACGTGGTCTTTGTCGTAGACGAGGGATTGAATACCCTGACGGATTTTCGCCATATCCGCAAATATTCCGCAAAGGACGGCGAAGCGGGCGGGAAACGCAACTGCAGGGGGAAGGACGGCGAAGACGTTATCGTCAAAGTGCCGGCAGGCACCGTGATCCGGGAGGCCGCAAGCGGCAGGGTGATCGCGGATATGTCGGGAGAGAACAAAAGGCGGATCCTGTTAAAGGGCGGCAGGGGCGGCAGCGGCAACCAGCATTACGCGACCTCCACCATGCAGGCTCCGAAATATGCGCAGCCGGGCCAGCCCGCCAAAGAGCTGGAGCTTTTGCTGGAATTAAAGGTGATCGCGGACGTTGGTCTGGTCGGCTATCCGAACGTTGGGAAGTCCACGTTTTTATCGCGTGTGACCAATGCGCGGCCTAAGATCGCCAACTATCATTTTACGACGTTAAACCCAAATCTGGGAGTCGTCGATCTGCCGGATACGGGCGGCTTTGTGATCGCGGATATCCCGGGGCTGATCGAGGGCGCTTCGGAGGGGATCGGGCTGGGATATGAATTTTTAAGGCATATCGAACGGACGAGACTCCTTCTCCATATCGTGGACGCCGCTTCGACGGAGGGGCGGGATCCAGTCGCGGACGTCTATGCCATTCAAAAGGAGCTGGAAACCTATCAAAAAGAGCTGGGAAACCGTCCCCAGATCATTGCGGCGAACAAGACGGACGCCATTTTGCCGGGCGAGGATCCAGTCGGGCGTCTGGAAGCGGAATTTAAACCGCAGGGCATACCGGTATTTGCGATCTCTGCCGTTACCGGGGAGGGCGTAAAGGAGCTGCTTTACCATATCAGCCGTGCGCTTGGCGAGATGAAGGAGCCGCCCGTCGTCTTTGAGCAGGAATATTTCCCGGAAACGGAGATCTCTTCCGAACAGGAGCCGTTCAGCGTCCTTTATGACGAAAAAGAAAACGAATATGTGGTAGAGGGCCCCAGTATCGAAAAAATGCTGGGATATACCAATCTGGAAAGCGAAAAGGGCTTCCGTTTCTTCCAGAATTTCTTAAAAGAGGCCGGCATACTAAAGCGGCTGGAAGAGCTGGGGATCTCAGAGGGCGATACGGTACGCATGTATGGGCTTTCCTTTGATTATTATAAATAGGAGAGAAGTTATGACTTTAACAAGTAAACAGCGCGCATATTTAAAGGGGCTGGCCTCCGTCTTAGAGCCGGTATTCCAGATCGGGAAGGCCGGACTGACGCCGGAGGTGACGGCGGCGGTGTCGGAAGCGTTCCATAACCGCGAACTGGTCAAGATCGCCGTTTTGAAAAACTGTATCGAGGATCCGCGCCAGCTCGCTTCCATGCTCGCGGAAAGGACGCATTCCAACGTCGTGCACGTCATTGGGAAAAAGATCGTCCTCTATAAGCCCGATAAAGACAAACCCAAGATCGCGCTGCCCCTATGAGGCGAGATGGGATTGCAAAGCTTATGACATATCATAAAAAAACAGGGATCTTAGGCGGCACCTTTAATCCGATCCATTGCGGGCACCTGCATTTGGCAAGGCGTGCGCTGGAGGAAGCCGGCCTAGACGAGATCTTATTTATTCCAAGCGGCGTTTCCTATATGAAGGATCAAAGCGAGATCCTTCCCGCAGGGCGGCGCGCCGAGATGGTGCGGCTCGCGATACAGGACGAACCGGATTTTGCGGTATCGACGATCGAGATCGAAAAGACGGGAAATTCCTATTCCCATGAAACGATATGGGAGCTGCAGAGGCAGAGGCCGGATACGGAATTTTTCTTTTTGACAGGCGCGGATACGCTGTTTTCGATGGAGGAATGGGTCGCTCCCGCGGCGATCTTTGAAGCGGTCACGGTGCTTGCCGCATATCGGAGCGGCGTGTCGCTCGAGGGTTTAAAGCGGCAGATCGATCATCTTCATAAGCGTTACCGCGCCAGCATCCGTCTGGTCGAAACGGCTCCCGTCGATATCTCTTCCTCCGGTATCAGGAGCCTGATACGCGGCGGGAAATCGATCCGCGGGCTCGTCCCGCCGGCCGTGGAGGAATATATCGGGAAAAATCATCTTTACCAGTAAATGAAAGATCAGGAAATGAAAGTGAGTGGCAGTATGAAATTAAAGCATGGGGATATTGGAAGAATCCGTAAAATGATGGAAAAAACGCTGGATTCCAAACGCTATGAGCATACGCTCGGAGTCGCCTATACGGCAAGCTGTCTGGCCATGTGCCATAACGAGGATATCAAGAGCGCCGAGCTCGCGGGGCTTCTGCACGACTGCGCAAAATGTATTAAAAATTCCAAAAAGATAAAGATATGCGAAAAACACAATATCCATATCAACAAGATCGAAGCGCAGAATCCCTTCCTGCTCCATGCCAAAGTCGGCAGCTTCCTTGCAATGGAGCGTTACGGGGTCAGGGATAAGGATATCGTGAACGCCATTTTAAACCATACGACCGGCAGGCCGGGAATGAGCAGGCTGGAAAAGATCATCTATATCGCGGACTATATCGAGCCCAATCGGAAACAGGCTCCAAATCTGGAAGAGATCCGCAAGCTCGCTTTTGTGGATCTGGACCGGGCGCTGCTGAAGATACTGGAGGATACGCTTTCCTATCTGGAAACGGTAAAGAGCGATATCGATCCCATGACGAAAAAGACTTACGAGTATTATAAGGAGGCTGCGAGAGATGGATCAGATAAAAGAATGGGTTAAGATTGCGATAAACGCCTTAGAAGAAAAGAAGGCGGAGGATATCCATATCATTGATATCAGCGCCGTCTCCACGATAGCGGACTATTTTATCATCGCAAACGGCACGAACAAGAGCCAGATCCAGACGCTGGCGGATCATGTCGAGGAGACGCTCGGAAGAGCCGGGCTTCCCTTAAAACAGTCGGAGGGCTATGAAAGCGCCAACTGGATCCTGATGGATTACCGGGATATCATCATTCATATCTTTGATAAGGAGAATCGGCTTTTTTACGATCTTGACAGGATCTGGCGGGACGGCAGAGCAGTGGATAAGGAAGATTTTATGTAAGGGAGGGGGAAGAGAGAGACCGCATGGGCAGGGCGGTCTCTTATATAACTCTTTTTGGGAAAGCTACTCATCCTTTAGCAATACATCTGGTGGGTTTATTGTTCTTGGAGTGTTAGAAAGCGAATCACAGAATGAAATTATCGGTGTCGGAAATTCTGAGAAAATATTAACTAGTTTGTAGGATCAGCTTTCTAATATATAGCCGAATGTATCGGATTAAGTATTGTGCGGACAAGAGCGTTACTTAGGGATATGCCGGAAGTTGAGCTAATCGGTGCGAATAGAAATAGAGTATATAGAATACGGGGGTAACCGTTTAAATAGGCAGGGTTATGCCGGGATTTTGAGATCATATGATATTGCTCTTTGCTATTTTTAAAGAGGGAGACCTGATAACGATGGAGATCTTGAACGTACAAAATTTATGCAAGACTTATGGAAAAGGCGAGGCTAAGGTGGACGCTTTAAAAAACGTGTCTTTTTCTTTGGAAAAAGGGGAGTTCGCTGCGGTGATCGGTAAATCCGGTTCCGGCAAAAGTACCCTGCTGAATTGTATCGGGGCATTGGATACCCCGACTTCCGGCAGCATTACGGTGGACGGGCAAGACCTTTTTTCTATGGAAGAGGAGCAGCGTACAATTTTTCGGCGGCGTAACATCGGTTTTATTTTTCAATCGTTCCAGCTTGTTGCAGAACTAAATGTTGAGCAGAATATCATGTTTCCCTTTCTCCTCGACTATCGAAGACCTGATCCGGATGCAATCGACGAGATGTTAGAGCTGCTGGGTTTAGGAGACCGCCGCAGCCATTTACCGAGTCAGCTATCCGGCGGTCAGCAGCAGCGCGTCGCTATTGGCCGCGCCCTGATTACCGATCCAAAACTGATCTTAGCTGATGAACCTACGGGAAATCTGGACAGCAAAAACAGTCAAGATGTTATGGATCTGCTTAGGCAGGCTTCCCGGCGCTATCATCAAACCATCTTGATGATTACCCATAACGAGAATTTGGCCGCGTCAGCAGATCGAATATTCCGGGTGGCAGACGGCCTCCTGACAGATTTAAAAGGGAAAGGGAATGAAACGTTATCTTGATTTGATTCCTATATCTGTAAAACGACACAAGGGACAGGGAAGGATGACGGTATTTTGTATTGCCCTGTCTGTTTTTTTGGTAACTGTCATATTCGGCATGGCTGAAATGGCGATCCGCAGCCAGCAGTATCAAGAGATCAAAAAACACGGAAACTGGCATGTTATTTTTTCTGATATTGATCGGGAAACCGGAACGATCATACAATCCCGGCCGGAAGTCGCCGCTTCCAGCTGGTATGCTTATGTGAAAGAGGAGACCGGATTTTCTATTAACGGCAAACCCATTAGGATAGCCGGGATAGATGGGAATGCCTACGCTTCTATGTTTGAAAATGAACTCGTTGAGGGCGGCTTTCCAAAATCGGATCATGAAATCGTACTATCTGAATCCGCCAAGTCCATATTGAACGTGAAACTTGGAGATGTGATTACGATTGACGGAATGGGCGAAAACTTTACCATTTCCGGCTTTGCCGCCGCTTCGGCGAATGAGATGAGATATGACAGGATTTCGGCCCTGCTTTCCATAGAAGCTTTTCGCCGTTACGTTTCGAGTGAAGATTACACAGAACAGTTGATCGTGCAATTATCTGCTTTCTGCAATATGCAGAAAGTGATTGCTAACCTTACGCGAACGTTTTCTTTGAATAAAAAACAGGTCGCCCAAAACGGCAATCTGCTTGCTGTTTTGGGACAGAGCGATAATGGTTTTGTTATTCAGCTTTATGGCAGCGCGCTCGTATTATTCCTTTTAGTGTTGACTGCAAGCGTATTGATGATCGCAGGCAGCCTCAATAGTAATGTTATGCAGAGAACGGAATTTTTTGGAATGCTTCGTTGTATTGGCGCTACCAAAAAGCAGATTATGCGTCTCGTACATAAGGAAGGGCTGCATTGGTGTAAATCCGCGATCCCCGCGGGCTTATTCGGCGGCATAGTGGTCGTATGGATCTTATGCGCCGCTTTAAAATGGATCAGTCCAGAATATTTTTCGGAGATGCCTGTCTTTCGGGTAAGCGGAATCAGTATCGTCTGCGGAATTGCCATAGGTATTCTTACCGTGCGATTAGCAGCGCAGTCGCCCGCCAAAAAAGCAGCCAATGTCTCTCCGCTGACGGCGGTTTCCGGCAATGCCTATCAATCGCAGTCCGTTAAAACAGCCGCTAAAACGCAAATATTGAAAATTGATACGGCATTAGGAGTTTATCACGCTACAGCAAACCGCAAAAATTTTATTTTGATGACCGGTTCGTTTGCAATCAGTATCGTCCTGTTTTTGGCGTTTTCTCCGGCGATCAATTTTATGGGCCATGCGATCAATGCAGTGGAACCCTATGCGCCGGATGTTTCTATTATAAGCGCGGATAATTCTCTTTCCGTTCCCCAAAAATTAGCGGAACAATTTGAGGATCTGGATTTTGTGAAACGTGTGTATGGCAGAATGTTTGCCTATGATATCCCTACAAAAGAGAACCGGCAGATCAATATGATCTCTTATGAAGAACATCAATTTAAGTGGGCCAATGAAAACTTGATCGAGGGCGCTGCAGAAGCTGTGTTCTCTGAGGAAAATGCGGTGTTAGCCGTTTATAATTCAGACTATTCTCTGCATACAGGGGACAAGATTATATTGAATGTGGACGGCATGACGCAGGAATTAAATGTTGTCGGCGTTCTCTCAAAAAGTCCCTTTACAAACACTCCGGGAGTCGCTAACATCATTTGTACGGAGGACTTGTTTCAGCAGCTTTGGGGAGAAGCTCAATATACGATTATTGATCTGCAGTTCCGGCGTGGGACGACGGATGAGGAGGCAGGCGTTATCCGTCAAATGGCCGGTTCGGAGTTTTCTTTTTCAGATCGCCGACAAAGCAATCAGCAGGCAGTCGGAGTATATTATTCCTATGCGCTGTTCCTATACGGTTTTCTGGTCATAATAGCCCTGATTACGGTATTTCATATAATAAACAGTGTTGGCATGAGCGTGTCCGCCCGCATAAAACAATATGGCGCTATGCGTGCGGTTGGCATGAGTACACGGCAGCTTATAAGAATGGTAACTGCAGAGGCCGCAGTATATTCCCTTGCCGGCAGCGCTGCAGGCTGTTTGATCGGGTTACCCATACATCGATATTTGTTTGAACATATGGTGACCGGACGCTGGGGAGAGCCGTGGAATATCCCCGTTGTCAATTTGATTCTTATTGTTTCAGTAGTAATCTTAACGGCCATTATCGCTGTCAGAGGGCCGTCCAGACGTATTCAAAATATGTCCATCATTGATACGATCAGCGAACAATAGCATTTTTGTTGGACAGTTTTCCGTTATCAAAATACATGATTTTAAAATTTAATAATTAAAAACAGTCATAAAATCAATCGTAAAAAAATACGATTGATTTTATGCGTATTACGGGGTCGGATAGACCCTGTTGAAATCAAAACATCACATACATCACAGCATACAGGCGGTTACGAACTTTCACGTTCCTAACCGCCTTTTTAACGCGATCCCATCTCTTATTGATCAGTCGTCCTGTGAATAGGGCAGAATAGCACAGATAAAACTGAAAATAAACCTAACCTTAGGAAAATAAGCGGAACACGCCGTATACCTTTCCGAGGATCTGGCAGTCGTTTACAAGAATGGGCTCCATCTCATCATTTTCAGGCTGAAGGCGGATATGGCCGTCTTCCTTATAAAAGGTCTTAACCGTGGCGGAATCGTCGATCAGGGCGACCACCATATCGCCGTTGCGCGCGGTATGACAGGTCTGGACAAAGATCTGATCCCCGTTTAAGATCCCGGCATTTATCATGGAATCTCCCTTGACCTTTAGGACGAAAGAGGGCTCTCCCTTAGGGATCATATCGGCCGGCACCGGGAAATACTGCGTGATATTTTCCTCGGCCAAAAGAGGGACGCCCGCAGCGACCGTCCCGACGACGGGAAGGCTGACCGTCTCGGTACGTACCATCTGAAAAGAATCGTCGCATATCTCGATCGCGCGCGGCTTTGTGGGATCCCTGCGGATATAACCGTTCTTTTCCAGCGTTTCCAGATGAGAATGGACGGAAGAAGTCGACTTTAAATGAACGGCTTCACAGATCTCGCGAACCGCGGGCGGATATCCCTTTGATAAGATCTCTTCTTTGATATATTCTAGGATTTCCTGCTGCTTTGCCGTGATCTTTCCATATTTCATAGATTTACCTCCGGTGAAACTGTTTTATCGTTCCTATATGTCCAGTGTAACACAACCCTATGCAAAAAGCAAACATATATTCCAAATATTTGTTCGATTTTTTATCAAAAAAGGATTGACATCGAAAATATGTTTGGTATAATACAGATAAAAGGAACGCATGTTCGCAACAAATGTTCTATCTGTAGAAGATCAGAGGGAGGGATACGATGAGCGGGAGCGAGAGAAGGATATTGAATAACCGTTTAAGAAGGCGGCGGGAACGCAGGAAAAATATCCTGCTCTTTATTCTGGCGGTCTGCCTTGCTTTTTCCCTTTCTTTTCGCCTCGGCGGCTTTTTATCCAACGCAGAGAGTGGGAGAGAGGAAGCGGCGCAGCATAAGTATTATGCCAGCATAGCGGTGAAAGAGGGCGATACCCTGTGGTCGATCGCACAGGAGCATATGGGGACGCATTACGATTCTGTAGAAAGCTATATCGCAGAGCTGTGCAGGATCAATTCGTTAGACGGAGATAAGATTCAGGCGGGCATGTATCTTGTTATCCCTTATTATGCGGCGGCGGATCGGGAATAAGCGTCACAGTTCTTCCCGCAGGCGTATGGTCTTAGCCGCTTTCCGTTTATTGGCGTCCTTCATGGCGGCGTAGTGTTTTCTGGTCGTATTGACGTCCTTGTGGCCGAGCACGTCCGCGACTAAATAGATATCTCCCGTTTCCTGATACAGCGTAGTGCCGTAGGTGCTTCTGAGCTTATGCGGCGTAATCTTTTTTAAACCCGTTACAAGGGAGGCGTATTTTTTTACGAGGTTTTCCACCGCACGGACTGTGATCCTCCTGTTTTGGATCGAAAGGAAGAGCGCGTTTTCGTGCCCCGTGAGCGGAATGATCTGTTTTCTGGCTTCAAGATAAGAGGAGAGCGCATCCTCAACCTCTTCCCCAAAATAGACCACATCTTCGTATCCGCCCTTCCGACGCACCTTGATTCCCATATTGTCAAAATCGACGTCCTCGATATTGAGCCCGACGCACTCGGAAACACGGATACCAGTGCCCAAGAGCAGCGTGAGCAGCGCAAGATCGCGCACCTTTGTTTTCTCATGAAAATGAAGCTGGCTTTTGGTAAGCTTCGCGCCGTCCTCGACCTGATCTAAAAGGATAGCTACCTCATTGGGATCGAGGCGGACGATCTCCTTCTCATGCAATTTGGGCATAGGAACCAAAGAAGGCGGATTGGTCTTGATCAGCTCGCTGCAATAGTAATAATTGTAAAAGCTGCGGAGCGTAGCCAGCTTTCTGGCCTTTCCGCGCTCGTTATTGGTGATTTCCTGTCCATCTTTCGTATAGAGCGAGAGATAATCCATATATTCCTCGATATCCTCCCTGCCGATCTCATCTAAGAGAGACATCGGGAAGTCTGTAATATCCATTTTACGGCAGACTGCGTTCGTTTCATGCAGAAATTCAAAAAACAGCCGGATATCATAGGCGTACGCCAGTCTCGTCCGCGGCGAAGTCTGATTCTCGATCCCCCGGAAAAATCTTTTGCAGAAAGGAGGCAGCTCTGCCAACACCTCGCGCATTCGCAGGATATTCTTTTTATTTTCCTGTTCATGATAATTTTGATTTTGTTCCATAACGCGGAAAAAACTCCCTTATGTTTAATATAATGTTTAATATATAATGCTCCTATATATTTGACGCCGACGATCCCTTTTCGTTAAAAAGGCAATCGCCGGCAGAAGAAAGAGCGGTCTACAACTATTCGCAAAAGAACAGTTTAACGAATAGTATGTAAGATTTCTTCCCAGTGCAGGATTTCTTTCCAATATTTGCTTAGCATTCCCGGATCGAAGGAAATATACGTTTCCACTCCGTAAACGCCCAGCGCTTCGTATATCTTCCTCGTATATCTTCCTAAGCCGCTCAATAGCCGCTCGATCACTGCAAAAGAACGCGCGTTCGTGAATCAATTCCTGAAAATCTCATCCGAATCCAACAGAATTGTAAACGGGCCGTCGTTGATCAGGTCTACCTTCATTTCCGCTCCAAAAACGCCGTGCTGCACGACCGGACATTCTTTTTTACATAATTCTATGATATATTCATATAAGGCATTGGCATGTTCGGGATTCCCGGCCTTGACAAAGCTCGGACGGTTCCCTTTTTTACAGTCCGCGTACAGCGTAAACTGTGAAATGAGCAAAAGCCCGCCGCCCACATCCGCAAGGGAACGGTTCGTTTTGCCCTCCGTATCCTCAAATATCCGCAGATTCAGCATTTTCCTGACCATTTTATCGGCGGTCTGCGCGGTATCGGTATCCGTGATCCCGATAAAAACGACGTATCCCTGTCCAATCTCTCCGACGGTCTTTCCCTCTACAGCAACCTTTCCGCTAACTGTACGCTGTATCAAAAATTTCATAGCACAAACTCCAAATTGACTCAAATAGTCATTCTACATTTTATATCATTTTTTATTTTTCCGTTTCCTGAGCAGCCAAGAATCCCCAAAGCCGAGCGGATCATGCTCATCGTCCTTCGGCGTTTCTTCGCCCTCCGCCTTTTCTTTGCCAACGTCCCGCTCCGGCTTGTTTTCATATTTTACCAGCGTGCCGTTTGGCTCTATCTTATGGACCCTGCGGTATTCATATGTGGATACGGGAAGCTGCTTCTCTTCCAGCCTGCGGTTGGTAATGGCCTTGATACCGGCATAGATAACGGCAAATACCGGCACGCCGATGACCATTCCGATCACGCCGAACATTCCGCCGAAAAGGATGATCGAAAAGATGACCCAAAAGCTGTTAAGTCCCGTGGAATTTCCAAGTATCTTAGGCCCTAGGATATTTCCGTCAAATTGCTGCAGCACCAGAATAAAGATGATAAAATATAAACACTGCATCGGATTTACCATCAGGATCAATATAGCGCTTGGAATCGCGCCCATATACGGCCCAAAGAACGGAATGACATTCGTCACGCCTATGATCACGCTGATCAGGATCGAATACGGCGTACCCATCAGGCTTGTCCCGAAATAACAGATGATCCCGATGATAATGGAATCCACGATCTTGCCGCTGATAAACCCGATAAAGGTCTTATGGATAAAGCGGGCATTGGAGATAAAGACGTTGGCGGTATCCGTCTCAAACAGGGAATAGACGATCTTTTTCCCCTGTCCGGCGAAATTTTCCTTTCCGTCTAACAGATAGATGGAGATGATAAAGCCGATCAGCAGATTCCATACCGCGTTGGCTACGCCGATCAGGCTGCCGATCAAACCCGACGATATCATGCGCAGCAGGGAATTGGCCTGCGGGATCAGATTTGTCGTCACCCAGTTTTCCAGCCTGCCGGAGTAACGCAGCAACAGGGCGTTCGCGGCAGTCTCCCATTCGGGATTTTTCTCAAAGACGGCGAGGAGGCCGTCGATCCAATCGTTTAGGTTCTCCAGATAAGACGGCAGCTGCAGGACAATGCTCCTTACGCTGTTTATGAGCTGCGGGATCAGGATCGAGAAAAAGCCGTACAAAAGCAGAAGCACGAAAAGCAATGTGATCACGATACTCAGCTTACGCAGCTTTTTCTTTACCTTTGACGAAAGCTCCTGTATAGGAGTATGCATGAGCCGGGAAGCGGCCGGATGCAGAAATTTCCGCTCAATGTGGTTTAGCACCGGCGATAAAAGGTAAGCCAATACGAAACCGTCGATAATCGGCATAGCGATATTCAATATCGTGCGGATACCGGCCCAGAGGTTTTCGGTATGAAACAGCAGATAATAGAAACATATGCTGCCGCAGATTACCAGCAGCGCTGTGATCCCCCAGCGCAGACATTTTTTATCCAGAGATGACTTCATCGATCCATTTCCTTTCCGGCTGTTTTCCGCCCCTGCTATATAAAATTATAAATATTATGTTCAGGATCCGTCCGCAGGTCCCGCGCGAAATTCGGATCCGCTTTCGCGGATATCCTCTGATCCGAATCTCTGCGCAATCCCCGCAAAGCGTAATCATCTTGATCGTTTAGTGATGGAACAGGCGAAAATCCGTAAAGGCCATCGCCATATCGTATCTGTCGCAGCATTCGATCACGGCGTCGTCCCGCACGGAACCGCCCGGCTGCGCGATATATTTCACGCCGCTTTTTCTGGCCCGCTCGATATTATCGCTGAATGGGAAGAAAGCGTCCGATCCCAGCGAGACCTCTTCCATCTGATCCAGCCATGCGCGTTTTTCCTCCTCGGGGAAGACCTCGGGCTTTTCCCGAAAGATATGCTGCCATGCGCCGTCGGCGAGCACGTCCATATATTCGTTGCCAATATAATTGTCGATCGCGTTGTCCCTGTCCGCGCGGCGGATCCCGTCTATAAAGGGAAGCTCCAGTACGCGCGGATGCTGGCGCAGCCTCCAGTTATCGGCTTTTTGCCCCGCAAGTCTGGTACAGTGAACTCTGGACTGCTGTCCCGCGCCGATACCGATCGCCTGTCCGCCCTTTGCGTAGCAGACCGAATTGGACTGCGTATATTTTAATGTGATGAGCGCGATCAGCAGATCGATCTGCGCCGCCATAGGAATCTGCGCGTTACGCGTTACGATGTGGTAAAGACAGCTTTTGTCTATCTTGATCCCGTTTCTGCCCTGCTCAAAGGTAATGCCGAAGATGTCCCGCGTCTCGATCGGGGCGGGCTCATAGGAGGGATCGATCTCTATGATAGTATAATTGCCGTTTTTCTTTGTCTTTAAGATCGAAAGCGCCTCCGGTTCATAGCCCGGCGCGATCACGCCGTCGGAAACCTCCCTTTTGATGATCTTCGCGGTATCCGTATCGCAGATATCGGAAAGGCTGATAAAATCCCCGAAGGAGGACATCCGGTCCGCGCCTCTGGCTCTCGCATAGGCGCAGGCCAAAGGCGACAACTCGCCCATGTCGTCCACCCAATAGATCCGTGCCAGCGTGTGATCGAGCGGCAGCCCTACGGCCGCGCCCGCCGGAGAAACATGCTTAAAGGAGGCCGCCGCCGGCAGTCCGGTCGCTTCCTTTAATTCCTTTACAAGCTGCCAGCCGTTAAAAGCGTCCAAAAAGTTGATGTATCCGGGCTTCCCTGACAATACCCTGATCGGCAGCTCCCCGCCGTCCCTTCGGAAGATCCTTGCTGGTTTTTGGTTGGGGTTGCAGCCATATTTTAATTCCAATGCGTTCATATCACGATTCCTTTCGCCTCAGGCCAAAGCCTGATTCTTGTTTACGATCCTTGTCTCGTACGCGCCTGTCTGGATATCGATATAGCGTACAAACAAAGAAACCTTATTGTCCGCATGTAAATGCGTCCAGAGCGTATCGGTAAGCTCGTCGATCGTCCCTGCGAGAGCGACCCGTTTCGGCTCCCCTTCAAAGCTCGGGAGCGGATCGCCGTCCTGAAGGTAGGTATGGAGAAAACGCCCCTCTCCCGCCGCCGGATTTTCATAGCAGAAGGTATAGCGGCTGCACGAATCGGGATCCCCGTCATTGCTTTTCAAAATGGAAAGCGCGTAGTCATAGCTTCCGTTTTCCACATGCAGGATACCGGAGATACGCGGCGTGTAATTCGGCGCATCCGGCTCAAACTGACGGCTTTTTAGAGACTGCTCAAAAGTAAGCCCCTTTTGCAGCCCCTCATAGACCGTGTCGGTCTGATCTCCGTTCGTCACGATCGTCCTGCTTTCCAGCACCCTGACCGGGGCATAGATGATCAGACTTGGATCCGTCAGCTTGGAAGGGTCAAAGGCCTGCGTCCGTATCCCCTCTCCGTCCTCTATAAAGATCCGGTTTCTGCTGTTCTCGCTCCGGCCCATGATAAAATAGGCCGTTACCGCATACCTGCCATCTGCCGACCTGCCGATCAGGATCCCGCGTCCGGGATATGCGTTGCCGGAAAGCTCCGTTTTGATATCTCTTAGTTTCATGAATCCTCTCCTATCTTACTTTCCACTTTTGCGAAAGCCTGCCGTGACCGACCCGCTTCCTCACTTTTGCGTAAGCTTGCTGTAATCGATCTGCGTGCCCCATTTCTTGGAGATCAAAAGCAGCGTCAGTACCAATAAGATCAGGGTCGCGGCGACGGAGATAAGCGCGTTATTGATCACTCCCATCAGCACGTAGCCCACCGCGCTGCAGCCTGCCGCTACGGCGGCGTATACGACCTGCGTCGATACATGGTCGATATGATTACAGGACGCACCCGTCGAGGAAAGAATCGTCGTATCCGAGATCGGCGAGATATGGTCGCCGTATACCGCGCCCGCTAAAATGGAGCCCAGCACCGGCATGATCAGATGGGCTGTGGAGGCCGGCGTACAGATCGCGGCTCCGATCGGGATCAGCAGCGCCATCGTTCCCCATGACGTGCCCGTCGCGAAGCCTAAAAAGGCGGCGACGATAAATGTAACTGCCGGAAGCACGAACACCGGGAAGGAGCTGTTATTTACCAGATTGCCTACAAAACCGCCGGTATTCAGATAATCTACGCTGCAGATACCGCCGATCGTCCATGCGAGGATCAGAATGGAAAACGCGGGAACCATAGATTTGATCCCGTCCGTGATCCCATTCATAAAATCATGGAAGGAAATGACCCTGCGGGGGACAAAAAGGAAAAATGCGACGACGAGCGCGACAAAGCTCCCCAGTACGAGCGAAAGGGAGGAATCACAGTTCCCGAAGGATTCCGTAAAGCTGCTTCCTCCGCCGAAAGCGCCTCCCGTATAGGCCATCGCGATGACCGTGGCGACGATCAGGACTAGGATCGGAATGATGAGGTCGTATACCTTGCCCTTATCCGATACCGCCGAATCCTGCACCTCGTCGGATTTGATCTCGCCGTTCCCGGAAAAGAGGTCGCCCTTTTCAATGGCGTTTTTCTCGAATCGTCCCATCGGGCCGAAATTGATATTGGTCACGCAGATGATGATGATCATGACGATCGTCGTGATGGCATACAGGTTATAGGGGATCAAACGGATAAAGGTTGACATGCCGTTCCCTACCCCGGCTTCTTCAATATAAGTGGCTACGGACGCGCCCCAGCTCGATACCGGCGCGATAATGCAGACCGGCGCCGCCGTAGCGTCCAGCAGATACGCCAGCTTGGCGCGGGAAATGCGGTGCTTGTCCGTAACCGGACGCATGACCGTCCCCACCGACAGACAGTTAAAATAATCGTCAATAAAGATCAGGCAGCCCAGAGCGCAGGTCGCGAGCGAAGCGCCCTTCCTTGTGCCGATCTTTTTTACCGCCCAGTTCCCATAGGCCGCGGAGCCGCCCGCCCTCGTGATCACTACGACCAGCGCGCCAAGCAGCCCTAGAAAGATCAGGATATTGACGTTGCCGCTCATGCGCTCTCCCATAACGGTAAAGGTGTTCATGACCATGCCGACAGGATTGCCGTAGCTGTAGATCAGCGCTCCCGTCAGGATCCCGAAGATCAGCGAGGAGATCACCTCCTTTGTGATCAGCGCCAAAATAATCGCAACCAACGGCGGCACAACGGACAGCCATCCGTAATTCATCTGAGACAATGCTTCCATCTTTATATCCATTCCTTTCGCTTCGCTCAGGCACAAAACGCTATGAAAATGGTTTCCCTGAGCCTATTTTTT
>CANQTG010000053.1 GCA_947626715.1 uncultured Lachnospiraceae bacterium | reverse complement strand
GCAGATTTTGTACACGATTTTTAAAGCCATGGGGACTCCTTTCAGAACCGTAAGGTTCAAATAGATTATAGGGAGAGGCGGCATTGACTGAACGCCTAAGCCATAAACGAGATTGTTTATACAAAGATAAGATTACGTGCTCAAAGTCACACTTATTTGTGCTTGAAAAGGCGGACTACACATATAAAGATACGGTCATCCGGTAAGCCGGACAGCCCACTCACCTCCCCGTGATTTGTAGTATACCGAGTTCCCTACAAGAAGAATTATAGAGAAAAAATAGGCTCAGGGAAACCATTTTCATAGCGTTTTGTGCCTGAGCGAAGCGAAAGGAATGGATATAAAGATGGATATTATTATTTTTGGAACTGGACAATTAGGAGGAATATTTAAAAAGTATTGTGAAGTAAGCAAAGAATTTAATGTTATTGCGGCAGTCGATAATTGTTGCGCGGTGGGAGAGACATTTTTGTGGCGGGGGATTAAGGTCGAGAATCCTGCCAATATAAATCAATATGTTTTTGATAAGGTAGTTATTGCGACTTTTAAATGGAAAAAGGCGGAAGAAATGAAAGCGCAATTACTGGAACTGGGGATATCGGAGGATAAGATTGTCTGGCTCCCCGAGTCGGACGCTTTATATGCGAGGGTATCCCAAATAAGCCGTTATGATGAAAAAGACCAACGCATTAATTGGATCAAGGCGTTTGCAAAATTCGTTAAGGACAATAAGCTGGCTGGGAATGTGGCGGAATGCGGCGTTAATAGAGGAGACTGCGCCATGTATATGAATCGGTTTTTCGCGGAGAAAAAATTATATTTATTCGATACATTCGATGGATTCTCGGAACGCGATTTAATGATTGAACGCGAGCTGATAAATAAAGATTTTTTGAATGGCAATGGTGTATTTAACTCAGACGAAGGATTTAAAAATACCAGTGTTGATTACGTTTTAAACCGGATGCCGATAAAGGAGCGGTGCATAATCAGGAAAGGATATTTTCCGGAGTCGGCGGCTGGACTTGAGAATGAAAAATTTTGTTTTGTCAATCTGGATATGGATTTATATAAGCCGCAGTTTGAAGGTCTGCGTTTTTTCTATGACAAGCTGGAAGTGGGAGGGGTAATACTGCTGCATGACTATTATTTTCCAGAAACGCCTGGGGTAAAGGAGGCCGTCAATGCATTTTGCAAGGAAAGAAAAGAGACGATCTCCCTCTTTCCGATTGGAGATGAGTGCAGTATAGCGGTAATAAAATAATTTTGTGTAATAATTAATCATGCAAAAAACACTTTCCTTTGTTTGGTTGATTGTGCTGATCGAATTATAACAAAGGAAAATAAAATCAATCCCTAGAAAAATGGGGAAGCTCAACCCCCTTCACCCCTTTACAAACAGGCAGTAAACGTGCTAATATGATGTAGTAATAAAAACCACATGATGCGGCATAACATTTACGGAAAGCGAAGGCGCGAAACGTGCGCGCATCGGATAAACGGAGGATATATGAGCTACAAGATCATATTAGACAGCTGCGGGGAGCTGCCGGCAGAGCTGCAGGGGGACGACAGATTTGAAAGGGTGCCGCTGAGCCTCGAGGTGGGCGATTATCGCATTATGGACGATGAGAGCTTCGATCAGAAGGAATTTTTGCAGAAGGTGGCGGACTATCCCGACTGTCCCAGATCCGCGTGTCCTTCTCCTGAGCGTTACATGGAGGCGTGTGTCACGGAGGCGGAGCACGTTTATATCATAACGCTCTCTTCCCATTTGAGCGGCAGCTATAACAGCGCCGAGCTGGGACGTCAGCTTTATCTGGAACAGTACGGGGAAAAGGATATCTGCGTGATAGATTCCCATTCCGCGAGCTGCGGGCAGACGCAGATCGGTCTGCTGGCGATGGAGCTGGAGGAGGCCGGCCTGCCCTTTTCGGAGATCGTCGCGCGGCTGTATGCGTATCGGGACAGTATGCTGACCTATTTTGTACTGGATAATCTGGAAACGCTGCGCAAAAACGGACGCCTCTCGGCGGTCAAATCGCTCGTGGCGCATACCCTGAACATCAAGCCGGTCATGTCGGCCACGGAGGGGGTCATTATCCAGAAAAGTCAGGCGGTCGGGATAAAAAAGGCGCTGGTCAAGATGATCGATTATATGGTGACGGATATACCGGAATTGTCCAAGAGGCGCATTATCATCACGCACTGCAACTGTGAGAGCCGCGCGGAATATGTCCGCGAGCTTATCTTATCCCGGATATGCGCGCGGGAGATCATGATTATGGAAACGGCGGGCGTCAGCAGCATGTACGCCAATGACGGGGGCGTGATCATTACGGCCTGAGATTTTCCGGCGCTTTGCAGGCAGGCCGGAGGGGCGCTGCAACGGGAAACTAAGCGGCGGAAATTATTTTAATATTTTGATAGTTTAATAAGGAGACGGAATGATGGCGAAGATAATAACGATTTTTTTCTGCCTGCGGGGAGAGCCCTCCGAGCAGGCGAAGGCGGCAAATTCTTCTCTGGCGAATACGGAAGTGGCGGCAAAGCTGATCCAGAGAGTCGTCGGCGGCGATCTGTTTGAGATCGAGCCGCTCAAGACCTACAGCAGGGACAATATGGAGCTGTTTAATGAGACGAGAAAGGAATTAGAAGAAAATCTCAAGGTGGAGGCGAAGGCGTATCCTGCCGATCTGGCCCAGTACGATACGGTCTTTGTCGGGTATCCGAACTGGTGGGATCGGCTCCCCAGAGTGGTGGCGACCTTTTTGGAGCGTTACGACTGGACGGGCAAACGGATCTTTCCCTTTTGTACGAGTGAAGGCAGCGGGCTGGGAGAGAGCGTTTCGGATATCCGAAGGATCTGCCGGGGCGCTGTCGTAGACGACGGCGCGGCCTTCAGCGGCTCCCAGATCAGGGGCGCCGTTCCCGAAGTGGTAAATTGGGCAAAAGGACGACTGGCAAAATAACATACAAGGCGCGCAGCGCAAGGAGACTGCGCCCGGTATGAGCGGAATACGCGCAAAGAAACTGCGCGCCAAGACTTGCCTGCAAGTCTTGGCGCGCGCCTGATAGAACCGCGTTACATGATCTGAAAGGTCAAAGAGAGCGTGTGCGTCAGAAAAAAGTACGCCGCGATCTGCAGCAGCAGGATAGCGGGCATTCCATAGACAAAGTACCAGTGCCTTGTCTTATGACGGAAAAGATACATGCCCGCGATCGTGCCAATACTGCCGCCGATCAGGGCGATGATAAAGAGTGTGGATTCGGGAATGCGGAAAGCGCCTCTGCGCGCTTTCCACTTATCGATTCCCATCAGCAGAAATCCTGCAATATTCGTTATGACAAAATATCCGACGATCGTCAGGATCACATCCATGATGATTCCCCCAAAACAGATTGTAAGAATATCATTTTACTGCTTTTTTTCCGCTTCCTGCATTTTCATGGCGCGTACCTTGCTGGAGAGGCCGAACAGATTGATAAAGCCCTCCGCGTCGTGATGGTCGTAAAGGTCGCCCGTTGTAAAGGAAGCGATACTCTCATTGTATAAGGAATAGGGCGAGCTTGTCCCGGCTTTGATGATATTGCCCTTATAGAGCTTGAATTTCACTTCTCCGGTCACATATTTCTGCGTGGATTCAATGAAAGCCTGCGCCGCCTCGCGCAGCGGAGTGAACCATTTTCCCTCGTAAACGATCTGCGCCAGCTTGCTGCCCATTTCCTCTTTTTCGCGGGTGGTGTCGCGGTCGAGGATCAGCTCTTCGAGCTGCTGGTGCGCCTCATAGAGGATCGTGCCGCCCGGCGTCTCATAAACGCCGCGGGATTTCATGCCGACGACGCGGTTTTCCACGATGTCCACGATACCGATACCATGCTTGCCGCCAAGCGCGTTTAAGGTGCGGATAATATCGGATACCTTCATTGCCTTGCCGTTGACGGAGGTCGGGACGCCCTTTTCAAAGGTCATCGTGACATATTCGCCCTCCTCCGGCGCTTTTTCCGGCGTGGTGCCGAGCACGAGCAGATGGTCGTAATTCGGCTCGCAGGCGGGATCCTCTAATTCCAGTCCCTCATGGCTGATATGCCAGAGATTGCGGTCGCGGCTGTAGCTGGAATCAGCGGAGAAGGGCAGGTTGATACCGTGCGCCTTGCAGTATGCGATCTCGCTCTCGCGCGAATCGAGCGTCCATTTATCGTTTCTCCACGCGGCGATGATCTTTAGATCGGGGGCGAGCGCCTTGATCCCCAGCTCGAAACGGATCTGATCGTTGCCCTTTCCGGTCGCGCCGTGGCAGATAGCGGTCGCGCCTTCCTTTCTGGCGATCTCTACCAGCTTTTTGGCGATCAGGGGCCTTGCCATCGAGGTGCCGAGCAGATATTTGTTTTCATATACGGCATGTCCCTGCACGCAGGGGATAATATATTCGTCGCAAAATTCATCGACAACGTCCTCAATATATAATTTCTCGGCCCCGCAGGATTTCGCACGCTCTTCCAGACCGTCCAGCTCTTCCTCCTGCCCGACGTCGATACAGGCGCAGATCACTTCATAGTCAAAGTTTTCCTTCAGCCAAGGGATGATCGCGGTGGTGTCCAGACCGCCGGAATAAGCCAGCACTACTTTTTCTTTCATAACAGATTCCTCCTAATTAAGTAAGATTTTATGTATTAGGATGCGCAGAGATTCGGATCAAAAGATGTCTGCGAAAGCAGGCTCGGATCCCGCGCCAAGACCCGTAGGCGGGCCTTGCATTCCCGATATATCCGCGGGCGGGCGCTTTTTGCCTCCGCCCTGCACCTAATATACAACATTCGGAAAGAGAATGCAAGTGAAAAATTATGCATATCAGATGTATAGATCAGTCATTATCCAGCATTCTGTCAAATTCAACATGAATATTATTCATAAAATATGTATAATTATGCACATTGACAGAGGGCGGTTATTAGTTTATATTAGTAAGGTGAAGAAATCTGGACAAGGACTGCCGGAAAGGGGTTTTTTATGATAAAAGCGGGAATCATCGGCGCGACGGGATATGCGGGGGCGGAGCTGGTCCGTATCCTGTCGGCGCATAAGGAAGTCAAGATCGAGTGGTACGGCTCTAAGAGCTATATCGATCAGAATTATGCGGACATTTACCGCAATATGTTCGAGCTTGTGGAGGACGTTTGCCGGGCGGACGATATCAGGGAGCTTTCTAAGCGTGTAGATGTGATCTTTACGGCGACGCCGCAGGGATATCTGGCTTCCCTGTTAGACGACGAGATCCTTTCGCGGGTCAAGATCGTAGATCTGAGCGCGGATTACCGGATCAAAGAGGTATCGGTCTATGAGAAATGGTACGGGCTCACCCACGGCTCGCCCCAGTATCTTTCCGAGGCGGTGTACGGGCTGTGCGAGATCAACCGGGAAAAGATCAAGGCCGCGAGGCTGGTCGCCAATCCGGGCTGTTATACGACCTGTTCCATTCTGACGGCTTATCCGCTCATAAAGGAAGGGCTTATTGACCCGGATACGCTGATCATTGACGCAAAGAGCGGCGTATCGGGCGCGGGCAGGGGCGCGAAAACGGCCAATCTATTCTGCGAGGTCAATGAAAATGTCAAAGCCTACGCGGTCGCGACGCACAGGCATACGCCCGAGATCGAGGAGCAGCTCGGCATTGCGGCGAGGCGGAAGATCACCGTGAGCTTTACCCCGCATTTGATCCCGATGAACCGTGGGATCTTGATAACGGCGTATGCTTCGCTGGTCAGAGGGAAGGATCAAAGCCTCCCTTCTTGGCGAAAGCTGCGGGAAGTATATGAACGATATTATGGAAAGGAGCGCTTTATCAGGCTGCTTCCTGAGGGCGTATGCCCGGAGAGCAGATGGGTAGAGGGCAGCAACTTTGTCGATATCGGTTTTCAGATCGATGAGAGGACGGCAAGAGTGGTGCTGATGGGCGCTTTGGATAATCTTGTCAAGGGAGCCGCGGGGCAGGCCGTTCAGAATATGAACCTGCTGTTTGGCCTGTCGGAAACGGAGGGGCTTTTGAGCGTCCCGCTGTTCCCGTAGGAAAGAGGCGTATGCAGCTTGGTCATGCAGATGGGAAGATAGTATGGCAACCAATCAAAAAAAAGACGGATTTATCGTACAGGCGGGGATACTGGCGGCCGCGGGCATCATATGCCGTATCATCGGGATCCTCTATCGCAGTCCGCTCACCAGTATCATCGGGGACGAAGGGAACGGATATTACAGTTCGGCCTATAACTTTTATGTGATCATTCTGTTAGTATCCTCCTACAGCATCCCTTCGGCCATCTCCAAAGTAATAGCGGGGAAGCTGGCGCTGAAGGAATATAAGAACGCGTTTCGGATCTTTAAATGCGCGCTCGTCTATGTTACTGCGGTTGGCGGGATCGCCAGCCTGTTTGCATTTTTCGGCGCTGAATTTCTGGTAAGGGAAAATTCCGCCGTCGTCCTGCGTATCTTCGCGCCGACCATACTGCTGTCGGGATATCTGGGCGTGCTCCGGGGATTTTTTCAGGCGCACGGTACGATGCTGCAGACCTCGATCTCCCAGATCTTGGAGCAGATCTTAAATGCGGCCGTCAGTATCGGGGCGGCGTACTGGTTCGTCTCGTTAGCGGAACGCAAGTCCGATACGGTCAGGGCGGTATACGGCGCGTCCGGCAGCGCGATCGGCACCGGGGCGGGCGTTCTCTTCGCTCTGTTGTTCATGGGCGGGATCTATCTGCTTAACCGGAAAACGATACGGCGTAAGATCAGCCGGGATACGAAGCATGTCGATGATTCGTACCGGACCATTTTTCTGCTGATCCTCGGTATGGTCACGCCGATCATTCTCAGCACCTTTATCTATAATTTCAGCACCTCGTTAAACCAGACGATCTATACGAGGATCCTCTCGTCGGTAAAGGGCATGACGGAGTCGGAGATCGCTACGCGTTACGGGATCTTTTCCGGCAAGGCGGTCGTGATCTCCAATGTGCCGATCGCGCTGGCTTCCGCGATGTCGGCCTCGATCATTCCGGCGATCTCGGCTTCCTTTGCGGTGGGCGATAAGAAGCAGGTAAAGGACAAGATCGCCGAGGCGGTTCATACCACCATGCTGATCTCGATCCCGTCCGCAGTGGGGCTGTGCGTACTGGCCAGACCCATCACCATGCTCTTATTCCCGCAGAAGGAATCGCTGGATCAGGCGGCGCTGCTGCTGGCGGCGATCAGCGTGACTGTCGTATTTTACGGGCTTTCCACCATTACCAACGGCGTGCTGCAGGCGGTCGGGAAGGTGAACCTGCCCGTGCTCAACGCGGCGCTGGCGCTGGTTTTGCAAACGGCGGTCCTAGTTTTGCTGCTGCTGTATACGGACAGCGATCTGTACGCGCTGCCTGTGGCCATGATCGTATATTCGTTTTTTATGTGTGTGTTCAATCAGGCGTCGGTACGCCTTACGCTGCACTACCGGCAGGAGATCGTAAAGCCGTTTCTAAAGCCGTTTTTCGCTTCCGTTTTGATGGGGCTTACGGCCTACGGCGTATATACGGGCGTTTTTTATCTGCTGCCCGTCAATGCGGCGGCGCTGGCGGCGGCCGTCCTTGCCGCCCTCGTCGTTTATTTCGCTTCGGTCATGGCGCTCGGGGGCGTGGAGGAAGAGGATCTGCGGCGGCTGCCGAA
Organism: uncultured Lachnospiraceae bacterium; assembly: GCA_947626715.1. Taxonomy (GTDB): domain Bacteria; phylum Bacillota; class Clostridia; order Lachnospirales; family Lachnospiraceae; genus VSOB01. The sequence goes on along the minus strand of CANQTG010000053.1, from coordinate 9,710 downwards.
GGGCTACCTGCTCGCGGAGCTGGGGAAAAAGTGCTACCTGCTCAGGGATCCCGAATATAAAAAGGAAAAGAAAAGCCCTGCGAAAAAGGCGCGCGGCGGGAAGCGGAAGGGGCGTAAGGCCGGCGGCAGGGGAGAAAGGGAAAAGAAGGGAAAACAGCATGATACGGGAAATGAAAAGTGAGGACTATGAACAGGTTCACGCGCTGTGGATGACCGTGAAGGGCTTTGCGATACGCAGCATTGACGATTCCAAAGAGGGCGTGGAACGTTTCCTTGCGAGAAATCCGCATACGAGCGTGGTCGCGCAGGAGGACGGGCGTATCGTGGGCGCGATCCTGTGCGGGCACGACGGCAGACGGGGGTGCCTGTACCATGTGTGCGTGGCCTCCGCCTACCGCCGCAGGGGGATCGGGACGGCGATGGTCGTATATGCGATGGAAGCGCTGAAAAAGGAAAAGATCAGCAAGGTTTCCCTGATCGCTTTTACGGCAAACGACATCGGCAATGCGTTCTGGCGGCGTATCGGCTGGACAAAGCGCGAGGACTTAAATTATTATGACTTTGTCTTAAATCAGGATAATATCGAAGCGTTCAATCAATAGGGCAAAGGGAAAAGGAAAAGATGGAAGAAATGGAAGAAATGGAAGAGGAAGGGATAGAAGAAATGGAAGAGATGGAAGAAATGGGGGAGATCAGGCGGGCCGCGGGCGGCGTGACCGCCGCAGGCGGCTTTTATGCGGCCGGCGCGGAGGCCGGCGTCAAATATAAGGACAGAAAGGACATGGCATTGATCTATAGTCCCGCGCCCTGCGTCTGCGCGGGCGTATACACGAGCAATGTCGTGAAGGCGGCTCCGGTCTTATGGGACCGGGAGATCACGTCGGGCGGCGGGAAGGTGCAGGCGGTCGTGGTCAATTCCGGCATCGCCAATGCCTGTACGGGAGACGAGGGATACCGCTACTGCAAGGAAACGGCGGAAGCGGCGGCGGCGGCGCTTGGGATAGAGGAGGACGCCGTGCTGATCGCCTCTACGGGCGTGATCGGAATGCAGCTCCCGATGGAGAGGATCACGGCGGGAGTCAAGTTGCTGGCGGAAGGCAGGGCGGATACGAAGGAAGCGGGAGACGACGCGGCCCATGCGATCATGACGACGGATACGGTGGATAAGCAGGCCGCGGTGCGCGTGACGATCGGAGGAAAGACGGTGACCGTAGGCGGCATGTGCAAGGGCTCCGGCATGATCCATCCCAATATGTGCACGATGCTGGCCTTTGTCACGACGGACGTATGCATAACAAAGGAGCTGCTCTGCGAGGCGCTGCAGACGGACGTACGGGACACCTTCAATATGGTGTCCGTAGACGGCGATACCTCCACGAACGATACGCTGCTGGTCTTGGCGAACGGGGCGGCGGGCAATCCGACAATCTGTGAAAAGGGCGAGGATTATGCGCTGTTCTGCAGGGCGCTCCATGCGGTAAACGAGACGCTGGCCCGTAAGATAGCCGGGGACGGGGAAGGAGCCACGGCCCTGTTTGAAACAAAGGTGATCCATGCGGCAAGCAAGGAGGACGCAAGGAAGCTGGCCAGATCGGTGATCTGCTCGAATCTGACCAAAGCCGCGATCTTCGGGCACGACGCGAACTGGGGCAGGATCCTGTGCGCGCTGGGGTACGCGGGCGTTCCCTTCGATCCGGGCAAGGTCGAGCTGCGCTTTCAGAACCGCGCGGGCGATCTTTTGATCTGCCGCGGCGGACAGGCCGCGGATTACAGCGAGGAGGAGGCGGGACGGATCCTCTCGGAGCCTGAGGTGACGGTCCTCGTGGATATGAAGATGGGAGAAGCGTCCGCCTGCGCGTGGGGCTGCGATCTGAGCTATGATTATGTAAGGATCAACGCGGACTACCGTTCGTAGCAAAACGCGCGCGAAAGGAAAGCGCCGCGCGAAAGTCGGCGGGACGCGCGAAAGAGGCGCACAGAGCAAAAGGGCGGCAGGGCGCGCCGGAGAGATGTGCAGGGCGCAGAGCAGCAGAACGCGCGCGAAAGGAAAGCGCATAAAAAAGAAAAAGGATGGGAAGGGACATGCAGGAAAAGGAAATGCAGGAAATTCTGCGCAAGGCGGAGGTCTTGGTCGAAGCGCTGCCTTATATACAGAAATTCAACCGCAAGATCATCGTGATCAAATATGGCGGGAGCGCCATGAGCAATAAAGAGCTGGAACGGAATGTCATCAAGGACGTTACCCTGTTAAAGCTCGTCGGCTTCAAACCGATCATCGTACACGGCGGCGGCAAGGAGATCAGCCGCTGGGTCGGAAAGGTCGGGAAGGAAGCGCGGTTTGTCGGGGGCCTTCGCGTGACCGACGAGGAGACGATGGAGATCGCGGAAATGGTGCTCTCCCGCGTGAATAAAAGCCTCGTTACGATGGTGCAGGAGCTGGGCGTAAAGGCCGTGGGCGTCTGCGGCAAGGACGGCGGGCTCTTGCAGGTTCGGAAAAAATATGCGGAGGGTCAGGATATCGGCTATGTAGGCGAGGTCTGCGGGGTGGAGCCTAAGATTTTGTTCGATCTGCTGGAAAAGGATTTCCTTCCCATCGTAGCGCCGGTGGGCCTAGACGAGAACTTCCAGACCTACAATATCAACGCGGACGACGCGGCCTGCGCGGTCGCCAAAGCGGTCAAAGCGGAAAAGCTGGCGTTTTTGACCGATATCGAGGGGCTGTATAAGGATATTAACGATAAGTCCTCCTTTATTTCCAGACTCAGGGCCTGCGACGCGCAGAAGCTTTTGGACGAGGGCTTTATCGGCGGCGGTATGCTGCCTAAGCTCGAGGGCTGTATCTCGGCGGTGAGAAACGGGGTGAGCAGGGTGCATATCCTAGACGGGCGGATCGCGCACTGCCTGCTGCTGGAGGTCTTTACGAATAAGGGGATCGGGACGGCGATCATTTCAGACGATGAAGGAGAATGACGATGATGATGAAAGAAACGATAGCGGAGGCGGAAAAAGCGCTGCTGCATACCTATAACCGGTATCAGCTCGTATTAGAGCGCGGCGAGGGCGTATGGCTCTATGATATGGAAGGAAAGCGGTATCTGGATTTTGTGGCGGGCATAGCGGTGTTTGCGCTGGGGTATCATTATCAGGACTTTGACGACGCGCTGAAAGCGCAGATCGACAAGATCCTGCATACCTCCAATTATTATTACAACCTGCCCGCGATCGAGGCGGCCAAGAGCCTAAAGCGGATCTCGGGCATGGACCGGGTATTTTTTACGAACAGCGGCGCGGAGGCGGTAGAGGGCGCGGTCAAGACGGCCAGAAAATACGCGTACCGAAAGGACGGCAGGACGGATCATGAGATCGTCGCGATGAACCGTTCCTTTCACGGCAGGACGATGGGGGCGCTGTCCGTGACAGGGACGCCTAAGTACCGGGAGGCCTTTGAACCCATGATCGGCCATATCCGCTTTGCGGATCTCAACGATATCGAGAGCGTTAAGGCGCAGATAAACGAACGGACCTGCGCGGTCATACTGGAGACCGTACAGGGCGAGGGCGGGATCTATCCGGCAAACGAGGATTTCCTAAAGGAGCTGCGCGGTATCTGCGAGGAAAGGGATATCCTGCTGATCCTCGACGAGATCCAGTGCGGCATGGGACGCACGGGGTATTATTACGCGTGGCAGAAATACGGCGTAAAGCCGGATATCATGACGACCGCGAAGGCGTTAGGCGGCGGCGTGGCGGTCGGCGCGTTTTTGATGACGGAAAAGACCGCGCAGCGCTCTCTCGAGGCGGGGGATCACGGCACGACCTACGGGGGCAACCCGTTCGCGGCGGCCGCCGTGGCAAAGATGATCGAGCTGTTTGAAAAAAACGATATCCTGCGGCATGTGCGGGAGATCTCGGCTTACTTTGAGAAGGAGCTGGACGGGCTCGCGGGAAAATACGATTTTATCCGGGAACGCCGCGGCAGCGGGCTGATGCAGGGGCTTGACTGCGCGGGGCCCGTGATCGGAAGGGCGATGGATAAGGGGCTGCTCTTGATCAATGCGGGGCCGTCCGTGATACGTCTGCTGCCGCCGCTTATCATCACGCGCGAGCATGTGGACGAGATGATACGGATACTCGATGAAAGCCTGCGGGAAACCATAGCGTAAGAAAAGGATAAACGGTGTACGCGATGAAAAGATCGATATCGCTGCTGGCGGTCTGCCTTTTGGTGGCTGCCGCGGCGCTGTTTGCAAAGAATATACCGGCAAAGGAAGAGGAAGCGGTAGAGACGAGCGCATTTTCGTCCGGCAATACGCTGTATTTTTGGTATACGGACGCTGCGCTGACGGATTATCTGACCAATGTGTCCGCGGCGTATTATGAGAAAAGCGGCGTGCACGTCATTCCTATTTTGAGGACGGGGCTGGAATATCTCGAGGAGATCAACGACGCTTCCGTGCGGCCTTCGCCGGATATGCCGGAAATGCCGGATCTGTACGTGATCAGCAACGACAGTCTGGAAAAGGCGTATCTGGCCGGACTGGCGGCCCCGATCAGGGACGAGGCGGGTGTCTGCGATACGGACGCTTTCCCGCAGACCGCGCTTTCCGCGGTCAGCTATCAGGGCGCTTATGTAGCGTGGCCCTTTTATTACGAGACGAGCGCGTTTTTGTATAATCAGAGCTATATGCAGGAAGCGGATATGGAGTTGCCGCGCACGATCGACGATATCCTTGCCTTTGCGGACGCGTACAATGCGCCGGATCAGGTGGAGGCGGTCTTTCGATGGGACGTCGGGGACATTTTCTATAATTATTATTTTACGGGCAATTACATGCTCGTGGGCGGAGAGGCCGGGGATGATCCGGCGCAGGTCGATATCGACAATGAAAAGGTCAGGGAGTGCCTTGCGGTCTATCAGAACCTAAACCAGTTCTTTTCGATCGATACGAAGGAAGTGAATTACGATACGGTCCTTCAGGATTTTATGGACGGCAAGATCGTTATGACGGTAGCGACCTCGGATGCGATCGCAAGGCTGGAGCAGGCAAAAGAGAGCGGCGATTTTTCCTATGAATATGCGTTCGCCAAAATGCCCGATCTGACGGCGCAGCTAAAGGGAAGGAGCCTGTCGGTAACAAACGGCGTCGTGATCAACGCCTATTCTGAAAAGTCCGAGCAGGCCAATGCGTTCGCGGCCTATCTGACGGGCGAGGGAGAGGAGGAGCTGTATCAAGAGACCGGCAAGCTCCCTGCCCGCCGTGACAGCGGCGCCTATGAAAATAAGAATGCGGCGGCCTTTTTAGATGAGTATGAACATTCGATCTCCATGCCTAAGCTGTTGGGAACGGGCAATTTCTGGATCCGGCTGGAGATCTGCTTTTCCCGTATCTGGACGGGAGAGGATGTCGATACGCTGCTGTCGGAGCTCGCGGAGCAGATGAAACGGCAGATTTAAGACGCGCGGATACGGTCGGCCTTTTGGCCGGCCGCGTCTGCGCGTTTTTTGCATAAAATCGCTCTTTTGGGAAATCAATAAGAAGGCGGGAACAACAAATCGGATTTTCAGGAGAGAGATTATGATTATGTCAGGATGGATCATTGCACTGCTTTCCGGCGCGCTGATGAGCGTGCAGGGAGTCTTTAATACGCAGGTCACAAAGTCGGCGGGGATCTGGGCCGCCAGCGCGTTCGTACAGTTTACCGCCCTGCTCGTCTGTCTGGCGGCGTGGGCGGCGGCGGAGCGGACGCCCCTTCTGCGCGTACTGGACGTGCGGCCTAAGTATATGCTGCTCGGCGGCGCGCTCGGCGCGCTGATCACCTATACGGTCATCCGCAGCATGGATATGCTCGGGCCGGCCAGAGCGGTCATGCTGATCGTGATCTGCCAGCTCGCCGTGGCTTATCTGATCGAGCTGTTCGGCCTGTTCGGTGTGGACAGGCAGCCCCTTACGCTGCGCAGCGCCGCAGGCATGGCGGCGGCGGTCGCGGGCGTTATCCTGTTTAAATGGGAATGACGGACGGCGGCGGTATGGGGCGCGGCCGTTCACGGAATATTCAGGGGAATTTGTGAAAATTTTTTTGCAATTTCCTTCATTTTCTGGTAAAATATAGAAAGCATGGGGAAATGTCGCACAAGATATGCGGTGTTCCGGCTGTTTTTTGGCGCTGCGGGGACGTTTTTTGCGGTTTTTCGCGGGAGGGGCGGCTGTCAGGACAGGGGGGTGCAGTATGAGGAAGAATAAGGAGAAACGGGTTTTTCGGGTCGGCTGCGTTATCGTGCTGCTGGCGTTCATTGTGATCGTCTTGATCTGGTATTATAACGTAATGAAGAATGAGCTGCGGAATCTGGTGCAGAACATGATGGAAGAGGTTTCCAACCAGAACGTGATCATTGTTTCAAAAGAGATAGAGAGCGATATGAAGGCGTTAGAAGAGATCGCGGACCGCGTCGGCAGAATGGAGGGAGCGGGAAAGGAAGAGATCGTAGACGCCCTTCAGGACATCGCGTACCGTTATTCCTTTAAGCGGATGGGATACTGCCTGACGGACGGGACGGCCTATGTATCGGACGGGACGGTCTTTGACCTTTCGCAGAACGCGGCGTTTAAGATCCCCAAAGCGGGAGAGACCATTATGACAGATCCGGTGCAGGACGAGCTGGATGGGGAAGAGATCATCGTATTCTGCACCGGGCTTCGGCGCGGTTCTGAGACGACGGGCGTCGTATTCGCGACCTGCACGACGGCGCGGCTGCGGGAGATCTTGGCGGTGAGCTCCTTCCGCGGGCAGGGATATAGCTACATCGTCCAGAGCGACGGGGGCAAGGTGGTCGATTCCGTGAACCCGACCAGCTTCCAGAATATGACGAATATCCTCAAGTCGATGGAGGAAGCGGACAGCCGCAATACGCGGGCGGTAGCGGATATGAAAGCGCTGTTAGAGAGCGGCGGTTCGGGATATGTGATTTTTTACAATAAGATCGCGAAATACATGTACGCCACGCCGCTGGGCTTTAACGGCTGGTATCTGATCGATGTGGTGCCCGTGGACTTTCTGGAGAGCACCTCCCATTATATCATATACAGGACCGCCGTCGTCTGCCTGTCCCTAGTCGTTACCAGTATCCTGATCGGGGTGCTCATCATGCGGGAGGACCGCCGGAAGAAAAAGCAGATGCAGGATATCCTGTATGTGGACGAGCTGACCGGCGGGAAAACGTATGCGAAGTTTAAACAGGATCTTTCCCATAGGACGGCGGAGGAGCTGGATGGCGCCGCGCTGGTCCGGGTGGATATCCGGGATTTTAAGCTCGTCAACGAGCTGTTCGGCTATGAAAAGGGCGACGAGGCGCTGCGTTATTTCTGGAATGCTTTCCAAGAGCGCTGTCAAAAGGGCGAGGATATCGGGCGCGTGAGGGCCGACTGCTTTATCATGCTGCTGCGTTTCGAGACGAAGGCGGAGCTGGAACGGCGTATCCTGCGGATCGCCGATATGATACAGTCCTTCGTTTTGTCGGATACGTCGGAATATATTTTGAGCCCGGTGTTTGGCGTTTACTATATTGAAAAGGGGAAATACGACGCGGAGTATATGCTGAGCTGCGTCGGCCTTGCGCACAGCTTTGCCAAGCAGGACGAGGACAGTATATACCGGGTCTACACCGACGAGCTGCGCGAGGGGCGGCTGCGGAAGAAACAGCTCTCCGACCAGCTCGGGCACGCTTACCAGAACAACGAATTTGTGGTCTATTATCAGCCCAAATATGAGTCGGAGACGCAGAAGCTGATCGGCGCGGAGGCGTTGGTGCGCTGGAAAAAGCCCGACGGGGAGCTGGTGCCTCCCGGGGTATTTATCCCGCTGGCGGAGGAAAGCGGCTTTGTCCGCAAGCTGGACGAATACATATTTAGGGAGGTCTGCCTCGCCCAGAGGCGCTGGTTAGATAGCGGGATGCAGATCGTCCCGATCTCCGTCAACCTTTCGCGGAAGCATTTTGAAAATTCCGAATTTATCGACAGATATGTGGCGATCCTGCAGGAGCTGGAGATCCCGGTCGAGTATGTGCAGCTAGAGATCACGGAGAGCGCGGTGACGGATCGGAGAAAGGAGTCGGTCGAGATCATCGAGAGGCTGCATAAGCTGGGCTTTAAGATACTGATAGACGATTTCGGCACGGGCTATTCCTCCCTGATGATGCTCAAGTCGGTGCCGGTGGACGTGATGAAGCTGGACAAGAGCTTTGTGGACGATTTTGACGATATCAAGGGAGAACAGATCATACGCTGCGTTATGCGTCTGGCGCAAAATCTCCAGATCGCGACGACGGCGGAGGGCGTGGAGACGGAAGCGCAGTTTGAATTTCTAAGGAGTATCGGCTGCGACAGCATTCAGGGTTATTATTTTGCCAAGCCGATGCCGGAAGAGGAATATGCGATGTGCATGGAGCGGAGCCGTTAGCGCGGAATTTTTCATAAAACTAAGCCTTGCATTTGCAGGGCTTTTTTTATACAATAAACATAGTCGGCGAAGGGCTCCTCAGATCGGAAAAGGAGCCGTTATCTTATGAAAAAAAGAATCGGGAAAAGATCGTTTCGGATCCTGTTTTTTATCGGGATCCTTTGGCTGTGCGGGTGCAGCGCAAGGACGCAGGATGGGCTGGATACGCTGATCCTCTCGCAGGAGGGCGCGGCAGGCGGGGAGATCCCGGCAGGGGCCGCTCTGGCGGACGGGGCGGCGCAGGATATGTCCGGTACAGCGGGCGCAGGGACGGATACGCAGGGCATAGTCGGTACGGCGGGCGCGGGGACGGATACGCAGGGCATGGCCGATGCGCCGGACGCGGGGACGGATACGCAGGGCATAGCCGGTACGGCGGGCGCAGGGATGGGTACGCAGGATATGGCCGCCGCGGCGCAGAAGGACGAGATCTGTTACGTCCATATCTACGGCGCGGTAAAGGCTCCGGGCGTCTATCAGATGAAGCCGGGAGAACGTGTCTTTGCGGCAGTCGAGGCCGCGGGCGGCTTTACCGAGGACGCCTGCGAGGACTATGTCAATCAGGCGGCGGCGCTGGCGGACGGATTGAAAATATGGATACCGACCGATAAGGAAGCGCAGGAAGCAAGGCAGGCCGCGCAGGAGACGGGCGGATGCCGGGAGGAGGGCGCGGGGCTCACCTATCCGGCAGAAGGGAACGGGCAGGGCGGCGCGTCCCCTGCCACGGGGACGGGCGTCGATACGGGGCTTGTCGATATCAATTCGGCGACGAAGGAACAGCTCTGCACGCTGAACGGGATCGGAGAGGCAAAGGCGGAGGCGATCCTCGCCTATCGCAGCGAACACGGCGCGTTTTTAAAAAAGGAAGATATCATGAAGGTGGCCGGGATCAAACAAAACGGCTACGAGAAAATAAAAGACCGGATAACGGTTGGATAGGGGCATGGGACATGGCGAAAAGGGTATTGATCGTAGATGATGAGAAGCTGATCGTAAAGGGCATCCGCTTCAGTCTGGAACAGGACGGCATGGAGGTGGACTGCGCGTATGACGGAGAGGAAGCGCTGAATATGGCCCGGAACAATCCCTACGATATCATTCTGCTGGACGTCATGCTGCCAAAGCTGACCGGCTTTGAGGTCTGTCAGCAGATCCGCGAGTTTTCCGCCGTCCCCATCGTCATGCTGACGGCGAAGGGCGAGGATATGGATAAGATA
>CANQTG010000052.1 GCA_947626715.1 uncultured Lachnospiraceae bacterium | reverse complement strand
CATAGCGCCGTGAATATAGAATACAATTTCCCTGCCGCATACCTGATACGCAAAATTAACGGGTACGATATACGGGAACTCGCCGTCTGCAAGCCCCAGACGTATGACATCGCATTGATCGATCATGTGAATGATCTCGTCAAAATCCGTTATTTCTCTGTCTTTTCTTCGCATTGCCCCTGCCTCCGCGCCCCGCGCTCTCAGGCTCCAAAACCGCTGTGACCGATATCCCGTCCCAACGACCGCACCGATCACGCCATCGACATGACTTCCGCTTCCATCTTTTTCAGTTCGTCCCTCGATAACGACGGAACATACGCCGCCATCTCCTTCAATGACAGCTTTCCCATTTTTATCATTCTTTCCGCCGTCGCCCTGTCGGCGCCGTAGCGGCAGTCCGCGCCGCCTCTTGCGCCGCTTCTTTCGCCTTATTCTCCGCATATATTTCCCAAATCTCTTCTTCATCAAACAGCGTCATCATGATATCCACGACCTCCTTCTCCTTGCTTTCCAGATATTCCTTCAGCACGTTCCTGTCCTTGCAGATACGGATCGTTTCCGTTATCGCCCGCTTTGATGGCCCGTATTTCTTCCTCTGTTCTCCGTATACCTTGCAGAAGATAATATACTGCCCGACGATACTCTCATTCTCCTGATACAATACCTTGATCTGCGCATCCACCGCTATTTTCTCGCCGCCGAAATATTCCATGTCCACATGGATTGGCTCTCGACCAGAATAACGAGCTTATCGCCGATTGAAAAGCCCAGATCGTTATAGTCCGCATCCACCAGAATATGCCGGATCGTCCCGTCTCTGATATCGTCCTCCGACACGCCGTCATCTTCTGGGTGGAGCGTCCGGTACAGCTGCAACAGATATGCGCTATTTTGTCGTGCTCCCGAATCCGCCGTTACGGACATCCTCCGCGTTATCGTCCTGCGTAACGCCGTATTCCATAAAAATCCCCTGCATAAAGGCCGTCCCCCGTGCAAGGCTTAGTTCCTTACCCTCTCTGGAGTCGTTGGTGATACGGGCCATAATGTGCCCTTCGTTGTCCGAATCAAAATAATCGCTGTCGATCACGCCTACGGTATTGTCGAGCTGCAGGCGGTACCGAAAGCCCAAGCCGCTGCGCGGATACAGGCACAAAACCCAGCCCTCCTCCATCTTTGCGCGGATGCCCGTAGGGATCCGGATGCTTTCGCCCGCGCGCAGCCGAAAATCAAACGGCGCATAAAAATCATATCCCGCGCTCCCCTTCGTCGCCCGCTGCGGCAGACGGATCCCCTCATAGAGCGCATGGATATCCTCCCCCGCGCGATCGGGAACGCAGGCACAAAGATCCTCCGCAAACCTCTCTTCACTTACCTTATAAAATTTCGCGATACGCTTCATGCCGCCTCTCCCTTCCCATACCGGCCATGCTCCTTTTTGTCAATCAGCGCTTTGTGCATGGGATTGTTTCTGCTCATTACTGCATCCTTTTTCTGAAAATTTCCGCAGCCCCGTCAGGCGCAAGACCCGCGCAGACGTATGGCGCGTTGGGCGCCTGCGTTCCTATGCATAGTCCCCGCAGTGCAGCGCCGGTCCGTTCCCGCCCTCTAGCTTCAGACTTTTCTGCACATCGATCACGCGCTGGTTTTTGCTCCCCTTCCACATGAGCTGGGGATCCTTTTCCTCGATATGGAACTCTCCGTCCACCAGCACATCAATATGCTTCATCATAGGATCGCTGCGAACCTGTTCCCACAGATCGCCCGTATAGAGCCATATGGTCTTATCCGGGAATCTCTCCCTGATCTCGGCTATCAGCTCCCGCACCTCGGCGCGGTTGGACGGATGCAGCGGATCGCCGCCGGAAAAGGTGATCCCGGAAATATAAGGCTTTTCCAACTGCTCGAACAGCTCCGCTTTCGCGGCCTGATCGAACAGGATCCCGCCGTCAGGATCCCATGTGACAGGATTCTGGCATTCCCTGCAGCAGTGCAGGCAGCCCGCCAGCCAGAGGACGACGCGCAGTCCGTCCCCGTTTAACATATCGTCCTTCGTAATATTGTGATACCGCATGTCCCCTTACCTGCCTTACATACTGACTCTGTCCGCGATCTCCGCCATTTTGGCGTCGTTCAAGCGGGTGCCGCCGTGCACGCGGGAATAAGACAGATAACCGTTCATACGGTCGATCTTCGTCAGATTGCGGCTGCCGCATTTCGGGCATACGTCCATTTCCAGCTCCTGATGGCCGCAGTCGTCGCAATAAGCTAAGGACAGGTTGACGCCCTCATAGAGGCCCATATCCATAGCGCGCCGGATCAGCGTTTTGATCGCCTCAAGATTATAATCGATCGGATATTTCACATACTGTATCTTGCCGCCGTTGCACATCTCCCAGAAGCGGTATTCCTTGTCCTGTTTTTCGATCGGCGTGATCTGCTCCGTTACATGGCAGTGAAAGCTGTTGCTGACATATTCTCTGTCGGAAACGCCCTCGACGATACCGTATTTTTCACGGAACTGCTTGACCTGCAGGCCGCACAGGCTCTCCGCTGGCGTCCCATAGATCGCATAGAGGTTGCCGTCCTCCTCCTTAAACTCATTGACGCGCTTATTGATATATTCGAGCACCTCCAGCGCAAACGCCCCGTCCTCCGCCAGAGACTTCCCGTTATACAGCTCCTGAAGCTCGTTGAAAGCGGTGATCCCAAAGGAGGCCGTCGCGGATTTCAGCAAAGGCTTGATCTTATCGGTGAGCTTTAAATGGCCGCCTAAAAAGCCACCCTCGCAGTAAGCGAGCGGATTGGTCGAAGCGCGCATTTCTCCCAAATACGCATAGGTGCGGATATGGAGCTGGCGGATCAGGTTCAGATAATAGTCCAGCACCTCATAAAAGTCCCGGTTCTCCTGCCGCGCCTTTGCCAGTATCATAGGCAGGTGCAGGGATACCGCCCCGATATTGAAGCGCCCGACAAAGACCGGCGTATCCTGATCGTCCGCCGGGTGCATACCGCCCCGCTCATACCACGGCGAAAGGAAGGCGCGGCAGCCCATCGGCGAGATGATCTTGCCGTACTGCTTATACATGCTGGCAATATAGCCCTTCCCCGTCAGGGAGAGCCAATCGGGATACATTGTCTTGGCGGAGCAGCGCACGCCCGCCTCGAATACGTCTTCCAGCTCCCCGCCCGGGCCATGGAGATTCTCATCATACAAAAATACGATCTTCGGGAACAGCACCGGCTTTTTACATTCCGCCTTGCCCTGCCCCTTTCTGCGCACGTCCAACATCGAGATCGTCGCCAGCTTTGCAAAACGCCCCGTGCCCGTGCCCGCCGTCACGGTAATGAAGGGATAGTCCCCGCGGCTGCTCGCGACCGTATTGAATTTATATTCCCAGCCCTGAAAACCCTGCTCAAACTCCTTGACCACGTCCGCGTAGGATTCCTGCTCCGCGCGTTCTTGTTCGATCCCCAGTCTCCTGTACTTTTCAATATTGCGCCGGTAGGATTTTTCGGCGTAGGGCTCTAGGATCAGATCCACGCTCGGCACCGTAAAGCCGCCGTACTGCTGGCTCGCCGCGCTCAAGACGATATCGCCGATCACGTCGAAGGCGACGTCTAAGGTCTTTGGTTCGTTGTACCAGATGTTCCCCATCTCAAAGCCGCCGGAAAGCACGCTCTCTACGTCAAACAGACAGCAATTCATCGTATCCCTTCTGGCGGACATATCATGCACATAGATATAGCCGTCCCTGCACGCCTGAATCTCCTCCACCGTCATAAAAAACTTTTGATAGAGCTCTTTATTGAGCTGATTAAAGATCAGGCTCCTTTTGGTCGAGACGAGCGCGGAATCGGTATTCGCGTTTTCCTTGTCCCCGATATACATGATCGACTGGCTCTTTTTATAGACGTCGTCCAGCATACGGACAAAATCCTGCTTATAGTTCCGGTAATCGCGGTAGCTTTTGGCCACGATCGGCTTGACCTGCTCCAAAGCGCTCTCCACGATATTATGCATAACGGGAATCGGAACGGCGTCTCCCTCCTGCTCCTCCACCTTGTCGATCACAAAGCGGCATATCCTGCGTTTCTCTTCGTCCGTAAACTTCGTCAGGGCGCGGTAAGCGGACTTCCCGACGGCGTCTATGACCTTTTGCACATGAAAGGCCTCCCGGCTCCCATCCTTCTTGATGACCCACATCTTATGCGACGGCTGAAATTCCCGGCTGTAGTCCTCCGTTTCCGCCCGTTCCATTGTCTCTGCCCCCATTGCCATTCCTCCCATTTTTGCAACAAAATATAGAATTGTCAAACATATGCACCACAATATTTAGTGGCAATTATCAGTATAGATGAGGAAGGCGGCCCTGTCAAGTGGGAAGAAGGTACGCGGCGCGCTAAAAAGAAAAACGCCTCCGGGCCTGCGCCCAAAAGCGTTTCGTTCCGTAGGAGCGGCTACGCCGTCTCCTGATCGCCGTCTTTGTCCAGAGCGGCCTTCGCATCCTTTGCCTTTCTCCATTTAACGCCGACAAAGCAGGCGGCCGCCGTGATTGCCACAAACACTAAAAACAGGATCAAATACGATAAAAAATATCCCAAAAAAGCGTTCAAATTTGCCATAAGCATACCAGCCCTTCCCGGTTTTGTAAAATACGGGCCGCGCCCAGCCGCCCGTTTCGCTATCATTATAAACAATCCGTCTCCAAAAAGCAACCCGAATTTCAGCCCGGCACGTCGTCCAGCAGCTCCCCGCCGTCCGCCGCCGCCGTCGCCAGCGTATCGCAGCGTTCGTTCTCCGGATGCCCGTTATGCCCCTTTACCCAGATAAAGCGCACCGTATGCGGCTCCATCGCCGCCAACAGGCGTTTCCATAAGTCGATGTTCTTGACGAGCCCCTGCGAGCCCTTCCAGCCCTTTTTCTGCCAAGCGTCGATCCAGCCTTTGTTAAACGCATCCGTCACATATTTGGAATCGGAGATCACCTCGACCTCGCACGGCCGATTTAGGGCCTCTAACCCTGCGATCACCCCCATCAGTTCCATTCGGTTGTTGGTCGTCTTTTTATAACCGGCGCTGTATTCTCTCGTATGGAGCTGTCCGTTCCTGTCCACATAATGCAGGAGCGCCCCATAGCCGCCGGGCCCTTCCGGGTTCCCTCTGGCGGAGCCGTCCGTATAGATCGTCACTTTCATATGATAAACTCCTGTCCGGGATACGCGATCTCCATGAGCAGATCGGCGTACGGCCTCCCGTTCCCGCTCTCCCGAAACCTTTTGACGACGCTGTAATCGTCCCACATATGCATGGGAAAGATATGCCGCGCCCGCGCGTGCTTTAAAAATTCGCAAAGGCCCAGATCATAGGCCGCTCCCAGTCTGGGATCTAAGGGCACAAAGGCCGCGTCAAAGTCTCTGCCATCGAGCAGGGCCATCTCCCGCTTATAGTCCAGCTCCATCTGCCTGTTCCATTCGCCGCTTTCGCCTTCCCAGCGCCACCAGTTCAGATCGCCCGCATGATACAGGCTCTTTCCTTCCGCCGTTACCAGAAAGGCCACGCCCGCGTCGGTGGAACGCAGCGTCTCTATCTGAACCTCCGAGAGCCGCAGCGTCCTATGCTTCCCCGCCGTAACGATAGCTTCCTTCACGGCCTTTGGAACGCCGTTTTTCTCCAAATAGCGCTCGCTCAATTTAATGTCCGAGGAAAGGACATAATACAGTTTATCATATTCCTGAAAACGATCAAAGATCTGGAAGGTAAAGTGATCCTGATGTTTGTGCGAGGCAAAGAACAGGATCGTCTTATCCCCGCTCCACTTGGGCAGCTCTCCCTTCCAATGATCAAAAACCAGCACATGCCTTTCCAGCTCCACGGCAAAACCGCTGTGATACAGATACGTTACCTTCATACCGGATCCCGTCCTACGCTTTTAGATTTTTCGGCCCGAATCCCGCCGGGAGCAGCTCCTTGAGCAGATATTCCTCATAGTCCTCCGGCGATCGCGCGACAATGACAAGGAACTTTTCGGGATCGCAAAATTCCATCATGACCTGCCTGCACACGCCGCAGGGATAGGCAAAGCCGCCGCTTTCCCCCTCCGGCGAGCCGGTCACGGCGATCGCCCGAAACTCCCGCTCCCCTTCGTATACGGCCTTAAAGAAAGCGCTGCGCTCCGCGCAGACCGTCGGGGAATAGGCGGCGTTTTCGATATTGCAGCCCTGATAGACCCTCCCCTTTCCGGTCATGAGCGCCGCGCCCACCTGAAAATGGGAATAGGGCGTATAGGCGTGGGTCTTTGCTTCCAAAGCCTTCTCGATCAATTCTCTTTTATTCATATCGCTCCCGTCTCCTATTCTTCTTTTTTGCTGCCCCGATCCAAAGCGGGCAGCTCTGCAAACTTTAGAATGGAAGCCGTCACCAGCTTTGTAAAGAGCGGCGCGGCGCGGTTTGCCGCCTCCTGCACCTCCTCATGCGTCAGCGGCTCGGGCGTTAAGCCGGCGGCTGGATTGCAGACGCAGGAAATGCCGCATATCTTCATTCCCATATGGTTTGCCGCGATCGCCTCCACCGCGGTGCTCATACCGACGGCGTCCGCGCCCAGCGTCCGCAGCATACGCACCTCCGCGGGCGATTCATAGGACGGCCCTGTCAGCTGCAGATAGACCCCTTCCCGCAGCGGGATCTGCGCCTCCCTCGCGCAGGAGCGTATAATTCCTTGCAGATCCCTATCGTAGATCTCCGACATATCGGGGAAGCGCACGCCCAGCCTTTCCTCATTGGACCCGATCAGCGGATTGGGCACAAAACAGGCGATATGATCCGTCATCAGCATGAGATCGCCCGCCTCAAACGCGGGATTGACGCCGCCGGAGGCGTTGGTCAGAAACAGGATCTTTGCCCCTAAAAGGCGCATCAGCCTCACGGGCAGCACCACATCAGAGATGGGATATCCCTCGTAATAGTGGACGCGCCCCTTCATGCATACCACGGGACGCTCTCCCACATAGCCAAAGAGAAAGCGGCCGTCATGTCCGGGCGCCGTAGAGACGGGAAAGCCCTCGATCTCCCCATAGGGCAGCTCCGCTTCGATACGGATCGTATCCGCGTAATCTCCCAGCCCCGAGCCGAGCACCAGCGCCGTCTCCGGCCTGAAGTCCGTCTTTTTCCTTACGCTTTCATAGCAGCGTATCAGCTTTTCATATACCTCATTCATCGCTCTGTTTCCTTTCCTGTAAAATGACGTCTTTTTGCAGCTAATATATAAACATAGCGTCCCCAAAGCTGAAAAAGCGGTAGCGCTCCCGCACGGCCTCTTCATAGGCCGCCAGCACGTTCTCCCTTCCCGCCAGCGCGGAGACCAGCATGAGCAGCGTAGACTGCGGCAGATGGAAATTCGTGATCAGGCCGTCGACCGCCCGAAAGCGGTAGCCCGGATAGATAAAGATCTCCGTATTCCCGCTGCCCGGACTTAAGACGCCGTTTTCGTCCGCCGCGCTCTCAAGCGTCCGGCAGCTTGTCGTACCCACGCAGATGATCCGCCCGCCGCGCCGCCTTGTCTCATTGATCTGATCCGCCGCCTCTTTTGTCACCTCGTAATATTCCGAATGCATATGATGTTCGCGCACGTTTTCCACCTTGACGGGCCGGAAGGTGCCCAGCCCCACATGGAGCGTCACATACGCAAGGCCGCAGCCCTGCTCCGCGATCTTTTGCAGCAGCTCTTTGGTAAAATGCAGTCCCGCCGTCGGCGCGGCCGCCGAGCCTTCATATCTGGCGTATACGGTCTGGTAACGCTCCCGATCCTGAAGCTTATGCGTGATATAGGGAGGCAGGGGCATTTCTCCCAGACTGTCCAGTATTTCCTCCCAGATCCCCTCATAGGAAAAGCGGATCAGCCTGCCGCCCTCCTCTATGATCTGCAGCACCTCGCCCCGCAGCCTTCCGTCCCCAAAGGAGAGCCGCATTCCCGGCCTCGCCTTTTTGCCGGGCTTTACGAGACATTCCCAGATATCCCCGCTTCTGCGCTTGAGCAAAAGGATCTCGACCGTCCCTCCCGTCTCTTCCCGCACGCCGTAGAGCCGCGCCGGAATGACTCTGGTGTCGTTTAAAACTAACGTATCGCCCGGGCGCAGGAAATCCGCGATCTCCCGAAAGTAATGGTGCGACGTTCTCCCGCTTTCCCGTTCCAGCACCAAAAGCCTAGAGGCGCTGCGGTCGGCCAGCGGATCCTGTGCGATCAGCTCCTTAGGCAGCATAAAATCATAATCCGAAGTCTTTAGGCCGTTCATCTCTTATTCCGTTCCGCCATGCCGTTATGTGCCAAAAACGCCGCATAACCGCGCTTTGTCTCATAGATGTCCGCCTTGCTCGTCGCTTCCCACGGAGCGTGCATATTGAGCACCGCCACGCCGCTGTCGATCACCTGCATTCCGTACAGCGCCAGAATATAGGCGATCGTCCCGCCGCCGCCCAGATCGACCTTGCCTAGCTCCGCCGTCTGGAAATGCACGGACTCCTCCCCGAATATCCTGCGGATATAGGCCAGATACTCCGCATTGGCGTCGTTGGAGCCGGATTTCCCGCGCGAACCCGTGAACTTGTTCAGCACCATTCCGTTGCCCAGATACGCGACGTTTTTCTTATCAAAGCTGCCCGCGTAGGACGGATCGAAGGCGCTGCTCACATCTGAGGAAAGCATCATAGAAGCAGCCAGCGTCCTGCGCAGCGCCAGCTCGGAACCCTCCCCCAGAGCCGTGAGCAGCTCCGCCGCCGCGTTCTCAAAGAAACGGGAGCGCATACCCGTAGCGCCCACGCTGCCGATCTCCTCCTTATCCGTCAGGATACAGCAGGCCGTCCTCTCCGGCACGCCGCTTAGCTCCAGCATCGCCTTTAGGGAAGCGAACGCGCACACCCTGTCGTCCTGCCCGTAGGCCAGTATCATGCTGCGGTCAAATCCCGCCTCTCTCGCCCTGCCGGCTGGAACCACTTCCAGCTCAGCGGAAAGGAAGTCCTCCTCCTCTATGTCATAGTCTTCCTTTAGGATCTTTAGGATCCCCTGCTTGACCGGATCCTTTTTCTCCGGCTTTTCCTCAGACGTATCGGCTTCGTCCGCCGCTTCTATTTTCAGCGGGCGGTTGCCGACGATGAGATCCAGCGCCTCTCCCTCGATCACCTTGCTCGCCTTTTTCTCCATCTGCTCCGACGCCAGATGGATCAGCAGATCGGAAATGAAAAATACCGGATCGTCATCCTTTTCCCCGACCTGAAATTCAACAGTCATGCCGTCCTTTTTCACCACGACGCCGTGCAGCGCCAGCGGGAGCGTCACCCACTGGTACTTTTTGACGCCGCCGTAATAATGCGTATCCAGATATGCGAATCCGCCGTCTTCATAGAGGGGATCCTGCTTTACGTCCAGACGCGGGGAATCCACATGCGCGCCTAAGATGTTCATGCCTTCCGTGATCGGCATACTGCCGACATGGAACATGACGATGGACTTGTTCATGCATACGCGGTACAGCTTATCGCCCGGCTTTACCGGCTCCCCGGCGCGCCCCGGCGCGTCCATCTCCTTATAACCGGCCTTTTCGATCCTATTGACGATCGTATCGATACATTCCCGCTCCGTCTTGCCCTCGTCCAGAAATTCCATATATTCCTGCGAAAAGCGCTCCAGCTCTTTCAGGCTCTCCTCCTCATATGTCTCCCATATATTCTTTTTTTCCATGAAAACCCCTTCTTTCCGCTCTTTTATCATAAGGCCCCGCGGCCCGCTTATCCCTACTGGCGCAGCTCGATCCCCATACTCTCCAGACCGTTCCATATCTTCTTCATCACGGCCGAGATATCCGCGTCCTCAAGCGTCCTATCCTCCGCGCGGAATACGACGGAGTACGCCATCGACTTAAAGCCCTCTCTGATCTGCTCGCCCTCGTAGATATCAAACAGCTTGCAGCTTTCCAGTATCCTGCCGCCCCGCTGCGCGATCATCGCCTCGATCTGTCCCGCCATGACCGCTTTCGGCACGACCATACTGATATCGCGGTTGACCGCCGGATATTTCGCGAGGCCCGCGTAGGTTCTCTCAAAGGTCGCGGACGCGGTGATCTTCGGCATGTCCAGCACGGCGACATAGACCCGCGTCCCGATCCCGTAATTGTCCGCCGCCTGCGGGTGCAGCTCGCCCAGATACCCGAGCGTTTCTCCCTGATAACGGATCAGCGCCTGACGTCCCGGGTGCAGATAGGACTTTTGCGCCTCGGGGTCATATTCGACGCGCTCTCTCATGCCGACGCTTGTGAGAAATTCCTCTACGACGCCCTTCATCGTATAGAAATCGCCCTCTCCGTACATGCCGAGCGTAAACTGCATCCGTTCCTCCGGCAGCTCCGTCACCGGCGTCTGGTGCGGCAGATAAATATTTCCCAGCTCGTAAAGCCTTACGTTTTTATTCCTTCTGTTATAATTGGTCGCCAGTGAGCTGAGGATACCGTTTAAGGAAAGCGTGCGCATGATCGAGAAATCCTCGCCCAGCGGGTTAGAGATCGTCACGGCGCTGCGAAGCGGGCTCTCTGGCGGCAGAAGCAGCTTATCGAACACCTTAGGGCTTTCAAAGGAATAGCACATTCCCTGTGAAAAGCCACAGTACTCCGCGATATCCTTCGCCTTTTCCTCGATCCGCAGCTTAAACGGCAGCCTGCCCGTCGTCGCCTCGCCGCTCGGCAGCGTCGTCGGTATCTTATCATAGCCGTAAAATCTCGCCACCTCTTCCGCCAGATCCGCAAAGCCCGCAAGATCCTGACGAAAGGCCGGTATCACCAAAAGGCCGCTCTCTTTCTGATAAACGATCTCCAGCTTTTCAAAGATCTTCAGCATATCCTCCGCCGGGATCTTCGTGCCCAGCAGGCGGTTGATCCGCTCCGGCTCAAAGGCGATCTCGCGCAGCGGCGAAAGCGGCAGCCCGTCCTGCGCGATACCGCCGACGACCTCCCCGCAGCCCAGCATTTCGATGAGCTGGCAGGCGCGGTTGACCGCGGCCTCCGCGTTGCGCGCCTCCAGCCCCTTCTCAAACTTGCCGGAAGCTTCGGTGCGCAGGCCGATACGCTTTGCGGACTTCCTGATGTTCGCGCCGTTAAAGATCGCCGCTTCAAACAGCACCGTCTTGACATTGTCCGTGATCTTAGAATTTTCACCGCCCATGATACCGGCGATCCCGATCTCTTTTTCCGCGTCGCAGATCATCAGCACGTCCTTATCCAGCCTGCGGATCTGGCCGTCTAACGTCTGGAAGGTATCCCCGTCCTTCGCACGCCGCACGATGATCTTATGTCCCGCGACCGTATCCAGATCAAAGGCGTGCATGGGCTGCCCGTATTCCTCCATGACATAATTGGTGATATCGACCAGATTGTTGATCGGCCTGATCCCGCTGGCCGCCAGCCTTCTCTGCATCCACTGGGGCGAGGGCGCGATCTTGATATTGGTGCACACCCGGCCCAGATAGCGCGGGCACAGATCCTTATCCTGCACCTCTACGCTGACATAGTCCTCGATCCTGCCTTTTTCCTTCTGTATCTCGATAACGGGAGGCGTAAACGGCTTATCAAAGGTCGCGGCCGCTTCTCTTGCGATCCCGAGCACGCTGTAGCAGTCCACGCGGTTGGAGGTGATCTCGTATTCAAATACCGTATCCCGAAGTCCGAGCGCCTCTATGGCATCCGCCCCCACCTGCGCGTCCTCGGGAAAGATATAGATCCCGTTTTCCGGCGCTTCCGGGTACATGTCCCGGCTCGCCCCCAGCTCCTCGATCGAACACATCATGCCGTTGGAAGGCACGCCGCGCAGCGTTCCGGCCTTGATCTCGATCCCGTTTTCCGGTCGCGGGCCGCTGCTGTGCGCGCTGCCCGCGACCCTGCCGCCGTCTAGCACGACGGGCACCTTATCCCCTTCCCGGACATTCGGCGCGCCCGTTACGATCTGGATGACCTCCGATCCGATATCCACCTGACAAACGATCAGCTTGTCCGCGTCCGGATGCTTTTCGATCTTCTCGACCCGCCCGATCACGATCTTTTCCAGATTCTTATCCATTCTTTCATAGCCTTCCACCTTCGTCCCCGACAGAGTCATGGCGTCGCAGTACTCCTGATCGGTGCAGGAAAGCTCCGGCACATATGCTTTGATCCACGATAACGCTGTATTCATATCCTTTCTCCCTTTCTGCTAAAACTGCTGTAAAAAGCGCACGTCGTTCTCATAGAGCAGGCGCATGTCATCGATCTCATATTTTAGGAGCGAGATACGCTCTAACCCGATCCCGAACGCAAACCCCGTATATTCGTTCGGGTCGATCCCGCACATCTCAAATACATGCGGGTGCACCATGCCGCAGCCCAATATCTCGATCCAGCCGCTCCCCTTGCAGAAGCGGCAGCCGCTCCCCTTGCACTTAAAGCAGCTTACGTCCACCTCCGCGCTGGGCTCCGTAAACGGAAAATGGTGCGGCCTGAACTTTACTTTGGTCTCCTCGCCGAACAGCTCCTTTGCGAACTGCGCGAGCGTCCCCTTGAGATCCGAAAAGGTGATATTTTTGTCCACCACGAGCCCCTCGATCTGATGGAAGGACGGGGAATGCGTCGCGTCCACCTCGTCCGCGCGGAACACGCGGCCGGGCGCGATCATGCGGATAGGGAGCTTTCCCTGCTCCATGACGCGCACCTGCACCGGAGAGGTCTGCGTGCGCAGGAGGATATCCCCGTTTACATAAAAGGTATCCTGCTCGTCCTTCGCCGGGTGATCCGCCGGGATATTCAGCGCCTCAAAATTATAATAGTCCTTTTCCACCTCGGGCCCTTCCACGACCTCATAGCCCATGCCGATAAAGATACGCTCGATCTCCTCCAGCGCGATCGTATTCGGGTGCCTGTGCCCAAGCTGATTCTTTTTGGCGGGCAGGGTCACGTCGATCACTTCCGCCTTCAGCCGTTTCTCACGGAGCGCCTGCTCCATCTTTCCCTTAGCGTCCTCCATAAGGCGCTCGATCTCCTCCCTCGTCTCATTGACGAGCTGGCCGATCCGGGGACGTTCCTCGGCGGCGACCTCCTTCATGCTCTTTAGGACCGCCGTGAGCGCGCCCTTTTTCCCCAGAAAGCTGACGCGGACGTCGTTTAGGGCGTCCAATGTGCCCGCCTCCCCGATCTGTTTCCTTGCCTCTTCCCTGATCTGCTGCAATCTTTCTTTCATATGCTTCTCCTTTTCTCCTCAAAACTTCCCACAGCATAAAAAATCCCCTGCATATCGCTATGCAAGGGACGAAACTCTCCGCGGTACCACCCATTTTCCTGTCGTTTGGACAGACTCTCTATCGGCGTAACGTGCTCCTGCGTCCTGACCTACTGACACTTTCTGCGTTCCGTCAGGCGGCTCCGATGCGAAATTTCAGACTGCCTTGCAACCTGAGACGGCTTTCAGCCGATGGCCGTCTCTCTCTGAAGGGAACGCGCAGCCCTACTGACATCATCCATGCCTTTTCCTGTTAAACTGTTCTTATTTTAGTGTGTTTGCGCGGGAATGTCAAATCTTTTTTTCGCCGCCTCCCACGCGTCCCCTTCGTTTCGCTCCGCGCGCATTGCCCCCGCCGCGCCTTACGGCGTATTTCCCGATCAGGAAGCGGATCGCCGGATTGAAAAAGCGGTTGACGATAGCCCCTACCAAGATCAGATACATGCAGAAATACAGCCAGAGCATGACGATGATGATCGTCGTCAGGTTCCCATACATGCTCAGCCCGTTGAATCTGTCCACATAGACGGAAAATCCCCACGAAAAAACGCTCCATGTGACGGCGGCCAGAAACGCGCCGGGAAGCTGATAGAGGGGACGCGTCCTGATCTTGGGCACATAGGTATACAGGATCGTAAAGACCGCCGTCAGGATCAGCCACGCGAACAGAAAACGGAAGGTCAAAAAAAATCTGATCAGATAATGCAGCGTGGGGATCTGCTCTTCAAACAGGCGTATGAGCTGATTCCCGAATACGAGCGCTAACAGGGCTAGGATCGTCGCCGCCAGCATTAACACCGTATACAGGCAGGCTTCAAAGCGCAGGACAAAATAATTGCGTTCCTCGTTTACGCCGTTGACGGCGTTTAAGCCCCTCATCAACGCCAGCATCCCCTTTGCGCTGACCCATATCGTAACGATGGCCGCCGCCGAGAGCACGCCCGCCGATCTGGCATAGACCTCTTTGATCAGGCTCACGATCAGCGCGTCGGCCGAGCTCGGCGTCACCTCTACGATAAAGCGCATCAGCGTCGCCTCCGTGATCGGCGTATACGGTACGATCGCGCACAGCAGCATGAGCAGCGGTATCAGGGACAGGAAGAGAAAAAAAGCCGTTCCCGCCGCGTGCGCGCTCACATTGTACTTGGAAAGCTGTTCCGAAAATCTATGTACGATCGAATATAGCTTACGATACATCGCTGCCCCCTCCGGTCTTATCAGTAAATCGTATCCGTTTCGCTGCCTTCATAAAAAAATCGCAGGATCTCCTCGGCGCTCTTCCCGCACAGCGCCATATGCTTCGCGCCGTTCTGGCTCATGCCGATGCCGTGCCCGTAGCCGCCTCCCGTTACCGTATATCCTGCTACAGTTTCCTGCGTTTTGTCAAGCTCGATCATCAAAAAAGCGCTCGGAAGGAGCAGCGGGGAATCCCTTTTACTGCCGTCGCCGCGGATCACCGGATGCGCGCCGTTGTTGAGCAGATAGCGGATATTGTATTCCGTTTCCGCCAGATAGCTGCCCTCGCTCCCTTCGATCAAAAGCTGCGCGGCGCTGCCGCCGGGATTGCGCCGCACGATCGTGAGCGCCTGCAGCGTTCCGATCCTTCCCGGTTTTTGACTGATGTAGTCACCGCCCTTCTGCCTTGTCAGGATAAATTCCGGATGCGCCTGATAACGCTGCAGCAGCCGCTCTTCCATCTCCGCGATATCCGGCGTATCTACCGTATACTGCCAGCGGTACCATGCCTCCCCGCTCTCATAACAATCCGAGGGCCTGCTGCGGATAAACGCCTCGAACGCCGCCTCCTCCTGCAATTCTCCGGGCGCAGGGATATCCTCTTTCTGATCCTCCCCCGCTGCCTTATCCGAGATCCGTTTCGCCCCCAGATAGGGAAGCGTCTCCTCCTGCGGCCCGTTCCATGCCCGCAGATCCGTCCCGTATCCGCAGGAAGTGGAATAATAATATGCGCTGATCGGTTCCCCGCCGTATAAAAGCAGCTCTCCTTTGGTCGCCTTGACCGCCGCCGTCGTCTCCGCCCGCTCCTCCGTATTGCCATAGACCTGAAACGCCGTGCTGTCGTCCACATGGGCGCCTAACTCCGGCAGGCCCGCCCGTATCATATTCCCGTAGGCGTAGGTCCTTGCGCAGACGGCCTGCGCCTTTAGGCTTTCCTCGGGATAAGAGGCCGGCATCTCGCTCGGCGTCACGCCGTACAGATATTCTTCGAGCGGCAGCTCGTTGATCACGGCCAGCCCCTCCGGCGTCCTTAGGATCTCCAGACTGCCCCGGTAATCCGCCCGCTCGCGTCCCCTCTGAATGGAAAAGATCGTCAGCCGCCCCGTATTGACCGATGGGGTCAGTATGATCCTGTCCCCGTTTTCAAAATAAGCGCTCTCCGCCGTCAGCTCCAGATATTCCCCAGCGCCGTATGCCTGCGTTTCTTCCCCGCAAGAGAGCGTAAAATCGCTGTCTCCCGTGAGCGCTACGCTCTCATGGTATCTGCCGGCATAGTTCCCGCTCTGTATCAATACCCGTATCTTTTCCATATTTTCCTGCGAGCCGACCAGACACGCGCACACCCGTCCGTCCTCCAGCACGAAATCCGTATTGTCATAGCCGATCGCCAGCTCCGTAAGCGGGATCTCCTGAAACTCCCCGTACAGCCGGTAGCAGACCGTATCGTCCGCTAACGGATACGTCTTATCCGGCAGGCTGACGCTCTCCTTCGTCACGCCCAGCAGCTTTCCCGTCACCTTCTCTTTCTTGACCCGGCATTCCCGGACCGCTCCGTCGCAGAGCACGACGTCCGCCACCTGCTCCCTGTCCTCTCCCGATACCCGAAAGGGCAGATAAAAGCTGCAGCCGTCCCAAAAGCACAGGATCTTATCCTCCCCCGTCTCTAGCAGGAACAGATTGGAAAGCAAAGTCTCCGTCTGCTCTTCGGCCTCCGCGACCTCTAGGATCTCCCCGTCCCTGATATAGGCCGTTACCTGTTTATATAAAAGCGTTTCCGCCTCCGCCGTCTGATAGGGATATGCACCCTCCGTCGTCAATACAGCGTCCTCTGGGATCCCGTCCGCCGCCCATTCCCCATAGGCTAACAGCGTCGTCTGCACCTTCTCTACGCTCTCGTCCCTTTCATATTCCCTGATCCTTTCCGCCTTTTCATCCTCCGGCTCTCCCGGCTCTCCCTGCCGGCGGCCCACTATCAGACAGAAAAGAAAAAGGCCCGCAAGGATCAGTATTGTCTTTCCCCATATCCGCGTCCTCTTTCCCATATCGTTTCCCGCCCCTTCTTTTCCCCTGCTCTTTCTTTTCCTTCTTCCCGTCCCTTCCTCTATAAATTAAAAGCGTACAAAAAAGGCAGCCGCCTTTTCGCAACTGCCCTTTATCTTCTGTAGCCCCAAAATGTGGTTCCTGCCTTTTGACTCCTAGCTGTCGCCAGGTGGGTGACCGCAGCACGGATGCCTGTCTTCCTCTGACTCACTGATGGAGGCCTGACATTAGTCCGGCGATATAGGAATCCCGTTTAAAGTAAATGTAGGTTCAAAAATAGCAAGAATTTTATCCACATCTCAGGTCAATTCTTATTATACCCAATCTCTCTGGAAATTACAAGACACGATTCGCCGCTTCCAGATTTTTTTATTGGTATTTTATAACTGAGGGCCCGCCGAAACCAGAGCCTTGCCCGCGTCGTTCCCTTCATATTTTGCAAAGTTCTTGATGAATCTCTGCGCCAGATCCTTTGCCTTCGTATCCCATTCGGAAGCGTCCGCATAGGTATTGCGGGGATCGAGGATATTGGTGTCCACGCCCGGCAGCTCCGTCGGCACTTCAAAGTTAAAGTAAGGGATCTTCTTCGTAGAAGCCTTTTCGATATCGCCGTTTAAGATCGCGTCGATGATACCGCGCGTATCTTTGATGGAAATACGCTTGCCCGTGCCGTTCCAGCCGGTATTGACCAGATACGCCTTCGCGCCGTTCGCTTCCATCTTCTTAACGAGCTCTTCCGCATATTTGGTCGGATGCAGCTCAAGAAACGCCTGACCGAAGCAAGCGGAGAAGGTAGGCGTAGGCTCTGTAATACCGCGCTCCGTACCGGCCAGCTTAGCGGTAAAACCGGACAGGAAATAATACTGCGTCTGCTCGGGGGTCAGTACGGAAACGGGAGGCAGTACGCCGAATGCATCCGCCGACAAAAAGATCACGTTCTTTGCTGCAGGCGCTGCGGAAACAGGACGGACGATCTTCTCGATATGATCGATCGGATAGGAAACGCGGGTATTCTCGGTCACGCTCTTATCGTCGAAGTCGATCTTGCCGTTCTCGTCTAACGTTACGTTCTCAAGCAGCGCGTTGCGCTTGATCGCATTGTAGATATCCGGCTCGGATTCCTTATCCAGATTGATTACCTTCGCATAGCAGCCGCCCTCGAAGTTGAACACGCCGTTGTCGTCCCAGCCGTGCTCGTCGTCGCCGATCAGCAGACGCTTGGG
>CANQTG010000051.1 GCA_947626715.1 uncultured Lachnospiraceae bacterium | reverse complement strand
GCATACCGTTTTCCGTTTTTCTGAAATACCTGTGAGACTGACATGGTCACCGAATCGGACATATTGAGCCTCCTATTGCTTTGCCGCCCCGTTTATACGCTGATCTTCGCTTTCATGCCGAGCAGCTCCCTGTTGCCTTCCAAAATAGGAGCGACCACCGCGGAAAGAAAGGTCTCTACCTGCTCCTTTGCGCAGCCCGTATATTTGGCCGGATCCATCGTTTCCTGCAGCTCTTCCAGCGTCAGGTTAAAATCGGGATCCGCCGCGATCAGCTCCAGCAGATTGTTTTCCCCGCCTTCCGCTTTTACGTTCCTGCCCGCTTCCATCGAGAGCTCCCGTATCTTCTCATGCAGCTCCTGCCGGTCTCCTCCAGCCTTGACCGCGTCCATCATGATATTCTCCGTCGCCATAAACGGCAGCTCGCTGCGCAGACGTTTCTCTATGACCTTAGGATATACCACCAGCCCGTCCACGACATTCAGGCACAGATCGAGAATGCCGTCCGTCGCCAGAAATCCCTCAGGGATCGACAAACGTTTATTGGCGGAATCATCCAGCGTCCGCTCAAACCACTGGGTCGCGGAGGTGATCGCCGGATTCAGCGCGTCGATCATAACGTAGCGGCTCAAAGAAGCGATCCTCTCGCTGCGCATCGGGTTTCTCTTATACGCCATAGCGGAGGAGCCGATCTGGCTTTTTTCAAAAGGCTCTTCGACTTCCTTTAAATGCTGCAGCAGCCGGATATCGTTGCTCATCTTATGCGCGCTGGCCGCAATGCCCGCCAGCACATTCGCCACTCTCGTATCCACCTTTCTGGAATACGTCTGCCCCGATACGGGATAACACGCCGCAAATCCCATTTTCTCCGCGATCATGGGATCGATCCGATCGACCTTTTCCCGCTCTCCGTTAAACAGCTCCAAAAACGAAGCCTGCGTCCCCGTCGTCCCTTTCGAGCCAAGCAGCTTCATACCCGAAAGCACATGATCCAGATCCTCCAGATCCAGACAAAATTCCTGAATCCACAGCGTCGCGCGCTTGCCGACGGTCGTAGGCTGCGCAGGCTGGAAGTGCGTGAAGGCCAAAGTCGGGAGCGCCTTATAATTCTCTGCAAAATCCGCCAGCTCCGCGATCACATTGATGAGTTTCTTTCTGATCAGGCGCAGCGCTTCGGTCATGATGATGATATCTGTATTGTCCCCGACATAGCAGGAGGTCGCTCCCAAATGAATGATCCCCTTCGCTTTCGGGCACTGCACGCCGTAAGCGTAGACATGGCTCATCACGTCATGCCGCACTTCCTTCTCCCGCGCCTTTGCCACTTCATAATTGATATCCTCCGCATGGGCCTTCATCTCGTCGATCTGCTCCTGCGTGATCGGAAGTCCCAGCTCTTTTTCCGTTTCCGCCAATGCGATCCACAGCTTTCTCCATGTGCGGAACTTCATATCCGGTGAAAAAATATACTGCATCTCTTTGCTGGCATAACGCTCTGAAAGAGGACTGTTATATCTGTCTGTACTCGCTGTACTCATAAGATCTCCTTATTTTTTCTGCTCGCGCCTAGCGCTCCCATACGCGATAAACGCTCTGCTCGCGCGCTTAACGCGCTCGCTGTCCGTTACACTCCTCAAAGCTCGGAAGGCTCCGTCCTCTCCCGCAAGCGGGCGGACGAAGCTTCCGGCTTTGGTCGCGTTTATCGCTCATACTCTCCGCGGATGTCTTCGGTGGGAGGTTTGAGGGGGTAGTTTCCGGTAAAGCAGCCCCGGCAGATCTCCAGACCGTCCACGATCTCCGAAAGGCGCTCCAATCGCAGATACGCGAGGGAATCCGTCCCGATGATATCGCTGATCTCTTCCACTGTCCGGTTATGCGCGATCAGCTGCTCTTTTTCAGGAATATCCGTACCAAAATAGCATGGCCAGAGAAAAGGCGGCGAGCTCACGCGCATATGCACCTCTTTCGCCCCGGCTTCCCTGAGCATCCGCACGATACGGTCCGAGGTCGTCCCCCGGACGATGGAATCGTCGATCATGATAATGCGTTTGCCGTCCACGACCTCCCGAAGCGGATTCAGCTTTACCTGCACGCTGCTTTCCCGGCTCCGCTGTCCGGGCTTAATGAAAGTTCGTCCGACATAGGTATTTTTTACAAATGCCTGCCGGTACGGGATCCCGGATTCTATGGCGTAGCCCATCGCCGCTCCGTTGCCGGATTCCGGCACGCCCACCACAAGATCCGCTTCCACGGGAGAATCGATCGCGAGGAATTTCCCCGCCTGTATCCGGGAATTGTATACGCTGCAGCCGTCAATATAGCTGTCCGGCCTTGCAAAATAGATATATTCGAATACGCATCTCCCGTGCTTTTCCCGGGGAATGCACATGCTCTTATCCGATTCGACGCCCTTATCCGGCGAAATGGTCACGATCTCGCCCGGCTCCACATCGCGGACAAACTCCGCGCCGATCGTATCCAGCGCGCAGGTCTCGGAAGCCAGAATATAGGCGTTGTCCCGTTTTCCGATACACAAAGGGCGAAATCCAAACGGATCCCGCGCTCCGATCAGCTTGCGCGGCGACATGACGATCAGGGAATAAGCGCCCTTTATCTTTTTCATCGCGCGCCCTACCGCCTCTTCCACCGTTTTGGAATTGAGCCGCTCCCTTGCGATATGGTACGCAATGACCTCGGAGTCGATCGTCGTCTGAAAGATCGCGCCGGTATATTCCAGCTCTCTGCGCAGCTCCGGCGCATTGATCAGGTTGCCGTTATGGGCCAGCCCGAGCGTTCCCTTGACATAATTGAGCACGAGGGGCTGCGCGTTTTCCCTGCTGGAGCTTCCCGCCGTCGAATAGCGCACATGCCCTACGCCGATATCCCCTTTCAGCTTCTCTAGGATCTCCGGCGTAAAGGCTTCATTCAAAAGCCCCATATCCTTAGAGCTTATCACCTTACTCGGGCCGTCCGTATCGCTGACGGCGATCCCGCAGCTTTCCTGCCCTCTGTGCTGCAGAGCAAACAGCCCGTAATAGATCGCGGAAGCCACATCTCTGCCGTCAAAATCATACATTCCAAATACGCCGCATTCTTCCTGCAGCTTATCGTTCTCTTCCAAGAATGCACTTATATTTTCCGTCATATCCTATGATAACCCCAGACGTTTGAAAACTTCGTTATACGCTTCTTCCACATTTCCAAGATCCCGGCGGAACCTGTCCTTATCGAGCTTTTCGTTGGTATTGACGTCCCAGAGGCGGCAGGTATCCGGCGATATCTCATCCGCGAGAATGATCTGCCCATGATAACGGCCAAACTCGATCTTAAAATCGATCAGCTTAATGCCCGCCTGTAAAAAGTACTCTTTTAAGAGCTCGTTTACTTTGAAGGCATATTCCTTGATCGTTTCGATCTCTTCTCTGTTCGCCAGCCCCAGCGCGATCGCAAAATAGGAATTGATCAGCGGATCGCCCAGTTCGTCGTTTTTATAGCTAAATTCAATCGTGGGTTCCTGAAAAGGCGTCCCTTCGGCGACGCCGAGGCGTTTGGAGAAGCTGCCCGCCGCCACGTTGCGGATAATGACCTCTAACGGTACGATCTCCACTCTCTTTACGGCGGTCTCCCGCTCGCTCAGTTCCTGAACCAGATGAGTCGGGACGCCCCTTTCCTCCAGCATCCGGAACACATGATTGGTCATGCGGTTATTGATCGCGCCTTTCCCTGCGATCGTACCCTTTTTTTCCCCGTTAAAGGCAGTCGCGTCGTCTTTGTAATCCACGATCAAGATGTCGGGATCGTCCGTCAGAAATACCTTTTTTGCCTTTCCTTCATACAACTGTTCCTTTTTTTCCATTGGTCTCTTCCTTTCTTTGATTTTATGTGCGGCGGCAGCGAATGCATACGGAAATACCGCACCCGTTTACAGCGCGCCGAAAAGCTGTACCCAGTACGGCGTCCCGCGCGCATTCATGGAATATCCGACTCCTATCCTCGTAAACTCGGGAGTCATGATATTGTCCCGATGTCCCTGACTGTCCATCCATGCCTGCATAACGCTCTCCGGGGTCGTCTGCCCCATCGCGATATTTTCTCCCAGACGACGATACTGCGTTTCGGAATCGATACTGGTAAAGCAGCTCTTTCCTCCCGGTCTTGTATGGGAAAACTGTATCATGATCTCCTGCGCCCGCACATTCGCCGCCTCCGCCAGCGCCTCGTCCCATACCATCTCGTTAAGCCCTGCGGCCCTCCGGTTCTCATTGACGATCTCCGCAACGCCCAGCTCTTCTGCGGAAATCCCGACAGGAGACGCCGTATCCTCTATTTGGGGCGCGGACGCCACTCTGCCCTCCGCCTTTCCGTACAGAAGATAATGCTGGTACAATAATTCGGCATCCGTGCCGAGCACCGCCGCCACATCCGGATTCGCCTGCGCATAATATTCCGCATCAAACAGCGCGCCGTCTTTCATTACCATCGGTTGGGCGTATGCGGTCATGCTCCAGCCAAACGCCATGACAACGGCCGCCGCGATCAAAATTCTCCGTTTCATATCCTATTCTCCTATGAGGCGCCCATTCAATGATACCATGACTTCGCAGTGCGCACTCGAAAATCTGCGATTTTCTCGTTCGCGGGCTTCGCCCTATCAAAACAGCGCCCGGGGAAATCGTCTGCTAACACTCGCGGCCGCCTCGTTTTCACTATGGTTTCTCCAATACATTCGCAGCGCGCACTCGAAAATCTGCGATTTTCTCGTTCGTGGGCTTCGCCCTATGAAAACAGCGTCCGGTAATATTATCTGCTAGCAGAAATTTTACCGTCCTCTGTTTTCGCACTGCTCATTGCCTACGCGAACATTATACCACATCTTGCGGCCGTTTCCTAGTGATTCCGGTTTTCCCGTTAGGAAATTAATTATGAAATTTTACCTGCATACCGCGGAATTTTTGAAAAATTTTATCAAAGCATGGTAATTTTATCCAAAGAATAGTATAATAACCATATAATATACGGCATTTCACCCAATCACAATCAGGAAATGCGGAAAGTGAGGTCTTCTATGCAGGATGCAAAAAAAATCATCTCCAAAGCACATCCCGACATTGTGCTCCCCGCCATACCGGGACACTTTGTAACCCCCAGCTCACATATCAATTACTATCTGGATATGTCGATGCTCAAAGCCCGTCAGAGCGAAGCGTGGGCCGTAGCCAAAGCTATGGCGGAAGCGTATGTGGCCAGCACGATCGTGGACACCATCGTCTGCATGGAAGGCTGTGAAGTGATTGGTTCCTATCTGGCAGAGCAGCTCACGAAGGCGGGCGTCCTTTCCATGAACGCCCATAAGACCATTTATATCACCTCCCCTGAGATCCATACCACGGATCAAATGCTGTTCCGCGAGAATCTCAAACCTATGATCCGCAATAAGCATGTCCTTTTGCTGCTGCCCGCCGCTACAACGGGCAATACCATGTCCCGTATGATCAATACGATCCTGTATTACGGCGGCACCATCAGCGGCGTTTCCGCGATCTTCAGCGCGGTCAATAAGATCAACGGTATCCATGTCAACGCGCTCTTTACAATGGCGGATATCGCGGATTATAAGATGAGCGCGCCCGACCAGTGCCCGTTATGCCGCGACGGGGTCCCGATCGACGCTCTGGCAAACGGCTATGGTTATTCCCTTTTAAAATGATCCGTTAGAGAAACGGCATAACGAAAAGAGAGCCTCTGCAGAACTTTGATATGCGTTCTGCAACAGGCTCTTTTTCATACAGGCGTATCGCGCCGTATCTCCGCCGCCTACTTTTCCTCCGACAGGCGGAAATTCTGGATCACCTCGTTTAAGCCGTTCGATATCTTATGCTGGTCTTCCGCCATGCTGGACATCTCGGCGACCACGCCCGCCACATTGTCCACAGAATTCATGATATCCGAGCTGGTGGCGGCGGTACTCTGCGTGGATTCCGTGATATTCTGGATCGCGCTCGTCACCTGTTCCATGATCTCCCTGATGTCCGAAGCCATCTGCGAGATCTTTTCCGAATAACCGGTGATACTCTCGGCGTCCTTTCCGTACTGGCCCGCCACCTCTACAAAATTGCGGTAATCCGGCGTGACCGTATTGGAAACAAAATCGAGCAGGACATTCGCATTCATTGCCAGACTGCTGAAGGCGTCCTGTACCTCGGAGATCGTCCCCTGAATACCGGATACCGCGACCGCGGTCTCTCCGGCCAGCTTCCCGATCTCGGACGCGACTACCGCAAACCCTCTGCCGGATTCTCCGGCGCGCGCCGCCTCGATGGAGGCGTTCAGGGAAAGCAGGGAGATCTGGTCGGCAATGTTGGAAATGATCATCGCCATCTTATCAATATTTTTTACGACCTCCGCGCGCTTAATGCTTTCGGCAAGCTCGCTTTCATATTTATCCTGCAGCGCCGTCGTCGATTCAAAGGACTGCTGGCTCGTTTTCTTGATCTCTTCCGCGCGCTGGCTGATCTCATGCGCGATCGTCAGACTGCCCTCCGTTTCCCCGGCCAGCGTATTCGTGGATTCATTTACCTGATCCATAGAAGCATAGAGCTGCTGCGTAGCGGAGGACGTATCCAAGATCGCCTCGTTCACCTGAGACATATATTTTGTGATACTGTCAAATTCCTGCTTTAAATGAGCCGCGGATTCATTCAGCGTCTCGCTGGAAGCGTTGATCTCGGAAGCATGGCTGGAAATATTGCGGATCAGATTCCTGTTGTTCGTATACATTTCATTTAAGGAGCTTCCCATATTGGCGATCTCGTCGCGCCCGCGAACCTGAAGCGCGGAAACCGTATAATTGCCGCCCGCCAATTCTTTGGCAAAGAGCTGCACGCGCGCAATGCTCTTTGAAATGCCGCCCGCCTGCATGACGATCACCAGCAGCGCCACGATAACGGCGGCAATGCAGACCAAGATCAGCTTCTGGATCAGCTGATACACCGGAAGCGTCAGCTCACTCTTAGGGATCTGCAGGATAAATTTCCAGCCCAGTCCATTGATCGAGCCGTAGTACAGATTATAAGCCTCTCCATCCTGCTCGTATGAGCCGGTTCCGGCATCGCCTGCCACAATCTGCGCGCCCGCAGCCGCCAAAGAAGCGTTCTCATCTTCGGCAATATTGACGGAGCCCGCGATCTTATCTTCGGGAACGCCCGCCAGATACACGCCGTCCGCAGTCGTCAGGATCGCGGAGCCCTTCTCCCCGACCACGACATTTCCGACCAGATTCTGGATCGCGGTCAATTCGATATCCACGGTAACGCAGCCGATCGTCTCGTCCCCATCCTTGATCGGAACGGAGCAGGAAGACATGATCGTCCCGGAAGTCTCGTCATAGTAAGGATCCGTGATAACGGGCGTATCCGAATGCATGGCGTTCAGATAATATTCCTGATTAAAATAATCATATTCCGCATTGCTGTAATCATAGGTCGTCACGACGGAACCGCCGTCCTTATAGATATAAGGGCCGACATATTCCTGCTGTGCGTCATACACATAGGGCTCAAACCATAGGCCGCTCCCCAAAACGATATCGTTGGTCTGAATGATGTCTCCTAACATTTTTTCATAATCAGCCAGAGAAGTATACGTATATGTACTGGCAACGCTCCCCGCGATAGTCGTCGCCATCGTCTTGACCCCATCCAGATATCCCTCGATCTGCGTCTGATGGTACGCCAACGTCGAATCCATATTGGAAGCCGACTCTTCATTGATCAGCTTACTGCTCGACGTCGAAGAGATCACCGTCAGAATACACTGCGCCAATAACATGATCGGTACGATCACAACCACGATCCTCGTACCTATTTTCTTAAATCCCATACCGTTTCCTCCTGCCTTTTCCGTTCTTTTTATCTTTTCTTTTGCATGACCTCGTCCAGCTTTTGATAAAATTCCGCAAGATCCAGCGGCTTGGTCAGATGGGCGTCCATGCCCGCCTCCCTGCTTTTCTCCATATCCTCAAAAAGGGCGTCCGCCGTCATCGCAAAAATAGGGATCGTTTTCGCATCCGCCCGATTCAGGCCGCGGATCGCCTTCGCCGCTTCATAACCGTTCATCTGCGGCATCTGGACGTCCATCAGGATCATATCGTAATAGCCCGGCTCCGTATTCTGGAACCTCTCTACGGCCTCAATGCCGTCGCGCGCAAATTCTATCGACGCCCCGGCGTTCCTGCCCAGCAGCTCCTCCATGATCTCACGGTTGATCTCCATATCCTCCGCAAACAATATACGTTTCCCCTTCAGGCTGCGCCCGCCGTCCTTTTTCCGCTCCGCCTCGGGAAAAGAGCGCCCGATCCGTTCAATATCGACGCGTTCCAGCACGGCGGCGAGCATAGAGGCGAACAGCGGCTTGGTAAGCACGCAGTCGGCTCCCGCCTTCAGCGCGGGACTCTCCGCCTCATGCGTATCATAATCGACGGTCACGATCAAGAATCCTCTTTCCTTTATGCCCGCACGGATATCCCGCACGATCCCGCTCCCGTCCGTATCGGCGATCCTCCAGTCCAGCAGGCACAGATCGTATGCCTCTCCCTGCTCCCGCGCGCGCCCAGCCATGGAAAGCGCTTCCTTTTTATCGGTCGTCCTCTCTATCCTGCGCACGCCCAGCCTGCGCAGGATACCGCTCAAATACTCGCAGGTATCCTGATTACGGTCCACCACTAAGACATGGAGCTTCGCATACGCGGCATTCTCGGCCTGTTTGCCCGTTTCCAACGTGCCGAACGGCAGCTCCAGCGTGAAGGTGCTTCCCTTGCCTAAGCTGCTCTCCGCCCTTACAAAGCCGCCCATCAGCTCGGAAAAACGCTTTACGATCGGCAGGCCAAGCCCCGCCCCGCCGTACTGGTACTTTGTTTCCGCGGCCCCGTGCGCAAACACCTCGAAGATCTTATCCAGATCCTCATCCCGTATCCCGCAGCCGTTGTCCGTCACCTGAAAGCGCAGCCAGACCCGCTCTCTTTCCCGTTTGATCTCCTCCACCTTTAATGCGACCTTGCCGCCCGCAGGCGTAAATTTCACGGCATTGGAGAGCAGATTCGACAATATCTGATGGAGCCGCATGGAATCCCCAAACAGGGATTCGTCGATCCGGCCTTTCAGGATCATCTCAAAATCAACGTCCACAGCCGCAGACTGGCTATAGAACACGTTGTCGATCCCCTCCAATAACACGCGGAAATTAAACAGGGCGTATCCGACCGCGGCCTTACCGCTCTCGATCTGCGACATATCCAGCACGTCGTTGATCAAAGAGAGCAGTTGTCTGGAGGAGGCGGCCGCCTTTTCCAGACAGTCCTTCACCTTCTCCGTATCCTGAAGATTCATCCGCGCGATATCGTTCATTCCCATGATAACGTTTAAAGGCGTGCGGATCTCGTGGCTGATCCGGCTCAAAAACTCGCTTCTTGACAGATTGGCCTCTTCCACCCGCAGATGTGCGTCCTTCTCCGTCTCATCGGCCTGCCGGATCTTCGTTTCCCCCTTCTTGATATCTCCCAGATAGATACCAAAGAGCGCGATCATGATCAGAAAGACCAAAGAGCAGGCTATCAGCACGATATTGTGCCATTCCTCTAAAAGGGCTTCGATATTTCTGTTGCCCGCCTCCTGCGGAAACGTCGTCAGCATATACAGATCCGTATTGGGGATCAGCGCGTAATAACAGAGCCGTCCTCCCGCTTCCCCGCCTTCTTTCGCATAGGTAAGATAGCCGGTTTCTTCCGTCGGCACGGCATCCGCGCCGCCCGTGCCCGCAGCGAGCTCCCATGTCATGACGACCTCAAGATCGCTCCCGCCCGCACTGCCGAGCAGGCCAAAGCGCTTTTCAAATTCCGGTATGGAAAATCCCGCTATGACCGCCGTATAAGTGACCCCTTTATAGGAAAACGGCTCTGCCGCGCTCCCAAGCAGGATCATCTTTTCCCCTCCAAAGCCGCGCTCGCAGCTTATGATCTCCCGCTCTCCCGATATCAGCGCCTCCAAAAGCTCCGCATCGGGCGCGTCGTTTCGGATCCCGTCCGCGCCGTGACATCTGCCCTCTTCATCGACAAAAACGATCAGGGAAACGTCCCCGCTTTCCTGCGCCGCCCGCAGGTAATCCTCCAGCTCTGCCCGGCCTAAGGAGCCGATCTGCGCCGCTCCCTGAGAGAGCAGACGGAGCTGTTGGATATTGTTTTCCAGATCGGTCTCAAAATGCTCGACCGACCTCT
The DNA here is from genome assembly GCA_947626715.1 of uncultured Lachnospiraceae bacterium. GTDB lineage: Bacteria > Bacillota > Clostridia > Lachnospirales > Lachnospiraceae > VSOB01. The sequence goes on along the minus strand of CANQTG010000051.1, from coordinate 7,669 downwards.
CGCTCATCTTTTGGATATATTGGGAATTTATATTCTGATAAGTGTTCTGTATGGCTCTCTCCCCCGCCATATGCAACCAGTAAAAGCTGGCGATCCCGATGACCACCGCCGCAACGACGCCAAGCGGGAATCCCCACCTCATCTTTTTCTGCTGTCCTTCCCTCTCCATGGGCAATCCCCTCATTTTCTTGCTTTATTTCCGATCCAAATCTCTGCGCATTTCTCGCGCATTATTTTTAATGTTTCTATTTTTCCGCGCTCTCTACATATTTTATAATGTTCCCCGGCTGCATGTCTAATAGTCTGCATATTTTTTCAAGCGCGATCATGCCGACCATTTCGCCGCGCCTAAGAGACTGTATCGCGTTTTCCCCTAACAGCTTATCTTTTCGCAATTTTGTCGTAGTGTATCCGCTCTCTTTCAGCGTAGCCAGCACGTCAAATTTATAAACGAACATGGTATCACCTCCGATTATATTGATTTTCATTATACATTATTTTTAATTTTATTTCAAGCATTTTACATTATAAATAATGCGTAAATGGTTTCTCGATGTAAAGCATTATTTTCGGTGTATTTTATCGGTATCGCTTTTATTTTAATGTATTATACGATCGGAAACCCGAAGGGCTTTCTGTTATCTGCATATATGAAATCTTTTCTTATTCAGCTTAACCTTTGCAGCAGTAGCCGCCATAGCTTGTCCCTCCCCTTCCCGATTTATAGATACGCGCAAAAAAAGAGCAGTCTTGTCCTCTAAACAAGCTCTGCTCAACCGAACTTCTCTTATTTAATAGCTTATCCGTTTGCCATATCCTATAACAAAATAAAGACCTTCCGAAGAATAAATCCTCGAAAAGCCTTTATTTTCCCCACCATTCCAGAGCTGCTGACGGGAATCGGACCCGTGACCTCCGCACTACCAATGCGACGCACTACCGACTGTGCTACAGCAGCAATACCTTTAGTATAGTACCTGATTCCAGATCGTTTGTCAACCCAATTTTTTGTCCTTCTCGCGCGCCGCGGCCCCGTCCGCCCCTAGCGCCCGCCGCAGCTTGCTCTTAATGCGCTGGAGCGCATTATCCGTCGATTTCCCGTCTTTTCCGAGCACGCGCGCGATCTGCACGTATCCCATGCCGGTAAGATAGAGATCGAGCACCTGCTTTTCAAAACCACTGAGCTCCTTATCGATCGTCTTTTGCAGCAGTTCGACGTTTTCCCGGTCGATCCACTCCTCCTCCGGGCTCCTGTCGGAAAGGGAGCGCAGCACATTGACCAGCTCCGTCTCTTCTCCGCCGCCCTCCCCCTTCTCCGTCACATCGCTGTAAAGCGAGACATAAGAGTTGAGCGGGGTGTGCTTTTTGCGCCGCGACGCCTGCACCGCCGTATACATCTGTCTGGAAATACACAGATCGGCAAAGGTCAGAAAGCTGGCGTCCCTCCCGATATCATAGTCCCGCAGCGCCTTAAACAGCCCGATCATCCCTTCTTGGATCAGGTCTTCCCTGTCCGCGCCCAGAATATACATGGACTTTGCCTTGCTGCGCACCAGATTCTTATATTTGTCCATCAGATAATCCGTAATGCCCGTCTCTCCGTCCTGAAGCCTGACGATCAGCTCCTCGTCGCTTGCGCCCGTATAATCCTTTTCCATGTCCCCCTCTTTCAGGCCTGCGTAAGCCTCTGGCGCACGATCTCATAGGCGAGTATCCCCGCCGCGACCGAAGCGTTCAGAGAACCGATATCCCCCTTCATCGGGATCGCGGCGGCAAGATCGCACTTCTGCCGCACCAGACGTCCCACGCCGCCCCCTTCGCTGCCTATCACAAGGCCGATGGGCCCTTTGAGATCGAGCTCGTACATGACGGTCCCGCTCATATCCCCGCAGACGAACCACAGCCCTTCCTTTTTCAGCTCTTCGATCGTCCGCGCCAGATTCGTCACCCGCGCCACGGGCGTATAGTTCAGCGCGCCCGCAGACGTCCGCGCCACCGCCGCAGTCAGGCCCGCCGCCCGATCCTTCGGAATGATCACGCCATGCGCTCCGGCCAGATTCGCGGTGCGGATGATCGCGCCCAGATTATGGGGATCCTCGATATCGTCCAGCAAAAACAGAAACGGCGGCTCCCCCTTATCCCTTGCGGCCTTTAGGATATCCTCCACCTGCGCATAGGCATACGCCGCAATGAGCGCGACCACGCCCTGATGCCTGCCCGTCTCCGAGAGCTGGTCGAGCCGCTCCTTCGACACATATTTGATCGGCGCCTCCCGCTTTCCGGCCTCCCGGCGGATCGTCATGATCGGCCCGTCCTGACAGCCGTCCTGAAGGTACAGCCTCTCTATCGTCCTGCCGCTGCGCAGCGCTTCTATCACGGCGTTGCGGCCTTCTATCACAGATGTTTCATCGCTCATAGCTCAATCCCCGTCTTTTCCAGTCCTATGCCGATCAGCTCCAAGATCCGGTCAAATCTGTCGGACAGATACAGATATCCCAGCAGAGCCTCCATTCCCGTGGCCTTCCTGTAATCCTCCACGGAGGCGTTTTTCGCCATCGTATGGGACTTTGCGTTCCTGCCGCGCCGGTATACGGCCGTCTCTTCCTCTGTCAGATCGTCGGCCAGCGCGCCGATCAGGGCGGCCTGCGCGCCCGCGTTCACATACCGCACCGCAGTCCTGTGAAGGAGGTTGACCGGCCGGTTGCCGCGCTCTACGACCACGGTGCGTACGATCAGGTCATAGACGGCGTCCCCGATATACGCCAGCGTCAGCGGAGAATAAAACTGCGCGTCCGCCCCGTCTTTTTCACAGCCAAACCGGCTCTTTATCTTTGAAAGCCCGCTTACATGCTCTTCCATTTACACTCTCTTCCACTTTACGCCTTCCCGCGTATCCTCCAGCACGATCCCGCGCTCTGCCAACTGCGCGCGGATCTCGTCCGCCCTCGCAAAATTCCGTTCCTTCCTCGCCGCCTGCCGTTCCTCGATCAGAGCCTCGATATCGGCGTCAAGGATCTCTTCCTGCTTATCCACGATCAGCCCCAGCACATCCGTAAGCCTGCGGATCAGCCCCAGCAGCCCGTCCGCAAACGCCTTAGAGGAAGAGGCGTCCGCTTTGGTATTGGCGAATTTTACCAGTTCAAAGACCGCCGCGATCGCATCCGCCGTATTGATATCGTCGTCCATCGCCTCTTCAAATTTAAGCCGGAAGCGGTCGGCCTCCCGCAGCAGCTCTTCTTCCTCCCCCTTTAACGTTTCTTCCCCTGCCTCCTTTGCCAGATATTTCAGGTTCTCCACGCAGGTAAGGATACGGCTCCGCCCGTTCTCCGCCGCCTCCATCAGCTCCGCACTGAAATTCAGCGGGCTTCTGTAATGCGCCGAAAGCATAAAGAAACGCAGGGTCTGCAGATCGTACTTTTCGGAAATATCCCGCACCGTAAAGAAATTCCCCGCGGATTTGGACATCTTCCGGTTCTCGATGTTCAAAAAGGCGTTATGCATCCAATATCTCGAAAACGGTTTCCCGTTCGCCGCCTCAGACTGCGCGATCTCGTTTTCATGGTGCGGAAAGATCAGATCCTCCCCGCCCGCATGGATATCGATCTCGTCGCCTAAATATTTTCTGCTCATCACGGAGCATTCGATATGCCAGCCCGGACGCCCCTGACACCAGTCGGACTCCCAATAGGGCTCTCCTTCCTTTTTGGGCTTCCAGAGCACGAAATCCAGCGGATCCTCCTTCTGATCCTCCCCGGAAACGAGCAGGGCGCGATTCCCCCCGCGCAGATCGTCCAGATTTTTATGAGACAGCTTGCCGTAGCCCGGAAAGCTCCGCGTCCTGAAGTATACCGTCCCGTCCGCCGCCGCATAAGCGTGCCCCTTATCGATCAGCGTGCGGATCATCTCCAGCATACCGTCTATCTCCTGCGTCGCCAAAGGGTGCGTCGTCGCCGGCCGCACGTTCATCGCTTCCATATCCTTTTTGCATTCTTCGATATAGCGCTGCGAGATCACGCTGGCCTCTACCCCTTCCTCCAGCGCCTTTTTGATGATCTTATCGTCCACGTCCGTAAAGTTGGAGACATAATTGACCTCATAGCCCTTGTATTCCATATACCGGCGCGCGGTATCGAATACGATCATCGGGCGGGCGTTGCCGATATGGATCAGGTTATATACCGTCGGGCCGCATACGTACATGCGCACCTTGCCCGGCTCTATCGTCTCAAGTTCCTCTTTTCTGCCTGACAGCGTATTATAGATCTTCATCTCATTTCTCCTCTTTGCCGCGCTCCCGCTGCAGCTCCTTTATTTTTCCCTCCAGCTCCAAAAGGCGGTTCGTCAGTACGCTATTGGCCCTCTGAAGGTTCTGGATATCCTCCCTGACGGGATCCGGCATATCCGTATGGTTCATCTCTTCTCTGGGCAGCGCGGTATTATTGCGTTTCACGACTCTGCCCGGCACGCCCACCACCGTAGAATTGGGCGGCACCGCCTCGAGCACCACGCTCCCCGCGCCCACTTTGGAGTTCGCCCCGATCGTAAACGAGCCCAGTATCTTTGCGCCCGCGCTGATCATCACGTTATCCTCGATGGTCGGATGGCGCTTTCCGTGCTCCTTTCCCGTCCCGCCGAGCGTCACGCCCTGATAGAGCGTCACATTGTCGCCTATGACCGTCGTCTCGCCGATGATCACACCGCTGCCGTGATCGATAAAAAATCCCTTTCCGATCTGCGCGCCCGGATGGATCTCGATCCCCGTTTTGCGCGCTCCGCGCTGTGAGATCCATCTCGCCAGAAAATAATGCCCCTTTTGATACAGACTGTGGGCGATCCGATAATGGAGCATCGCCTTAAAGCTGGGATATAAGAATACTTCCATCGAAGAATGGATCGCAGGGTCCCTCTCCCTGATAATACGAATCTCTTCCCTTATCCGACTGATAAATCCCATAACCAGTTCTCCTCAAATGCCGGAATTTATAACAGAATATGCGAAATATTCCGCTCGCGACAGCGCTACACGATCTCGTTGAGACACAGGCGGGCAAGCGGCTCGATCATAGACAGCTTGGCATAGACGCCGTCGTCTTCCGAACAGCCGCCCGTCCCCGTATCCGCCCGGACGCGTTCAAAGCATTCCCGGCAGCTCTTTCTTCCAAACAAAAATTCCGCCAATCCGTCGATCCGCGCCCGCACCTCTCCCGTATCCGTTTTCTCCAACAAGGCTATTGTACTTTCTTTTTTCCCGACTGTCCAGAGATAAGCGCCGCGATTTCCCTCGATCAGGGGATCGTCCACCCAAAGCCGCAGCGTGACGGACTCCTCCCCCGCCTGCGGCGAGAGACGTACCAGCGAGAGCATGGCGGCCGCATTAGCGATCCGCGCCATGATAATAGGCTCTCTTTTCTCGGAGAGCTTCAGTACGGATCTTTGCGCCAGAGCCTCCGATACGGCGGCCTCCTGAATAAATTCCTTTCCCTCTTCGCAGGCATACAGATAATATCCGGCGATCCTTCCGTTTTCTTCAAAGACATAGACGTCCCCGTCCTGCGCCCTGCTTTCCTTTTTCTGCCTGATATAATACGCCGTATCGCGTTTTAAGAAAAGCTGGAAGCGACGCGCCATCTGTTCCTGCGCAAAATCCGCCAGCGCGCCCTCCTCTCCCGGCTCTAGGGGGCGGGGAGGGAAATCCTTATCCGGCCGTATGCGGTAAGAGGGACGGTCATAGATATAACGGAACCCGTAGGGCAGATAGATCGCAGGGTCGGCGGGCATTAAAAAGGCGAAGGGAACGCCGTCGCGGTGCAGACCGCGCAGGGCCTCCCTCAGCAGACTGCCCATATATCCGCGCCGTCGGTACTCCCGTTTCGTGCCGACCCCCACGATATAGAAAAGGGGCGTTTCCCTTATCCGGCCGTTTCCGCAGATACAGCCCGTATACGGCGTCAGAAACAGCATTGCCGCAAGCTCTCCGTCTGTCAGGAACCCATAGCCGGTATTATCCTGCATTTTCTCTTCAAAATAATAATCCGTAAACTGCGGAGAATCCTCATAAAAGATCTCCGACCAGAGCGCCTTTGCCGCAAGCGCCTCTTCTTTCGTCAGCCTCTTAGGTCCCTGCATGGAGCTTCCCCTTATCCGTCCTGTTCCCCTTGATCCTTCCGGCGCAGCACCGTATGTAATATCTCCATCAGCTTCGCGACGTCGATCGGCTTGGCGACATGCGCATTCATGCCGCTCTCCATCGCTTCCTTTTTATCCTCCTCAAACGCATTCGCCGTCATGGCGATGATCGGGATATTCGCCAGCACGGGATCCTTTAGGTTTCGGATCGCTCTCGTCGCCTCGTACCCGTTCATGACCGGCATCTGCACGTCCATCAGGATCAGATCGTACCAGCCCGGCTCCGATTCTCTTACCATATCCACCGCCTGCGCGCCGTTCACCGCCGACTCCACGACAAAACCGCCCTCTCTGAGGATCTCCTCGGCGATCTCCCGGTTCAGCTCGACGTCCTCTACTAACAGCAGGCGTCTGCCCTTTAGATCCGCTTCCGCCTCCTGCACGGGGCTTTCCGGCTCCTTCGCCTCTTCCCCTTTGGAGACCGCCGCGCACAGGATATCGCGCAGCTCCGAGAGAAAGACCGGCTTATTGCAGAAGGCCGTAACGCCCGCCTCCCGCGCTTCGTTTTCAAACATCGTCCAGTCATAGGCCGTCAGGATAATGATCGGCGAATCGTCCCCGACCGCGCTGCGGATCTGGCGCACCACCTCAATGCCGTTTAGATCCGGCAGCGCCCAGTCTATGATATAGGCCCCGAAGGGATCGCCCATTTCCTTTGCCTGTACCGCGCGCATGACCGCTTCCCTTCCGTGCAGCGTCCATTCCGTCCGCATACCGATCGACTGCAGCATTCTGGCAATGCTGTCGCAGGTCGTAAAGCTGTCGTCCACGGCCAGCGCATGGAGCCCCGCCAGATCCTGCGTCTTTTCGGTATATTTCCGGTTCTCCGCAAGGCGGAACTCCAGATTGACAATAAACTCCGTTCCCTTCCCCTGCTCCGTCTCTATGCGTATCCTGCCGCCCATCGCTTCCACGATACTCTTGGTGATGGGCATTCCCAGACCGGTGCCTTGGATCCCGCTGACCGTGGAATTGCGCTCCCGCTCGAAGGGCTCGAAGATATGCTCTACAAAATCCGTGCTCATCCCGATACCGGTATCCTTCACGCGGATCTCGTAGGAGCCGTACCCCTTAGGCGCGCCGTGGAGCTGTTTTATGATCAGCGAAACCGTGCCGCCCACCGGCGTGAACTTGATTGCGTTGCTCAGCAGATTGAGCAGCACCTGATTGACATGGAGCTTATCGCAGTAAATATCCTCGTCTATGACGTCTATCGTATCCATGAAAAAGCTGATCTGCTTATTCTGCATCTGCGTCTGTACGATCGTGCGCATATCCCGGAAGATATCCGACATCCTGCATTCCTTTTCCTCGATATTGAGACGACCGCTCTCGATCCGGCTCATATCCAGAATATCGTTGATCAGGCTCAGCAGATGATTGCTGGAGGAGAGGATCTTGGCGAGATAATCCTGCACCCTCTGCCGATTACCGATATTCGTCTGCGCCAGCGTCGTAAACCCGATGATCGCGCAGACGAATA
>CANQTG010000050.1 GCA_947626715.1 uncultured Lachnospiraceae bacterium | reverse complement strand
TGTCCATATAGATGTTTTTCTCCGGGATATTCAGCTCATGGAGCGCGACAAGCTGCCTGTCCTCGTTCTGCTCCTTTGTGCTGACCCGGATATAGCCGTAAACTGTGATATTACCGTCCTCCCTTCCCATGCTTGACCCATACAAGATCATAACCCAGCGCGTCGGCAAGCTGCACCGCCTCGGTGTATCTGTCCATTAGCCTGATTTTCAATTTTGCTGTTTCGCGTGACTTCATGCTATTCCACGAAAGGCCGCGCCTTGCGGCGTTGCGTGTTCGCCGTCCGGCGTGACGCTGTTCCATGAAGATGGTAACATGAAATCACAATGTTTTTCATTGATTTGATAAGCTCTTGGACAAGATGGGGCTGACAGAAACAAAAAAACACCCAAACACAGCCCTGCATGAGCTGCATTTGAGTGATGATATGATCGACGTATTGAAAAAACGTACGGCAGAGCTGCGGTCTTTCTCATACCGCGTCCGCTCTGCCTTGTTTCAATTCTGTCTGTAACTGTTCCTGCCCGCCCTCATATTGGTTGCAGGGCATGATGTAACGCTTATCTGACAGTTTCCCCCATGAATTATCCTAGTAAATCGCAGCGATCAGCATTTCCAATTCCCCGACCGGCTGGTTCGCATAGTTCCGCACACATACATGGGAACACGCTTTCCGTTGTTTACCCATCGGCGGCCTTATACCAGCTCTACGAACATTTCCTTTAAGGTCTGGCGCACCATTTCCCGTATCATTCCGGCGTTTACCGAGTTGAAATTCTGGAAGCCTTCTCCTTCCGCTCCGCCTAGATCGGGTTCGGGATATTCCTTTTTGATCGTCTTATACAGATAGGTGAGTGAATTTGAATTTTCACAGTTCGTAAATCCGATATAGTGCGCTACCGCCTCATAGTTGCCCGCGCGGTTCCTCGTCGTTACGAAGGCGTTCCTGATCGCGCGTTCGACGCGGGAAGCGGTATCATGATTCATCAGTCCGATCTTATAATACAAGGCTGTCCACTTAGGATTCTGCCATTCCGCCGTATCAAGCAGCATAACAGCATCCGTAATATACCGGAACCCTTTCAGCTTCACAGGCATTCCCATGTCGATTAATACATTTTCCACGATATCCTTTCTCATATCCTTCACAGCCCCTTTCATTCTTTTATTTTTTGAATCGGTATGATATAATTTGGATTATATAACGATATGACACTACTGTAGTAGCCAAAAAATAGCGCTCCGTCACGATCTGTTGACAGGATTTATATCCAAAAGTAACTATTTACACAGGAGAGGCCGTATGTTATCAAGACAGGATTTAACAAAAAACTTCACATTGAATGTAGAAAAAGAAAGGATTCTTAGAAAGCTGACGCAGTCTCAGATGGCAAAAAAATTAGAAATGTCCCTTTCCGGGTACAAGAAAATGATCTCAGGCGCTACCGTTAAGATCGACCTGTATACCGCGCAGCTCATGCGCAATCTGACCGGGAAATGGCTCTTTGAACTGATAGACGATTACAACGAGGATACGGAACTCATCTTAAAGCTCCGGCATCTCTCGCCTTCTCAAAAGGATTTTATCAAGGGGATCTTGGATTTTGAAACGGAATTTTTCTCCTTCCATGAAAACGCGGAGGATTATATCACCGTATTTATCCCTACCGGAAATATGGAGGACGGCATGATCTACGATTCGGTGCACTATACCAAAGTAAACGCGGCGTCCTACCGCAAGAAATTCGGAAGCGACCTCTACTGCGGTATCAAGATCACCTCGAATCATCTTCATCCCGTCTATAATCTCGGCGATATCCTTCTCATCTGCCGCAAACCGATACGCGAGGGCGATACCGGTATCTTTTTCAACAGGGAAAACGGCAGGATCTATATCCGCAAATATCAGCCGGCCGCCCCGTGGATACTTGAACCGATCAACGGCTACGGTGAGATCTTAACGATCGACCAGTACGACCATAACGATATGAAAAAATGGATCAAATTCGGCTATGTACTGACAAAGATGCGCGAGTAGCGCATCTTTGCTCGTTTCGTAACCGCTCTTCTATTCCGCCGAGATCAGGTAATAATAGACTGGCTGCCCGCCGTCCTGAAGCTCGATGTCCATATCGGGATATCGGCTCCTGATCCGCTCCGCCAGCCGTTCGGCATCCCCGCCTGCGACTTCTTCCCCGTAATAGATACTGATCAGCTCCGCGTCCCTATCCGCGATCGCGGAGACGGTCGCAAGCGCCGCCTGCTCTAAATCTCTGTGGACGGCTACGATCCCGTCGTCGCCGATCCCCATATAGTCTCCCTGCCTGATCTCCCTGCCGCCGATGGAAGTATCCCTGACGGCATACGTGACCTGTCCCGTCCTTACGCGGCCGATCTCTTCCCGTATCGCTTTTTCGTTTTCCTCAACGGACAGCTCCGGCACATAGGCGATCACGGCGGTGATCCCCTGCGGCACGGCGCTGGTCGGGATCACGATAACGCGCTTTTCCTGCGTCAGCCCCGCCGCCTGCTCGGCTGCCAGAACGATATTTTTATTATTCGGCAGGATAAAGACCGTATCCGCGTTTACCGACCGGATAGCGTTTAAGATATCCTCCGTGCTCGGGTTCATGGTCTGCCCGCCCTTTATCACGAAATCGACGCCCAGCTCATAAAAGATCTTAGAAAGCCCCTCTCCGGCGCAGACTGCGATAAAGCCGACCTCTTTTTTCTCCGCCTGTCCCTCATCAGCCTCCTGCCCCTCTGCTTCCTGCTGGGACTCCTGCGCTTTTGGGAAGTCCTGCGCCTTTTCCGCCGCCTGCGTCCCCGTCCCTTCGCGGAAGAGCTTTTCCTGATGTTCCAAACGCATGTTATCGATCTTGATATTGGAGAGCGCGCCAAAGCTAAGCGCCTTCTGGATCGCAAGCCCCGGATCATTGGTATGTATATGCGCCTTGATGAGCGTATCGTCGGCTACAAATACCAAAGAATCTCCTAACGATTCCAGATAGGACTTTAGGTCGTTCTCCTTTTCCCTTCCGACCGGCTTATCCAGCATGATGATAAATTCCGTACAGTATCCAAAGCGGATATCCGCCTCTTTTTGCCCCGAAGCCGCAGCCTGCGCAGGCTCCTTTGGGCGGGAAATGGGAGCATAGGCGGTCTCCTTTCCTAAAAAAGCGTCGTACGCCCCCTTTAGGACCTCCAAAAGCCCCTGCCCGCCGGAATCGACGACGCCCGCCTGCTTTAACACCGGCAGCATTTCCGGCGTCTGCTGCAACACGGCGTCCATATGCGCGATGATCTCACGGAAAAAGACCTCGAGATCCATTTCCCCGTTTTCGATCAGCTCTATCGCCTTGTCGGCCCCGCCTCTCGCGACCGTCAGGATCGTCCCCTCTTTGGGCTTCATCACGGCCTTATAGGCGGTCTCCACCGCCTTCGCGAAAGCGTCCGCGATCACAGGCGCAGTCACCTCGCTGCAGCCCTGAATCCCTTTTGTAAATCCGCGCAGAAGCTGAGAGAGGATCACGCCGGAATTTCCTCTCGCGCCCCGCAGCGAGCCCGATACGATGGCCTTTATCAGCATATCCATATCGGGATCGTCAAGCGCCGCGACCTCCTTCGCCGCGGAGAGCACGGTCATCGTCATATTCGTCCCCGTATCCCCGTCAGGGACGGGAAATACGTTCAGTTCATTGATCAGTTCCTTTTTTGATTCCAGATTCTGCGCGCCCGCAAGAAACATCTTTGCGATCATTTCCGCGTCTATAGATTCCAAAGACACCGTCTTATCCTCCTTAATCGATCACTCGAACACCCTCGACATAGATGTTGATCTTTTCAATCTCAAGTCCCGTAAATTCTTCCACTTTATATTTCACGCTGCTCATCAGGTTATCCGCGACCGTCAGGATACTCACGCCATAGGATACGATCACATGGAAATCCAGAGTCAGTCTGCCGTCCCCGCCGACAGAAACGCAGATCCCGCGCGTCAGCCTGTCCTTCTTTAAGAGCTTTACGATACCGTCCTTCATATTGACCGAGCCCATTCCGACAATGCCAAAGCATTCCACCGCGACAGAGCCCGCATACTGCGCGATCACTTCCTGATCGATCTGAACGCTTCCCATCTGTGTGTTCACAGAAGTTCCTTTCATGGGGCCAAAACCTCCTCTGCTCATTCTTTCTATAATTTTAAAATATTTATACTTGCATTTCAATACCAAATATGCTAAAATTTCACTGTTGCGAGCATGTGATTCTCACAGGATTCTCTTACAATAGACTATATCGCTTAGGAGGTGCAAAGATGGCAAAGTGTGAAATTTGCGGCAAGGGTGTTCATTTTGGAAATAACGTAAGCCATTCTCATAGAAGATCCAATCGTATATGGAATTCCAACATTAAAAAGGTAAAATGCAACGTAAACGGCGCGGCAAAGAGAATCTACGTATGCACTCGCTGCCTGAGAGCCAACAAAGTAGAGAGGGCTTGATCGTACGGACACTGTCCCCAATCAGGAAAAGGAAAAGCATAAGGCGCGGCCTTATGCTTTTTTTTGCCATTCCACTTCCTCGGAAAGCTCTTCATAGGTCTTTGTGATCTCCTGAAGCAGCTGCGTATCCCCGCACAGATTGTCCGGGTGAAAGATCTTGAGCAGGTCGCGGTACCGCTTCTTGAGCGTGAGCGGATTGCTGACGCCCCGAAAGAACAGGCGCACCGCATTCCCGTCGGAAACGCTCAGGGAGGCTTCCGTCTCCTTTTTCGCTTCCAGACGGATACGCTCCTGCTCTACGGCCCTGCGGTCGGCTTCGAGCTGGGCGAACCCGCCCTTTAGGATCTCCATCTTTTTTTCAAAAAAGAGCTCGTCCTCCTTTAAGCGTCTCTGCCCGTCCTGAAGATTTTTATTCTGAAATTCCATCTCTTCCTGAAAATCCTTTTGATCGGCTTCCAGCTTTTCTTTTTCCCGAAGGAGCTCCCGCCTATCGGCTTCCAGCTTCTCTTTTTCCCGGAGGAGCTCCCGCCTATCGGCTTCCAGCTTCTCTTTTTCCCGAAGGAGCTCCCGCCTATCGGCCCGTGGCCGCTCCCCGTCCTCCCGCGTCTCTTCCGTATCCGCTGTAAAGGGCGGCTCCGCTTCTCCTTTTTCGGTATCCCGCGCCGTATCCGCCAGTTCTATCTCGAAAAGGTCATCTATATCCGCTTCTAACAGCTCTCTTATCTTAAAAAAAGTCTCTCTCTCATCCGAAACGCCCCTATCCTGACGATTCGGATCGTTCTCCTGTCCGACAGCCCAGACAAACGTATCCATAAATTTTACCCTCAATCACAAAATAACGCACAATATCCCAGCAGCGCAAACGTACTCATCAGCACAAGGCCGGTGATACGGTTGTTCAGCAAAAACATCAGGAGCATTCCGACTGCGATCAGAGTCGCCGAAAACCCGACCATTTTTTTCATGCAGGCGCTCCATTCCGCGGCTTCTTACTGCTATACTATGCGGCAGTCCAAAAAACAGTTCCTATTTTTCTTCGGGAAAGGCGATGTCGATCGCTTCCCCGTCCTCCGGCATGTCCTCTTTCTTGACCGTAAAACGATCCACCATATCCGGGATCAGATCCAGAATCTTCGTAACGACGTCTTGATTCTTGATATTTACGAGCTTCGTCTGCCCGTTCTTGATGACCAATACGGCTGACGGCGTCATCTTACCGCTCATGCCGCCCATGCCGCCGTCCTTTTTCTCTCCCTTAGAGGCCCCCGCGCCTACGCCGAACGTCACGTCTACGAGCGGCAGGATGATCGTATCCCCGATCTGCGTCGCTTCGCCTACCACAGTCTTGGTGGATAATACCGTATCCATACCCTTTAACAGGGATTCTACCACGCCTGAAAAGTTATTGTCTGCCATGTCATGCTTCCTCCTTTTTCCACATATGAATCAATCGCTTGATATCCTTGTCAAAATATAAGATCCATAAAACTCTCAGCAAAAAGAAGATCCGTATCCTGCCTTTTACCGAAAGCTCCCCTTCCCACACCGTCTCTTCAAAATCCGGCCTTATCACGACCCCTTTCCCCAGCAGCGGATACAGCATTCCCATCGCCGCAAGGACTTGTCCCGTCGTATACGGGTCTTCGAATCCGAAATGCACGTCCGCTTTGAGCTTCCCCGGACGGATATGCCGCCACAGCCGCATAAGCTGCTTTTTCCCTAAAGACAGGGACCGTTTCAGTTCTTCCGTTTCCAGAAACGCTTTCAAAGCGGCCGCCGTCTCTTCTAAGCGTTTGATCCGCTCCGCGAGCCTGCGCGGGATATCCAAAAGCCTGCAAAAAAGCCCCTTTAACATACTGCAAAACTCGATAATCTTACTAAAAAACGACGTCTTTTCCCGCTCCTGCTCCAAACGGGGCGCGTCCCTGCCGCCCGCCGCCTCTTCCTCTTCCTGCATGGCAGTCTTGTCCCGCCGGGTATTCTCCCTTGCTGGGGCGGCGTTATCCTTCTGCATGGCGGCGCTGTCTTTCTGCATAGCGGCGTTTCTCTGCTTATCAGCCATATCTTCCGGTTCGGCGGCGCTGTCTTGCTTCATGCCGCTTTCCCAGCCGGCGCTGTCGTGTTCCACTTCTGCGCCGCCGCCTTTTTGCTGTTTGGCTTTTTTCTGCTTGGGCTTCTTTTCCTTTTTCCTGCCCTTTTCTTTCCGAAGGGCGCTTCTTTGATCGTCATATACCGGAATGCCGAATATCCTCAGCCTGTAATGGAGCTTCCCTTCCCAGAGGATATGAAAGCTCACAATATGCAAAAGCCACGAGAGCGCCGCTTTGCCCGAAGGCGCGCCCTCCCTTTCCTTATATCCCTTCGCAGAATACCGGATCGGAACGAATAAGGCCGCGAATAACAAAAGCGCGAGCATAACGAAAATGCCAAGCAGCGTTATTCCCATTCCCTTTCCGATCATTCCCAGTATATGTAGCATAAAATCCCTCTATCAGTATCAGGCCCTCAAAAAATACTCTTTCAGGCGGCAGTTTCCCGTCTTGTTATAAACGTCCGCGACCATCTGCTGCAGCAGCTCCAGCGCTTCCTCATATCCGCCCGCGATCCCGACGACATAGGGCGGGTGCTTCTTATAATATTTCTGCTGCAGGAAAGCGCAGTGATAGATCTCCATCTGATCCCTGCCGCGGGAAAGCGCGATCACGAATACGCGCAGCTGTCCGGCGCTGTGCCTTAGCTTCCATTTCACTCTTTGAACATTCCTTATGGAATGACCGACATACAGTTCCTTATGAAATCTCATACTCGTTCAATAATATTTCCTATTTCCCCAAAGATTATTTTTTTTCAGTTCCAGATATTCGTCATATGCCTTTTCCAAAATCTGCTTTTCATTGCTGAATCGTAACAGGTGATATGCCTCATGGTATTTATAGTATCCCGAATCCATAAAATACTCTTCGCGCTGCGGCCTGCTGTAATAGCTGTCGGCCATCATCAGATACCAATGCACTTCTTTTTCCACCGTATCGTCCGGCGCGCTGAAGGTGTAATCGCTCTTCCCGACATATTTGATGACGCAAGCCTTCGCTCCCGTTTCCTCCCATACTTCCCTCAGAGCAGTATCCTTAAATTCTTCTCCCGGCTCTACGGTCCCTTTTGGCAGCACCCAGCCTTCATATTTATTCCTGTAATTTTTATATAAAAGCAGGATCTTGCCCCGAAAAATAACCACACCGCCACAGCTTACCGCCTCGATCATCGCGCTTCCCTCCTGATCCGGCGCGCTTATAAGACTACTAAATAACTATTAGTATATCCTATCCCGTCCCATTAAGCAAACTATTTATCCAGATATGCGTCAAATACCCGTCTGGCTACGGGAACCGCATAGTCCCCGCCGCTTCCCGCTCCCTCGATGATGACCGTAACGACGAGCTGCGGGTCTTTTGCCGGGGCAAAGCCCGTAAACCACGCGTGGCTCTCGCCCTTTTGACGGTTATATTCCGCCGAGCCCGTCTTCCCGGCCGCCGTATAGGAAAGCCCGGAAAGCTTTGTGCCTGTCCCACTCTCTACCACTTCTTTCATATAATCCGAGAGGATAGCCGCCTCCTCTTCGCTCATCAGCCGTTTATATTCCTCCGGTGCAAACCGCTTTACGGTCCCGCCCTCCGCCGTTTCCACGCGGTCTAAAAGATAGGGCTTCATCAGGATCCCGCCATTGGCGGCGGCCGCCGTCAGCATGGCAAGGTGGAGCGGCGTGATCTGCGTCTTTCCCTGCCCGATCGCAGCCTGCATCATTTCATCCTCCGAGGTATCCGGCCCGACCGCTAGGCTGCTCTGATTGTAGGCAAACCGTAAGGGCAGCGGCTGGTTAAATAGCAGCCCGTCTAACGTCTCTGCAAACGCCTCGCGGTCAAGCTGCTTTCCAATATTCGCATAGGAGGAATTGCAGGACTCCGAAAAGGAATGCCTAAGATCGACCGTCCCGTGTCGGCTGCCGTGATAGCAGCTGATCCTGCTGTTTTCGCCCTCTATGCTCCCGCTGCAGGTATAGCGATAGGAGGAATAGCTTTCGGGATTTTCCCGGATATATTCCAACGTCGTCACCAGCTTAAAGGTGGAGCCGGGCGGGTATAGCCCCTGCGTCACCCGGTTCACCAGCGTCCCGCTCTCGTCGTCCTCTATGATCTCCTCCCACAGCTCTGAGATCCGGTTTGGGTCAAAATCCGGTTTGGACACCATCGCGAGGATCTCGCCCGTCTTAGGGTCTAAGGCGACGACCGCGCCCCGATAGATCCCCAGCGCATGGAACGCCGCCTCCTGAAGCGGCACGGAAAGGGTCGTATATACGTTATTTCCCGGATTCTTCTTCCCGCCGATCTCTTCCTTTACCTTGTCTACCGCCGGGATATCGGAACGCAGCAGATAATAATTGGCCTGCGCCTCGATACCGGATCTTCCCTTTTCCAGATAGCCGACGGCATGGGCGAACATCTCGTCATAGGGATAGCGCCTTACCTCGTCTCCGCTTTTGTCACAAACCGTTTCCGCCAAGATCTCGCCGCCGCGGGCATAGATCGCGCCCCGCCTGTTCTGTTCGCCAAATAACTGCTGTCTGGAATTATAGCTGTTATTTAACAGCTCTTCCTTATGCGTCGCCGCATAAAAAACGAAATATCCCATCAGTACGAAAAAAAGCGCGACGAATCCGACCGTCACCTGAACGATCTCCTTCTTACCGCCTTTTTCCCGCTTTCCCTCCTCTGGGGACATATCGCTTCCCTCCCGTCAGGTACAGTCCCTGAATCACCGAAAACATTACGATCGTGCTCAGCACGCTGCTCCCGCCGTAGCTGATAAACGGCAGCGTCACGCCCGTTAAGGGGATCAGCTTGACCCCGCCCCCGATCGTCAAAAATACCTGAAAGATATAGACGACGCCCAGACCGGCTGCCGCCAGCCGGTAAAAATCGTCCCGAATGGAATACGCCGTATACATGAACATGATAAAGCAGCTGATATATATGAGGATCAGGCAGAGGGAAAACAAAATCCCCAGCTCCTCCGTAATGGCCGAAAAGATAAAGTCCGTCTCCACATAAGGAATGGAGTCCGGCATCCCCTGATACAGCCCCAGCCCGAACAGGCCGCCGCAGCCGATCGCAAAAAGGGACTGTGTGATCTGGTATCCGCCCCCGTCAATGACGCTCCACGGATCCCTCCATGCCTGCACCCGCACCTGAACATGGGAAAACAGCCGGTAGGCCAGACAGGAGGCCGCGCCGCCGCCCAAAAGCCCCGCGAACAGATAGCGCTTATGGCCCGTCGCCAGATATACCATAATAACATATGTTACGAAATAAATGAGCGCGCTCCCCAAATCTCTGGAAAGCGCCAGAAGGAATATCTGGATCCCCGCCAGCAGCGCGGAAAGCGCGATATTCCAAAAGGAAAGCGACTTACATAGGATCGAGGCGACAAAAAAAGTAAATACCAGTTTAATAAATTCCGACGGCTGAAAGCTCACGCCCAAGACGGAATAGAACAGCCTCGAACCGTTGGTCACTCTTCCCAGCGCCAGCACGATCCCCAGTGCGGCAATCCCGCCCGCGGCATAAAACCACGTGTAATCTTTCCATTTCCTAACTCGTGTTATCAATCCCGGGATACAGAGACCGATCACAGAAGAAACAACTGTTATGATAAACTGCCTGACCGCCTTGTCATAGGACAGGCGCATTAAGACGATAAATCCCACCGCCAATAGAAAACACATATTATTTATAATCAGCCGATTCGCTTCCGGATACAGCAGATGATAAAACACGATCGTGGCATACAGCGCGATCTGCTGGAACAGGAAGAAGAAAATAAATTCTATCCTGCCGGTTTTCACATAGACGGGCAGGAAACAGCTTACATGCACCAGAAACAAAAGGAGATTCTGCCGCAGATAGATCCCGCTTCTCTCCTCCTCCGTCTGATACCGGAACACGGCAAAGCATTCATACGTATAAAAAGAAGCGAACAGCGTAATCAAATATTTGGAAAATTCTGTGATATATTCTCCCATATCCTCACCGGCTCACTTAGCGCCGCGCTTATAATGCCCTCTGGTATAGGGGAAGCCGGCCTCCCGCTTCCTGCCGGGATCGGCGGTAAAGTCTTCAAAGCACGTCATCACGGCTTCGATCTCATCGGGCTGCTCGGTCGTAAATACAAGGCGCACGCCCGAAGGGCCCGCTTCCATGACCGATCTTCCAAACTCATGGAGGGAGAGCGGCACGCTGTTATAGATCTCGTTATAGCAGTGCCGGCATACCGTCCGCACCGGAAAGAGCGTTGAGTACCGATCCCTCATAAAGAGCGAATCCTTCCCGCTCTCCTTCGACGGGCAGCCGTAGGTCGTTTTCCAGATACAGTTTGCGCTCACCACCAAAATGATACGCCCGTATACGATCAGCTCCGTCCCGGAAAGCCCCAGCCGGGAAAGATCGGCCTTATTGCACTCAAGCGGAGCCGTTACCGACACGCCCTGTCTCTGCCAGAACGCTTTGGCCCTCCTGTTCCATGCGTATAGCCCGGAGTCTGCCTGAATCCGTCCCGTATATCCCATCTCCCGCAGAAACTGCAGGCTTTCCAGATTGCGGATCAGGACGCCGTCCCAGAGCGCGTCCTCCGCGGACAGCCGCCTCTGCAGCTGCTCCATGTATTCCGCATCCCGCGCGCGTATCACATACGGGAGCACCAGATACAGGGTCCTTCCCGCTTTTTGCCCCTTCCATGCCCGCAGCTTGGCAAGAGAAGCCTCGGGGAGCGGCATATCCGCCTCCAGATAGAGGCGATCCACGCACGACGCCCTGCTGAGCGCGGAAAACTGGTTGCGCCGCCCGATCTGCACAGAGAAACAGGGCACGCCCTCAATATCCGTCCCATGCTCTGCACTTTTGATACCCGCGTCCTCGATATCCGTACTTTCTATATTTTCGCCCTGCGGCGCGGCGTCGGGAAGGCTGCGCCGGTAGGGCTTTAACAGCGCCGTCTCCAGCTCCTCAAGCGTCTCCCGTCGCAGATCGTTGAGCGCCCCCAGCGGCAAAAAGCAATCGTCCTCCATCGTAACGGTCAGCTTTTCAAACGCAAAGGCCGTGCTTCCCGTCCTTCGTATCTGCTTTTCTGCGCTCTCGCGCGTCAACGGCTGATTCTGCGCCGCCTGTACCGTATCTCCCGTATGGCGGATACGCAGGAGCCCGCCGTCAGGATCGCCTGCGCCGCGCCGGATCTCCACCGTCAGCGCAGAGGGCTCTCCCTTTTTCAGGACGAGCTCTCCCATAAGGCTCAGCTTTTTCTCGCCGCTTAAATAGGTATCCCGTATTTCCTGAAGATACGCCTCGTCCGCGCCCGCATATCCCGGCTTATCCGGCGTGACCATCTCCCCGCCGTTATGCTTATGATAATACCCTTCCTGTATCTCGCTGCGGATATACAGCTTCCTTAGCTTTTCCAGATCCTCTTTCTCGACGGTATAGGTCTTTTCCCGCGACTCGTAATAAAGGTCGATATACTTCCGGTACATGGCCGTCACGCCCGCCGTATATTCCGCCTTTTTCATACGTCCCTCGATCTTAAAGGAATCGATCCCCAGCTCCAGCAGCTCCGGCAGGATCGAGAGCGTGCACATGTCCTTCATGCTCAGCGGCCAAGCCGGCTTGCGTATCTGCAGCCCGCTCCCGTCCCCTTCCATTGTCAGCACCTCATAGGGCAGTCTGCAGGGCTGCGCGCACCTGCCCCGATTGCCGCTCCGGCCGCCCAGCATACTGCTGAAAAGACACTGTCCCGAATAGGAATAGCACATAGAGCCGTGAATGAACGCCTCCACCTCGACGCCCGTTTCCTTAATCTTCGCGATCTCTTCTAACGACAGCTCCCGCGCAGGCACCACCCTCACGATCCCCTGCCCGCGCAGGAATCTGGCCCCTCTCTCGCCCGTGACCGCCATCTGCGTGCTGGCGTGCAGGGCAAGCGCGGGAAAACGCTCCCGAATCAGGTCGAGCGCGCCCACGTCCTGAACGATCACACCGTCCAGCCCCTCCTCATAAAAGGGACGAAGATAGGACGGCAGCTCCTCTAGCTCGGCTTCCCGCAGCAGCGTATTGACGGTAAGATATACCTTTTTCCCATATAAATGCGCGCGACGAATAGCCAGACACACCTGCTCCTCCGTAAAATTCTCAGCATATGCTCTGGCTCCAAATCTTCTCCCGCCTATATATACAGCATCCGCTCCTGCGCGAATCGCTCCTAAAAACGCTTCATAATTGCCGGCAGGAGCCAACAGCTCAACTTTTTTCATTTATTTATGCCTTTTTACTGTTCCCTTTCAGTTCCGTTTCCATTCGAATGATCTTCTGCGTACTCTCGTTTAATTCGTTCTGCAGGCCCTTATAGCTCCTCTCCGTACTCTCCATCTTCATCTGCGCCGCGATCAGCTCGTGCTTGAGATCGTAGATCTCCTTCTCCCGGCTCTCAATATCCTCTTCCAGAATACTGATCTGCTTTTTGGCCTTAAAATAATCGTCCGCGATATTGATCTGCAGCAGGACGTTCTGAATGTCCAAAGGCTGCCTGCGGAACTGGTCTATCTTATTATACTCGGCGACTTTATTATTGATATAAGAAGCGACCTTCTGAAGGTATTCCTCGCTCTCATATCCGCTCAAGGTAAAGACTTTTCCTCCAATGATGACTTCCGTATCCGTTTTTGCTGACATGCTCATATCCTCATCCGATGTACGCAATGCATGGAAAGCGCGCTCCCCTGCACGCAGATTACCACAATCTGTTGTATACGCTATTTATTATACCCACATTATGTCGGAATTTCAAGCCCCAAATGACGATAGGTGAGCTCTGTCGCGACGCGCCCGCGCGGCGTCCTGTTTAGGAGCCCGTTTTTGATCAGGTACGGCTCGTAAACGTCCTCGATCGTGCCCGCGTCCTCGCCGATCGCCGCGGCAAGCGTATCGAGCCCGACAGGCCCGCCGCTGAATTTCTCGATGATCGTCAACAGGATATTACGGTCCAGATAATCAAGGCCCAACCTGTCCACGTCCAAAAGATCGAGCGCGGTATTCGCGACCTTCTCCGTGACGACCCCGTCGTATCTTACCTGCGCGAAGTCCCGGACGCGCTTTAATATGCGGTTCGCGATACGCGGCGTCCCGCGGCTGCGCCGCGCCAGCTCCAGAGCGCCTCCCGTCTCGATCTCTACGCCCAGAACGCGCGCGGAATGCAGGATGATCTGGCACAGCTCTTCCACACTGTAAAATTCCAGCCGATGTATCACGCCGAAGCGGTCGCGCAGCGGCGCGGTCAAAAGCCCCGCCCGCGTCGTCGCGCCCACCAGCGTGAATCTCGGCAGCTCTAAACGGATCGAACGCGCCGCCGCCCCCTTGCCGATCATGATGTCGATCGCATAGTCCTCCATCGCCGGATACAGCACTTCCTCCACCTGACGGTTCAGGCGGTGGATCTCGTCTACAAAGAGCAGGTCGCCCTCCTGAAGATTGTTCAGGATCGCCGCCATCTCTCCCGGCTTTTCGATCGCGGGCCCGCTCGTCACCTTGATATTTACGCCCATCTCATTGGCGATGATCCCGGCCAGCGTCGTTTTCCCCAGCCCCGGAGGCCCGTAAAACAGCACATGATCCAGCGCATCCTGCCGCTGCTTGGCGGCTTCTATATATATTTTCAGGCTTTCCTTCGCCTTTTCCTGTCCGATATAATCTTTCAGGTATTTGGGTCTGAGACTCCCCTCCAGCTTTTTATCCTCTTCCGTCAGGCTCGTCTCGATCACTCTTCGCTCCATGTCCAGCTCCGTTTATCCTTTATTTCGGCAAGGGCTATCCCATCCGCTTTAGAGCCGCCTTTAAGAGCGTCTCCGTATCCATCTCCTCCGCGCCCTCGACCTGCCTTACCGCCCGCAGCGCGTCGGAAGCCGGATATCCCAACGCGATGAGCGCCTCCGCCGCCTCGTTCTGCGCTGGATTCCCCTGCGCGGGGGCGGCCGTCTGGCCAAGATCGCCGGATTCCAGCGTATCCTCCGCAGAGATCTTATCCCGCAGATCCAAAATCACGCGCTCCGCCGTCTTTTTCCCGATCCCGGGTGCTTGGGAGATCATTTTCCCGTCCGAGGAGAGAATGGCAAAGCGGAGATCCTGCGCGCTCATAACGGACAGGATCGCCAAAGCCCCCTTAGGCCCGACCCCGTTGACCGTGATCAGCAGGCAGAACAGGCGCAGCTCGTCTTTGGTCAAAAATCCGTAAAGCTGAAACGTATCCTCCCTGACATAGGTATAGGTGTGCAGCCTGACCTCCTGATGCAGCGCCGGGAGGCGGTTCATCGTCCCCGCCGATATCTTCACATTGTAGCCGATACCGCCCGCCTCTACTACGGCGTTATTTTCCGTTATTTCCTCCAGCGTTCCCTTTACATATGCGATCATGTTATCTTCGTTCCTCACGCTTTCTACTCGACGGCCATCGTAAGCGCGACATCCAATGAGATCACATTGTTTATGCAGCTCTTGACGCGGCTTAGCGGCGTCGGGTCTGCAATCGCCGTATATTCCACCGTCATCGTTACGCCCGCCTCTTCGCAGACGGCCTCGGTCAGGCAGCCGTCCGCGTCATAGGTCAGCTTCCATTCCTGCCTGATATTTTCCGAATCTTCATAGAGTAACGTCCCGTGATCGCCGTCTCTCGTATAGGCATAGGTCGCCGTAGCGGCATAGGTCTTTGCAGAATCCTCGTCCGGCCCCTTTACTGCTTCCTGATACAGCCTTGCTATGGGCAGCCCGTCCTCGTTGAAAAGATAGCTGTCCACGCTGCTTCCCTCGGCCTTCTTTTCGCCGTCTGTCTCCTTCCATGACGTCTCCTGCGTATACTGTATGATGCGAGCCGTCTCGTCGTCGAGCGCATAGGAACGGTTTATATCCGCCTGATAGGAATAGCCCTCTTCCTCGTATTCCTCCTTGAGCGGCTCTAAATAGAGCCCCGTACCGTTTTCATCGCAAAGGTATGCGCTCCCTCCATAGGTATAGGAATCCACCGCTTCGGAATCATCGGATCGGATCTCCCCATATCTGACCGCATACTGGTCGTCATAGACATTCGTCTGAAGCTGAGTCCCGACCACACGGTCGGTCACGAGCCCGCCCACTTCATTGTATGTGATCAGCGATACGGACGTATCCCCGCTCTTCGCATCGGTTATGACCACTTTGGAAGGGACATGCGCAGTTTCCCCGGACATTCTCCGCATGGTAAAGGGCGGTTCGATCCCCTGCGCGGACACCGTTATCCCAGAACAGGTGAAAACAGCCGTGACCGCGGCCATAGCCATTCCTCTTACAATTCTTTTTTTCATGAGCTTCTCCTTTCGCTTTTTTTACAGCAGTTCTTCGCTTCCAAAGACAGCGGGTTTCAGCCTCTGTCAATGGCTGACAGGCTTTCGCTTTCGCTGTGTCTTACCTCTATTTTACCGTGTCTTTTAAGCGGCGGCAAGCCCCGCCCGCGCCGATAGGACGCCTCCTGCGCCGCCCTATGGAAGACGGCGGAAAAGGCCGGACAGGGCGCGCAGCGTTTCCCTGCCCGCCGCGCCGATGAGAAACCCTGTGACAACGCCGCTGAGAAGCAGGGGCGGCAGATACCAGAAAAGCCCCTTTGTCCGCACGATCAGGGCCGCGGCCAAGAGCTGCCCGACATTGTGGAACACGCCGCCCGCCATGCTCACGCCCGCCACTCCAAACCGCCCCGTACCCTTCGCGGCCAGCATGGCAAGAAAGCTCAGCGCCGCGCCCGCCATACTGTATAGGATCCCGTAAAGGCTGCCGAACAGAAAGCCGGAGAGCAGGATACGCAGCAGATTCAGCAAAAAAGCCTCCCTGCCGCCCGCAAGATACAGCGTCAAAAGCACGGCAAGATTGCCCAGCCCCAGTTTCATGCCCGGCAGGGCAAACGGCATGGGCAGCAGCGTTTCGACGTAGCTGAGGATCAGCGAAAACGTGAGCAAAAGCCCCATATAGGCCGGCTTTTTCAAAAGCCGCCCCAAGCCCGCCCTCTCTTTTTTATTGTCCCGTACCGTTCGACCGTCTTTTCCCATGCCGTCATTGTAACACCGAAGGGCGCGCCTTCTCAAGTGTTTTTATCCGTTCCCGCGCCCCGCGCCGCAGAGCCCTCCCCGCCCTCTATCGTTACCGAGAGCCTGTGGGGGAGGCAGACCAGCGTTTCTCCCGCCTTCGCGATACGCCCCTGCCTCATGCACAGCTTATCCGGGCAGTCCGCGTCCTCGATATACGCCTCCCCGTTTTGGATCACGAGCACATTTTTCCCGCCGTCCGGCGAGACGATCTCCTCTCTCCTCTCCTCCGTAAGCGGGCAGGAAAAGAGCAGTTCCTTCCCCCGATAGACGGAAACGACCCCGCCCTCCTGCGGGAACAGGAAAATTTTTCCGAGCAGAAATAACGCAAGCGCAGCCGCTACGGCCGCGCCCGCAAACAACAGGTCATTTTTCTTCATGGCTTTGATTGATATAATTAATAAGGCCCTCCGCCTTGATGATCCTCTGCATAAATTCCGGGAACGCCTGTCCCTGATAGGAGCTGCCTTTGGTCACGTCCGTGATCACGCCGCTGTCAAAATCGACCGTCACCTCGTCGCCCTCTTCGATCGCCGCTGCCGCCTCCGGGCACTCGATGATCGGAAGGCCGATATTGATCGCGTTGCGGTAAAAGATCCGCGCAAAGGTCTCCGCGATCACGCAGCTCACGCCGGCGGCCTTGATTGCGATCGGCGCGTGCTCTCTGGACGAGCCGCAGCCGAAATTCTTATTGGCGACGATGATATCCCCCTTTTTCACCTTATGGATAAATTCTTTATCAATATCCTCCATGCAGTGCGCGGCTAATTCCGCCGGGTCGGAGGTATTCAGATAGCGCGCCGGAATGATGACGTCCGTATCCACATTATCTCCATATTTCCATACTCTGCCTTTCGCTTCCATCTTCGATCCCTCCTCTTAAAGCTCTTCGGGGCCCGCGATCCTGCCCGCGACCGCGCTGGCCGCCGCGACTGCCGGACTTGCCAGATAGACCTCCGAATCCACATGCCCCATGCGTCCTACAAAATTGCGGTTCGTCGTGGATACGCAGCGTTCTCCCGACGCAAGGATCCCCATATAGCCGCCCAGACACGGGCCGCAGGTCGGCGTGCTGACAACGGCGCCGGCCTCGATAAACGTCTTAAGCAGCCCCTCCTCCATCGCCTGCAGATAGACCGCCTGCGTCGCCGGAAGAATGATACAGCGCATTCCCTTCGCGATATGCCGTCCCTTTAATACCTCCGCGGCGATACGCATATCGCCTAACCTGCCGTTCGTGCAGGAGCCGATCACCACCTGATCGACGGCGATCTTTTCCCCGATCTCGTCGATGGTCTTTGTATTTTCCGGCAGGTGCGGAAACGCTACCGTCGGGCGCAGCGCCGCAAGGTCGATCGTATATTCCGCGTCGTATACCGCGTCGGCATCCGCTTCGTAGACGCGGTATGGCCGTTTGGAATGCTCCTTCATATAGGCGGCCGC
>CANQTG010000049.1 GCA_947626715.1 uncultured Lachnospiraceae bacterium | reverse complement strand
TCTTCCTTTCATTTTCTCTTAACGTTCTTTATGAATAGAAGGAACGAGCTCGATCCCCGGCTTTCTCTCATAGCGGTTTCCCGCCCTTTGCACGACCAGACCCCGCAGCGTAAGCGACATCAGGCTCTCCAAAAGCTCCGGCAGGCCCAGCTCCCCGCCCTTTCCCAAAGCGCGGAGCGCCTCATATAATTCCTGCAGAGTGACGGGCCGCTCGCCCAGTCCCTCCCAGACGATACGCTCCCGCTCGTCGGCCTCCCGCGCGCTAAGCCGGACTTCCTCCGTAAGCTCTTCCCCGCATTCCGCCCGATCCTCCAAAAAGGAGTATCCCAAGCCGCCCGCCGACCCGCTCCGCGTACTTCCTGAATTTTGCAGGCTTCCTAAATTCTGCAGGCTCTCCAGAATGTCCTTCGGCGTAAGGGCAATGCCCGCGCCCTGCCGGATCAACTCATTACAGCCGCGGCTGCACGCATCGCTAATGCGTCCCGGTAGGGCGTAAATCTCCTTCCCCTGCTCCAGCCCAAAATCCACCGTGATCAGCGTGCCGCTCCTTTCCCTCGCCTCGATCACGAGTATCAGATCGGAAAACGCGCTGATCAGGCGGTTGCGGGAGGGGAAATGTCTCGCGAGCGGCGGCGTGCCCGCGGAGTGCTCCGACAATAGGCCGCCGCCGCGCAAAAGCGCGTCATACAGCTCCCTGTTGGAGGCCGGATAGCAGACGTCCGTCCCGCAGCCAAGTACGGCGAAGCTGCGCCCGCCCGCTTCCAGCGCGGCCTTCTGCGCGATACCGTCCACGCCCGCCGCCATACCGCTTATGATCTGCACGCCGGCGCAGGCCAGCTTTTGCGAAAAGTGCTCCGCCATCTTCCTTCCGTACAGGCTGCACTCCCTCGCCCCGATGATCGCCACGCACGGCAGGGCAGGATCCGGCAGCGCGCCCCTGACGTAGAGCGTGGCGGGCGGATTGCGGATCTGGCGAAGCGCCTGCGGATACTCCTCCTCCCCTCTCCTGATACAACGTTCCCCGCTATTCTCCTTTTGTTTCAATCCTTCTATTTTCATCGCTCCCTCTCCCAATATTTCTCCGCCGCGCTGCGGTAATAGACCGCTTCGCCGATATGCCGCTCCCCGATCCTTTCCTCGCCCGCCAGATCGGCGATCGTGCGCGCCATGCGCAGGACTCTGTGATAGGCCCGCGCGCTCATCGAAAACGCTTCCGCCGCGCGTTCCAGATAACGTCTCTCCCGCTCGCCCAGCGCGCAGCGGCGCAGGATCTCTCCCGCCGTCATCTCGCTGTTAAAGCGGAGCCCGCTTCCGTCAAAGCGTTCCTTCTGCATTTCCCTCGCCTTCAGGATACGCGTTCTGATCGAAGCGCTGTCCTCCGCGCGCCCAAGCTGCGACAGTTGTTTCATCTCGATCTGCGGCATCTCGACGCACAGATCGATCCTATCGAGGATCGGCCCGGAGATACGGTTCAAATAACGCTTGATCTCTCTCTGCGTGCAGCGGCATTTCCCGCTGGGATAATGGCCGCAGGGGCAGGGATTCATGGCCGCTACCAGCATAAAATCCGCCGGATATACGATATTTACGCTGTTTCTGGCGATCTGCACGTTCTTTTCCTCCATCGGCTGGCGGAGCATATCCAGCACGCTGCGCCGAAACTCCGGTAATTCATCCAAAAAGAGCACGCCCTTATGCGCAAGGCTGACTGCGCCGGGAGCGGGCGGGCTGCCTCCGCCGATCAGCGCGGCCCCCGTCGCCGTATGGTGAGGCGCTAAAAAGGGGCGGCTCTTACGTATCCCGTTCCCCCGCAGTTTCCCGCAAACACTGTATATCGCGGACACCTCAAGACTCTCCTCTAACGAAAGCGGCGGCAGGATAGACGGCATCCGTCTGGCCAGCATGGTCTTGCCGCTCCCCGGCGGCCCGATCAGCAGCATATGATGAAAGCCCGCCGCCGCAATCTCCGCCGCGCGTCTGGCCGTCTCCTGTCCGGCGATCTGGGAAAAATCCTCCGCGCTTTCCGTCTGCGGACAGCCCTCCCCGTTATCGCGCAGGCGCCGCAGCCCGCTTTCCTCGATCCCGATACGCAGCGCGTCGATCACCTGCGTAAGATGGGATACGCCGTATACCCTGACCGAGTCTAGGACCGCCGCTTCCAGACCGTTCTCCTCCGGGACGATACAGACCGGTATCCCCTCCTTTGCGGCGCACTGCGCGAGCGGCAGTATTCCCCGCACCGGCTTGATCTCGCCGTTCAGCCCCAGCTCGCCCGCGAACAGGATATCCGTTATCCTATCCGGCGCGATCTCGCCCAGAGAGGCGAGCACGCCCACCGCGGAGGGCAGGTCAAAGGCCGTTCCGCTCTTATGCCTGTCCGCAGGGGACAGATTGATTGTGATCCTCGACGGCGGAATGCGGACGCCGATATTTTTCAGGGCGACCCGTATCCGCTGCCGCGCTTCCGACGCCTCCTTGCTCAAACAGCCTATCATCTCCATGCCGGGAAGCCCCTGTGAAATGTCCACTTCCACCTGTACCAGATAGCTGTCTATCCCGCAAAAAGCGCCCGATAGTACTCTACTGAACATCTTCTCTCCTTTTTCCTAATTTGTATGCAGGGATCGCGCGGCGCGGCGCGGTGTCCGGCTCGTATCTTTGGCGCAACGCGATATCCTGCGCGTACCTTCGGCGTAGCGCGATATCCTGCGCGTACCTTCGGTGCGGCGCGATGTCCGGCTCATGCTGTTCGGTGCGGCGCAGTATTTTGCACGTACCATTTCAGCGCGGCGCGGCAATACGCACGCTCCCAGCGCCTTATCATATCCCTGTCGTTATTCTCTGCGTTTACTGGAAAATCCTGCGGCGGACGCCGCATAACAGATAAGAACTGAATCAAATGACTGTTAGAATGGGAAAGATTCCCATATGGATATTATATGGGAATCCCCGTAAAAATACAAGATAAAATATCCTTTCAGACTTTTTGATCGACCAAACCGTGCAGCAGCTCCGTCCTGCCTTCTCTTATCAGGTCTCTAGTATGCCCGTTCACGTGCATGACTTCAAACGCGGCCGCACGCCTGTCCTCTTTTTCGTCCGGCAGAAGCCGCTGAGAGACCACCGCCTCTAACACCTCCGCAATGCGCATACGTATCTGGCTCTGCTGATGTACCGGAAAGAGCTCCACCATACGGTCCACCGCATCCGCGGCTCCAAAGGTATGGATCGCGGAAAGCACCAGATGTCCCGTCTCGGCCGCCGCTATGACCCCTTTCATCGTCGCCGCGTCATGGATCTCCCCTACCAGTATCACGTCGGGATCCTCACGCAGCGCGGCGCGCAGTCCGTCGGCATAGCTGGCGCAGTCTGTCCCGATCTCCCTTTGGTTCACAAGGGAGAGCTTATGGGAATGGCGGTATTCGATCGGCTCCTCCAGCGTGATGATATGCACCCTGCGCATGGCGTTGATACGATCGAGCAGAACGGCCAGCGTCGTGGATTTCCCGCTGCCCGCAGGCCCCGCGACCACGATCAGCCCCCGCCGTTTCTGGTACAGCTTCATAACGGATTCGGGGATCCCCAACGCCTCCGGGGAAGGAATGCCGTCTCCGATCACACGCAGCGCGAGCGCCACGTTTCCCCTCTGCTTATAGGCGCTTGCCCGAAACCGGCCCAGCCCCTCGATTGCAAAGGACAGATCGTACTCTCCCCGCTGTTCAAACCTGCTCCTTTGTCCCTCCGTCATAACGGAGATCAGCAGCGCCAGCGTATCCGCAGCGGAAAGCTTTGGATAGGACATGGCCGATAATTCCCCGTTCACGCGCATTACGGGCGGAACCCCCGTCGTCACATGAACGTCGGACGCCCCCGCCTTTACCGCTTCCGCCAGTATTTCCTCAATCGTTACCGTCATTTTTTCTCCTTTTTCTATCCGCCCTCAAAGCCCTTCCGCAGCTTTAACAGCGCGCGTTTTTCGATTCTGGACACATAGCTTCTGGATATGCCGAGCATTGCGCCGATCTCCCGCTGGGTCACTTCTTCCTTACAGCCTACCGCCACACGCCGGCCCCCGTCCGCGCCCTCTTCGTTTTCCTGCAGGCCGATCCCGTAACGCATACAGAGGATCTCCCGCTCTCTTTCATCTAGCTTTGTATACAGCAGTTCCCCCAGCTTGCCGATACTCCGCCTCAGTTCCATATGTTCCAGAATATCGGCCTGTTCGTTTTCCATAATATCCAGAAGGCTGATCTCGTTTCCTTCCTTGTCCGTCCCGATCGGCTCGTACAGGGAGACTTCTTTCGATCTCTTTTTCCTTCCCCGTATCATCATCAGGAGCTCATTTTCGATACATTTGCTGGCATAGCTGGAAAGCCGTATCTTTTTCCCCGCGTCAAAGGTATTGACCGCTTTGATCAATCCTATCGTCCCGATGGAGATCAGATCCTCCATATCCTCGTCCAGATTTTGATATTTCTTGGCAATATGGGCTACCAGACGCAGATTCCGCTCGATCAGGAGCTGTCTGGCCGCCTCAGCGCTCTCGCTGCCTCCCTCTTCCTGCATACGTCTGATACAGCAGGCTTCTTCCTCCGCTGATAAAGGCTGCTGAAACGTTTTCAAAAGAAGCCCCCAAAGTCTATTTATTACATTCTATGAGAGCCTCTTTCCTAAAGTGCCTTTCCAAACGCCTGGCAGTCTGTACTCATTTCACGCGCCGTCTGTCCCCATTTTATGCAGAGTCGTCCGCTGTCTATGCTCGCTTCACGCGGGACGGCCTGCCTGCGCTTCTTGCGGGCTGCTTGTATTCCTTTCACGCAGGGGCCGCCGTCTGTCCTATAACAGGAAATCCGCGAGCACATAATTGCTCACGTCGATCCCGGCGTCCGTCAGTCTGACGTCCCCGTCATACTCCAAAAGCCCGTCGGCGATATGCTTTCGCAGCGCGTCCCCGTAAACGGTTTCCACAGATACGCCGTACGCTTCCCGAAACGCCGCGCCGGATACGCCCTGTATCATGCGCAGTCCCAGAAACATAGTCTCTTCCATCTGCTCCTTTACCGTCAGGCGGTGAAACTGCGTCTTTTTCCTATCCGGCGGCGCGCTCATATATGCGTCCATATCCCGCA
The DNA here is from genome assembly GCA_947626715.1 of uncultured Lachnospiraceae bacterium. Lineage (GTDB taxonomy): Bacteria > Bacillota > Clostridia > Lachnospirales > Lachnospiraceae > VSOB01. The sequence goes on along the minus strand of CANQTG010000049.1, from coordinate 13,014 downwards.
GGTTGACCCAGCGCGCATTTCCTATCATCGACGCCGCCCCCAGCCCGAATCCCGCATATTCGCCCCGCGTCCAATATGTAGAATTGTGCGCGCATTCCTTCCCCGGCCTCGCATAATTGGAGATCTCATAGCGGCGGTATCCCTTGCTCTCCAGAAATTCCCGCGTCAGCCGGTACATGGCAAATTCCGTTTCTTCATCGGGAAGCGGCAAAAAGCCGTCCTTTCCCTTTTGCCCGTCTCCATAACGCTCGTAAAAGGGCGTCCCCTCTTCGATCATCAGGCTGTACGCCGAGATATGCTCCGGCTCCAGATCCGTCACGAGCCGCAGGGTCTTTTCCCATGAACGCAGTCCTTGTCCCGGCAGCGCGCTCATCAGATCGACATTAATATTCGCAAAGCCCAGCCGCCTGCACAGATCGTAGCTCCTTAGAAACGTTTCCCACGTATGGATCCGCCCCAAAGCGGAAAGCTCCCGGTTATCCGCCGACTGCAGCCCCAGACTGACCCTGTTTACGCCCGCGTCGCGCCAGCATGAGAGATTTTCCCGCGTGAGAGTCCCCGGATTCATCTCCATCGTGATCTCCGCGTCGGCCGCCAGATCGTAATGAGCGCGCAGACATGCGAGGATACGGCTTATCTGTTCTCCCGACAGCAGGGAGGGCGTCCCGCCGCCCAGAAATACCGTCCTTACCTTGCTATCCTTGTAGAATACGCTCTGCGATACCATCTCGCCGCAGAGCGCGCGCAGATAGCGCTCCCGCAGCTCTTCCCCCGCCGGGAAAGAAAGGAAATCGCAGTATAAGCACTTGCGGACGCAGAACGGGATATGAATATAAACGCTCAGAGATCGCTTCTTATTTATCATCCAGCTTTAACACGCTCATAAACGCTTTCTGCGGGATCTCTACGTTCCCGATCTGGCGCATCCGCTTCTTGCCTTCCTTTTGTTTTTCCAACAGCTTCTTTTTTCGGGTGATATCGCCGCCATAGCACTTTGCCAGCACGTCCTTGCGCATCGCTTTAACGGTCTCTCTGGCTATGACCTTGCCGCCGACCGCCGCCTGAATCGGTATCTCAAAGAGGTGTCTCGGGATCTCTTCCTTTAATTTCTCACACATTTTCCTGCCGCGCTCGTACGCGCCGTCCTTATGGACGATAAAGGAGAGCGCGTCCACTTCTTCTTTATTGATCAGGATATCTAGCTTCACCATCTCAGAGCGCTCATAGCCCTTTACTTCGTAATCAAAGGAAGCGTAGCCGCGGGAACGCGACTTGAGCGCGTCAAAGAAATCGTAGATGATCTCGTTTAACGGCAGTTCATAACGCAGCAAGGCGCGCGTCTCTTCCATATATTCCATGCTCACATATCGGCCCCTGCGCTCCTGACACAGCTCCATGATCGGCCCGACAAAATCTTTGGTCACCATGATCTCCGCGTTTACGACCGGCTCCTCCATGTACTCGATCTGCGTCGGATCGGGCAGATTGGAAGGGTTCGTCAGCTCGATCATCTCTCCGTCCGTTTTATGCACGCGGTAGATCACGCTCGGGGCGGTCGTTACGAGATCCAGATTATACTCCCTCTCCAGCCGCTCCTGTACGATCTCCAAATGCAAAAGGCCCAGAAAGCCGCAGCGGAAGCCAAATCCAAGCGCGATCGACGTCTCCGGCTCATAGCGCAGCGACGCATCGTTTAACTGCAGCTTTTCCAGCGCGTCCCGCAGGTCGGGATATTTCGCCCCGTCAGCAGGATATACGCCGCAGTATACCATCGACGTCACTTCCTTGTAGCCCGGCAGCGGCTCCGCGCACGGCCTGTCCGCCTCCGTCACGGTATCGCCTACCATCGTATCCCTGACATTTTTGATCGAGGCCGTAAGGTAGCCGACCATGCCTGCGGAAAGCTCCTCGCAGGGAATAAACTGTCCCGCGCCAAAATATCCCGTTTCCACGACCTCAGCCTGCGCGCCCGTCGCCATCATGCGTATCACGCTGCCCTTTCTGACCCTGCCGTCCATCAGTCGGCAAAAGACGATCACGCCCTTATAGGAATCATACAGGGAATCAAAGATCAGCGCGGAAAGCGGCGCATCCGGATCGCCCGAAGGCGCGGGGATCTTATGGACGATCTGTTCCAACACTTCCTCGATCCCGATCCCGTTTTTGGCGGAAATCATGGGCGCGTCCTGCGCCTCCAGCCCGATCACGTCTTCGATCTCGTCTTTCACCCGCTGCGGCTGCGCGCTCGGCAGGTCGATCTTATTGATAACGGGAAAGACATCGAGGTCGTGATCCAGCGCCAGATAGACATTCGCGAGGGTCTGTGCCTCAATGCCCTGCGCCGCGTCCACCACTAAGACCGCGCCGTCGCAGGCCGCAAGGCTCCTGCTGACCTCATAGTTAAAATCCACGTGCCCCGGCGTATCGATCAGGTTCAGGATATATTCCTCCCCGTCCTTCGCCCGGTATACCGTGCGTACCGCCTGAGACTTGATCGTGATCCCGCGCTCCCGTTCCAGCTCCATATTGTCGAGCACCTGCGCCTGCATCTCCCGTTCGGTCAAAAGGCCCGTCTTTTCAATGATACGGTCCGCCAGCGTCGATTTCCCATGATCTATATGCGCGATAATGCAGAAATTCCTGATCCTGCTCTGCTCTGTCCGTTCCATTTTTATCTCCATTCCTAAGCGTCTGTGCGGCGGGGCGGCAGAAATCCGCCGGTACAATCCGGCGTCCGGAAGATGGCTGAGACGCTCCGGCAGACGTCTGTTACCTCACTAAGCTTTCCTATTATATCATTACTGCTTTGTGGGAAGCAATCATTTTCTGAATGTGAAGGGGACGATATCAGCGCCGTGTTCCTTTTGAAAAACTTTATAGAAAGGCAATGGCAAAAACCTGCTGCCGTTCCGCTTGATCTTTTCTCCTGTCTGTCCCATATTTGACTTATCAATAGGCGGGAGGAGCTATCACATGGAGGCCAAAACTTTAGAGAAACTCAGACAAAATTGACATACACTACTTTCTTACTGAGAATGACGGCCTTAGAGACGATGAATTTGACGGTTGGTGAACTTTCCTATTATTATAAAAAGCGTATTCAGAAAGGGAAATCCCCTGCTGGATACGCTTTTATTCCACGCCCCAATGCTCCTCGGCCTCTCTTTTCAGCGCGTCAAACAGCAGGATATAATCCGTTTTCCTCTAAAACGGCTTTCATCATTTTCCATGCCTGCTCAAAGCATATCTCAAATAAGCCTACAATGCCCGTTTGCTCCACAACGCTGTAAGGCTCGTTCAATTTAAGGCCTTCCTGAAGGTTTGCGAGCGCTCTGCAAAAGTTTTCATACCTTTTCATAGATCACAACTCCGACCCGCTTAATTTCATTTTGCAGTTCTGCGCCGATATCCCTGTCCAGATCCACCACATCAAAAAACAACAGCGTCTGCGCCTCTTCCTCTAAATCATAATAAAAATTCATCACATCGCCGCCTGTCACCGCAAGATCGATGTCGCTGCGCTCCCCGTGCGTTCCCCGCGCGCGGGAACCGAATAAAATCACCTTATCGACACCGTTTTTTTTGGCAAATAGGGAAATCTGTTGCCACACATGTTCCGGGATATCATATTTCATACCCGATCGTCCTCCAGCTCCTTTTTGATCCCGCTTTCCACTCAACTCCCTCTACCCCAGAAAGTCCCGCAGCGTCTCTATCACATTTTCACAGACATGATCCGCCTGCTTTTTGATCGCTTCCTTACTGGTCGCCATCGCGTAGGAAACCGCGCATTCGTGAAACATCGCGACATCGTTTTCGCTGTCCCCAAAGCAGAGCGTCTCTGAAAGCGGAAATCCTTCATGCTCCGCAAGCTCCCGCAGCGCGATCCCCTTATTTGCGCCGTTCATCGTAAAATCCAGCCACCCGTCGCCCGCGTCCGCGACCTGCAGCTTAGCGTCGTATTTCTCATGCAGCCATTTTGCTTCTTTTTCCGGTATCCCGTCCTGCCACCAGATCGACACTTTGTTCATGCCGCCCGATATCCCGTGATAATCCTCCACCGTATCGATCTCCGGTTTGAGACGCAGATTTATCCTTTTAATAAATTCCTTCCTCGAGGCGAGCGTATACAGCTTTCGCTCGCTTGAAACGATCGTCTCTGTCCCGGGGATTGAAAACATATCCTCTAGCACCTCAAAGACCAGCTCTCTCGGAATGCATTTGACAAAAAGCGTTTTATCCCGCTTTACCACCAGACTCCCATTTTCACAGATATAGAGGATCTCATCTCGGATCGGTTCAAACAGCAGGCGCATATTCCGGTACTGACGCCCGCTCGCCGCGACAAACCTTACCCCTCTTTTCTGTAATTCGCGGATCAGCGCAAATACGGCCCGATCCGGCTCCATTCCCCCGCCTAACAGGGTCCCGTCCAGATCGCTTATGATCGTGGTGATTTCCCTTCCGTGTATCCGCATTGTATCCTCCCTCTAGCCAGACAGCCCACATACGCCCCAGCGGCTGCGGCAGGTATCCTTCGCAGGAGCAAAGTCACATCGTCATTATAGTCCGCCCCTTCCCCATACGTCAAGGCCGCGGCAAAAGGAAGCCCCTCTGCCGCGGCCTTATGGTCGCGTATGATCGCGCTGTGTTTTCTTTATTAAAGCTCTATGACCGTTTCCTCGCCACAGGGCCGGATACAAACGCCGCCCTCCGTTTCCTGAACGCTTCCGCCGTCAACGGCCTTTACTTCCGTTATCCCGCAGAGCAGGAACGAAGGCGTCCCGATCCGCTCGCTCAGCTTCAAAACGATACGGTCTTGGCTGCGCTCGGCCCGCGCCTCCACTCTCTGTGCCCCCTTCTCGTCTGTGACAAAGCATACGGCCGATCTGCCGTCCTCCAGACAATACAGGCGGTAGCAGGTATCCTCGCGGTAATCATAGTCCGGCTTTTCCATTCCCTCCCGCACAGGGAAGAGCGTATTTTCCCGTACATAGACCGGCAGACTGAAATAATCATAAGCGTCCTCGTACCATCTGCCGCCCTCTCTGACCTCGCCGCTTAACAGGTGCGTCCATCTGCCGGACGGCAGGTAGTAGGATACTCTGCCGCTCTCGGAAAAGACGGGAGCGACCAGCAGCGAATCTCCCAGCATATACTGCATATCCAGATAATTCACGCCCATCTCGCCCGGAAATTCGAGCGCCATCGGCCGCATAACGGGGATCCCCGTCTCATGCGCCGTCACAGCGTACTGGTACAGATACGGCATGATCGAGCATTTTAATTTGGTGAAATAGCGCACCACATCGCAGGCCTCTTCGTCAAACAGCCACGGCACGCGGTAGCTTGTCGAGCCGTGCAGTCTGCTGTGCGTGGACAGCAGGCCGAACTGCGCCCAGCGCTTATACAGATCGGGAGACGCCGTCTGCTCAAAGCCGGAAATATCATGACTCCAGAACGAGAAGCCCGACATCGCAAAGGACAGGCCGCCCCGCAGCGTTTCCGCCATCGAGATATAGCTTGCGCTGCAATCGCCGCCCCAGTGCACGGGGAACTGCTGGCAGCAGGCCGTCGCGCTCCTTGCAAACAGTATGGCCTCGCCCTCTCCCTTTTCCCGCTGCAGCAGCTCGAAAATACAGCGGTTATATAGATACGTATAATAATTGTGCATACTCTTGGGATCGGAGCCGTCATAATATGCTACGTCCACCGGAATACGCTCTCCAAAATCAGACTTAAAGCAGTCCACTCCCATATCCAGCAGCGCCTTCAGCTTCCCCGTATACCACGATACGGCTCCCGGATTGGTAAAATCCACCCAGCCCATGCCCGGCTGCCAATGATCCGTCTGCCGCGCGCCTTTTCCATCGGCCCTCTGCAGCAGATAGCCGCCCGTTAGCGCTTCTTCAAAAGCGGCCGTCCCCTGCGCGATATAGGGATTGACCCAAACGCAGATCTTTAATCCCTTTTCCTCCTTATAACGCTTTAACATCGCGGGCACGTCGGAAAACGTTTCCTTATCCCACTCGAAATCGCACCAGTGCAGCCCTTTCATCCAGTAACAGTCAAAATGAAATACTCGCAGCGGAATCTTCCGCTCCGCCATACCGTCGATAAAGGCGCTGGTCGTTTTCTCGTCATAATTCGTGGTAAAGGACGTCGTCAGCCAAAGGCCGAAGCTCCACGCCGGCGGCAGCGCCGGTTTCCCCGTCAGATCGGTATAACGCCGCAATACCTCTTTCGGCGTCGGCCCATACAGGAAATGATAACGCAGCTCCTCCCCGTCTATGGAAAATCCCACATACTCGACCTTTTCGCTCGCCACTTCAAAGGCGACGGGGCCGCTGTGATCCACAAAAACGCCGTATCCTCTGCTCGTCATATAAAACGGCACGTTCTTATAAGCGACTTGGGAAGAAGTCCCGCCGTCCTCGTTCCAGCATTCTATCACCTGCCCGTTTTTGACAAAGGCGGTGAACTGTTCCCCAAAGCCATACACACATTCGCCGGGAGAGAGCGAAAGCTCCGTCAGCATATAGCTCTCGAAATCCTCCGTCAGATAGTTATCCCTTGCGAACATGGTCGCCGGCCTTTTGTTTACCCGCATATAGCCGAGATTGCGGAAACCGCAGGAGGTGAGTATCTCGCCTCCCGCCTCAAACCGATATTCCCAGTTCTCACGGTCAACGCGCACTGTGAGCTTTTCGGTTTTCATCAGGGCTTCCCGCTCTGTGACCGTAACGGCCACAGGGCAGTTCCCCTTATGCAGAGGGAATCTTGGTTCCTTTTTGTCATACGCCAGATAGTGCGCCGCCCGCACGAGGATATCTCCTTCTCCATAAGCGATAAAATCTACCGTTATCGTGGAAAGATTCATCGCGTCTCCCCGGTTTTTGATCGCCCGCTCCGGCGCGACCACGCGCATACCGTCCGGTATCTCTTCTACCGAAAACGCCTGAGAAGCGTAGGACGCCTGCACATTTTCACTCCGTAACCAGTATCCTTCTGTAAATTTCATTTACCGTTTCCTCCTAGTTTGCGCCGTCGATCGCCTGCCACTGCTCTTCGATCGCCGCGCAGGTCGCGTCCTTATCCGCCGTGCCTGCAATATACGCTTGGAAGAGCTCGCCCATCGTCTGGTTCCAGCTGTCCGTCGAATAGCAGCACGCCAGCGCCGCGCTTCCTTTTTCAGCCGCCAGCTCCTTGCCCTGATTGATGATGGTAAATTCGCTCTCCGCATCCGTCGTGATCGGAGGCACTACGCCCGCGACATCTACGAACCATGATTTTCCATAATCGGAGGTATACCACCAGTTCACAAAATCAAGCGTCGGCTGCAGAACTGCGGAATCCTTGTATACGTGGATCGCCTGATCGGAACCGGAGATGACCTGACACTGCGCCGCGTCGTCCGATACCGGATAGCCGGAAAAACCGATCTGAAGATCAGGATTGATCGCGAGCAGATCCGCCTCTACCCATGCGCCCTGTCCCAGTATCATAGCCGCCTCGCCGTTCGCAAACGCCGCTTCTTCATTCTCAAGCCCTGTTTCCAGAGGCTTGTCGTCCCCGTACTGTACCGCCAGATCGATCAGACGGAAGAAATTGTCATACAGCTCGGGATAATCGGAAACCTTCGCCTCTCCCTTTTCAAATGAAGCCACCAGAGAAGCCGCGTCCGTACCCGCGTTCGCCGCGGCCGCATCCAGATAGTGCTGGAATACATGCTTGAATACCCACCACTCGGAGAAGCCCGTACTGAAAGGCTTATAGCCCGCCGCGGATATCTTTGCGCAGGCATCCTCTAACTCCGCCATCGTCTCCGGCGCTTTCGTCACGCCGCTTTCTTCAAATATTTCCTTATTATACAGCATACCGAAGAAATTCCCCTTAATCGCGATCCCGTACAGGCCGCTGCCGTCTTCGGGAGATTTCATCATTTCCGCGACCGACGGATCGATCGTCTGCGCCAGAGGCTCGTTTGTCATATCGTAGGACCATTCCTTGTAAACGTCGATCTCCTTACCGGACGTTGAAGCGAAGATATCCGGCACCTCGCCCGAATTTAATTTCGCCTTTAACATCGTCGGATAATCGTTCTGCGTCGTTTCATAATTGATGGTAACGTTCGGCGCTACCTCCTTATAGGCGTCGATCAGCTCCCCGATCGCATCCGCATATTCAGGAGAGCTGATGAACATATAGATCTCAGCCTCTTCGTCGGAAGAAGCACTCTCCTGCGTCTCTCCCGCTGTGCCCCAGAGCCCGTATCCTCGGCGGCAGGAGCGCCCGCGCCCGTATCGGCCGGTGCGGAAGAAGAGCCGCAGCCTGCCAGCATCGCCGCAGTCAGCGCCGCGCACAGCAGCGTACTTACCAGATTCTTTTTCATGATTACTACCTCCCTTTCTCTTGCTTTTTTAGCAGTTTGCTTGTTTTCAGCCTTTGACCGCGCCGGCCACCACGCCGTCTACAATGTACTTCTGCAGGAAAATAAAGATCAAAATAGACGGAACGACCGCCAGCACCATGGCTGTCATGGCATAATGCCATTTTGTATTCATCTGGCCTACAAAGGTATAGGCCGCCAGAACCAGAGTTTTAGTCTCGTTGCTGCTGTTGACCATAAGCAGCGGAAGAAGGAAATCATTCCAGATCCACATGACGTCCAGCACGATCACAGTGACCGTCACCGACTTCAGCAGCGGAAAAATGATCGAGCAGAAGGTGCGCAGCGTACTGGCGCCGTCGATGACCGCGCTCTCATCGATCTCCTTCGGGATCGTTTTCATAAAATTATAGAAAATAAAGGAAGCCATCGGGATCCCAAATCCCCAGTACTGCACGCCCAGCCCCAGCCTGCTGCCGGAAAGGTGCAGCACGTTCATGGATTTTAAAAGCGTGATCATGATCGTCTGAAAAGGGATCAGCATAGGCGTGATAATGACCGTATAGGCGAGCTTCGTATAACGGGTTCTCCGCCGGTCCAGAATATACGCCGCGATCGAGGAAAAGGCGACGATCCCCGCGATACCGACCACAGTGATCATCACATTATTTACAAAGAGCCGGAAATAATCGATCTTATCGATTACATAGCTGTAATTCTCCCACGCCAGCGTCGTCGGGAAACTGATCGCATCCGAAACGATCTCCCCGAACGGCTTCACCGAGTTCATAAACATCAGAAATACCGGATAAATGTAAAAGCCCGCGGCAGCGATCAGCGCCAGAACCAGAACCGTCTTATGCAGGAATCGTCTTTTTTGCCTTGTCATCACAGATCTACCTCCCTACTGCTGAAGAGCTTGAGCACAAGCTGCGTTACGACCAAAACGAACACGAAATACAGGATAGACTCCGCGCTGCCCAGTCCGTAACGGTTATTGGTAAAAGCGTCCTTATAGATCTGCAGGGTCGCGCTGTAGGTCGCGCCGCCCGGACCGCCCTTTGTAAGGGCCAGAATGATATCGAATACCTTCAGGGAATTGGTCAGCGACATAAAAATACAGGTGGTAAAGGACGGGCCCAGCAGCGGGAGCGTCACCTTAAAAAAGCGCTGGCACCGCCCCGCGCCGTCTACCGTAGCCGCCTCCAGCACGTCCGCCGGAACCGCCTGCAGCCCGGCTATGTAGAGTACAATATAAAATCCAAGCGCCTGCCATATCCCTACGAACACCACCGAATAAAAGGCGAGCTTAGGGCTTCCCAGCCAGCTTTCGTTCCAGAATGCCCAGCCGGTCAGATCATACAGCTTCGCAAAGCCCTGCGTAAAGATAAACTTCCAGATAAAGCCTACGATCGTCATACTCATGATATAGGGAATGAAGAAAATACCGCGGAATACATTCACAAAGCGGAACTTCTGCGTCAGAGCGACGGCCAGCGCCAGCGCGGCGATATTGGTAAAGACCACAAATCCTATGGTATATTTGACCGTGAACCATACGGCTCCCATATATTCGCTGCCGCCCGATAGGATCGCCCTGAAATTATCCAGCCCGTTAAAAACAGGCTCCTTCGCGATCCCGTTCCATTCCGTCAGGGAATAATACCCGCTCATAAAAAACGGGATATACATCATCACTGTTACCAGAAGGATCGCCGGAAGCGTAAACAATACGGTTTCCAGCCCTTCCTTCCATTTTACGGATCTCATATCTCTCGCCCCCATTCTTTTTTGTATCTGTAAGTTTTATTTTAAGTCATGCAGACCTTACAAAAAATAGAAAAAACAAAACTGTTAATGGTAAAAAAGTGCACAAAACCGCGCAGGCAAATTGAATCAAAACTGTAACTATTATATACTATTACTAGGATACGACGCGGTTTTCTGCAGATATCCGCCCATATGACAGCCAAAGTCCCGATCCATATCGGCCGCTTTTTACGAGGGAGCCTATGTCACTGACAGCCAAATGCAAAAACCTGCGCGACCGCATCCCGCTCTGGATGCAGCTCGCTTTATTTACCACTCTGATCACCTTTACGGTCCTAGTCTATCTGATCTATACCGATTACCAGAGATATCTCGGCGTTATCACGGATACCCGTATCGATACCTCCTCCCGGCTTTTGTCGATGGAGGTTTCAAATCTGGAAAAATATATCTCGGAGCTGTCCCTGTTCTGCGTGCAGAGCTGCTACGACCAGACGTTCAGCAATATCGTGGAAAAGGATACCCCGATCCTGCCCGGAGAGGAGACTTATCTCAGGAACCAGATACGGGCCTATTATTATTCCCGCAGCGACCTAAAGAATCTGGATTTTTATCTGCTCAACCATTCGCGCCGTTTTACCCGGACACAGGACGGCATACGTTCGCAGGCCTTTTCCGTAAAGGAGGCCGAGCGTTCCTCCTATTATCAGGAATGTCTGGACAGTCCTTATTTTCACGCTATCTTCCCCTCGCAGGAGCCTGATACGCTCTTTCATTATTACCATTCCCTGCTGCGGATCAAGACCAGAAAACCGCAGGCCATGCTGCACATCGCCGTCGATGCCAGACTTTGGAATACCTTTTGTTCCAATCACAGCATTCCGGGCGAATTTATCTGTCTTTTCGATGAAAGCGGCCGGCTTTTGCATTCCGGCAGCCCGCAGGGAGATTTCCGCTTCCTGCAGGGCATCCCGCCGGAAATTTATACGCTTTCCTCCGGCGGCTCCCTGCGCTGCAGCCTAAACGGGCAGGAATACCTCGTTACCTGCGCGGAGGGCTCCGCCTACCATATGCGGCTGCTGGCCTTTCTGCCCATCTCCTATATCGACGCGCAGATCGCGCACGCGCGCAGCTCCATACTGGCCAGCGGCCTTTTGATCTCCCTCGTCGTGCTGCTTGTGATCACTCTGCTGATCCGGCTCTTTACGAATCCGCTGATCATTCTTTCCAATAAGCTGATCAACGTAGGAAACGGCGATTTCACCTCACCGGCCGACATCAGCGGCAGCTACGAGATCGCCCGTCTTTCCCGCAGCTTTAATGAAATGATCGACCATATTGACAATCTGATCAAGAAAAACTACATTGCCGGACTGAACGAAAAGACCGCCCGCATTATGGCTCTCGAGGCGCAGATCAATCCGCACTTTCTCTATAACACCCTGCAGGCGATCTCCACAGAAGCGCTCGTCAACGATCAGGAACAGATCTACGATATGATCACCGCTTTAGCCTCCGGGCTGCGCTATACGATCAAGGGCGGCGATCTGGTCCCTCTGCGTCAGGAGCTCGAATATGCCAAAACCTATGTCCGGCTGCAGAAAATGCGCATGGACGATCGTCTCTCGGTCACGTTCCAGATTCAGGAGCAGACGCTGGAATGCATGATCCCCAAGATCAGCATTCAGTCGCTGGTCGAAAATTCCATTCAGCATGGGCTCGGCCCGCAGCGCGATTCCATCTCTATCAAGGTTTCCTCCGTCCTTAGAGACGATTATCTCTATATCACGATCTCCGACGACGGATGCGGCATAGGGCAGGAGCAGCTTGCCGCCATTTGGAAATCCTTCGCCGAATGCGCCCTTTCTTCCGAAAACAACAGCATCGGCCTTGCCAACCTATACAGCAGGCTCCGCCTGCTCTATCAAAATAAAGCGGAACTTACCATCGAGAGCCGGCCTGACAGCTATACCGTTATTTCCCTGATCATACCGGCCGCAAAGGAGGAAGCGCATGTATAAAGCATTGATCGTAGACGACGAAAAGCCCGTCCAAATCGCGATATCAAAGCTGGGGAACTGGAATCAATACCATATCCTGCCGCCCGATACGGCAGGCAACGGCAAGGAAGCCCTGCAGGCCATGCGCGAGCTGCATCCCGACCTTGTCTTTGTCGATATGCAGATGCCGATCATGAACGGCACGGAATATCTGCAGAAGGCGGCCGCCGAGTTTCCAAAAACGCAGTACATCATCGTCAGCGGATACGACGATTTCAAATACGCGCAGTCCGCTATCAAATACGGCGCCTGCGACTATCTTTTAAAGCCTATTGTGAAGGAAGAATTAAACGCGGCGATCGAAAGAGCCCTGCTACGGATCCAGCCCCTCGCCGCGCTCGGCGAATCGGAAACGCAAAGCGATGTGCCGCCGGAAGAAGTGATTCGGATTATCAAAGATTATATTGACAAAAACTATAATACGAACATTAAGATTTCCATGTTCACAGAACGGTATTTCTTTTCCAGAGAATATCTCTCACGGCTCTTTAAAAAGGAATACGGCTGCGGTATCTACAACTATGTTCAGGAGGTGCGGATGCAGCGCGCCAAAGACCTGCTGCTCAATCCCGATATCCGCATCCAGACCATATCAGAACGTCTCGGCTACGCGGACAACAATTATTTCAGCAAAGCCTTTAAGAACTACTACGGCATGTCGCCCTCGCAGTTTCGAAAGGAAAATCTCTAAGAACCGGCCAAAGCGGGAGCACGTGCAAAATAAAAAATAGGCTTCGCCTATTCAACTCCCCTGCCCCTCACTCTTGAGGGGTGGGGTTTTCTTTTAGTCGCTTT
>CANQTG010000048.1 GCA_947626715.1 uncultured Lachnospiraceae bacterium | reverse complement strand
TGTCATCCGTTTCCTGATGGCATATATCAAAAAGCACGATTTTAAGGTGTTTGGCTGGTACCGGATCGTGTTAGGGGCCGTCGTGCTGCTGTATTTTGCGTTTTAAAAAATGAAAGTATTTCTTATTCTCTCCTGTTAATTTGCTCCGGCTTCCGTAAAAATCGCTCCTGCATTAAAAGTGCTCGTATAGTACGGCATTACAACAACAATATCTGGATCCGATTGGAGCACATAATCCGCATTTAATCCATCTGGATAGTATTGCGAGCAGTAGTCTGAATATGCCAGCTTTAGATAGGGAGCCATTTCCGAAGCATAGGAATCCGTCACGAATAAAAGCGACATATTCTTACTTGTTGTCGCAATGCCTTCTGGAATCCTCAATGCATGATCATAGGTATACCGGCTCGTAACATCTCGATTTTCAAATATTTCCGTATTCACAACCTGCTCATAAAAAGAATGTTTCTCTCCATTTTCATCAATAAACGAGACATCAAATTGAGGTATGATCAAATCATAATCATCAATACCGGCAAAATATTGACCTACCCGCTGCCCATATGAACCCAAATGCCATCCTTGATATGTTATAATCTTATACTTATTGATATCTGTGACATCTGGATCGGCTTTGATCCCTGTTTTATCTGCAATCCACTCGACAATTTCCCCAAAGGCATAAAAGCAGCCCTCTGACGTCCAATGATGATCCGTAATATAGGTATAGTCATACATATCTATGCCGTCTTGTTTCATACACGTCCTGATATCTAAAATGTCAATACCCGCATTTTTCAAATATTTTAAAAATACATCTATATTTTCATTGCTATAATCTTCTACCCCTGTCGGCAGTTGTTTATTTTCCTTATCCACCTTTAGGATCGGCTGCACAAACAGGAATATTTTCCCTTGTTCTTTACAAAAATCCGCATATTTTATAACTTCATCTGCATAGCCTTCGATCTCTTCATCTTCCATCTTAGCCTGCGGCATTATCAAATGTCCATTATTTAAACGTAAAATACCGTTCATTTCTCTTTGCCCCAATAGGCTTCTCATTTCCCCATTGAGATTTACAAACTGAAACTTCTTAAAAAATGCAGTCGCTTCATCCGTTTCAAATTTATTTCCCAGATCCGCCGACCACTCGTTATAATCGACCCTGTCATTTACATAAAAATCAACCAAATTCACAAAGCTTACAAAGCCTACTACAAAAATTGCAAAAATAAATACAAGAGCATATGCGATTGATGAAATCTTTTTATTTTTATCCATTTTTTCTTCCTCTAAAAGTTGAAATAAATAAACGGATTATGAGCGCCCAAAATGATATAAGAAACAGACCATAGAAACAAAAACAGACAAATAACAGGGCCGACCGCCACCGTTACGCATGAAATTTTAGATTTGCATGCTTTTTCTTTTAAAAGCTTTATTATTGGTGTGGAAAATAAAATCCCTGCAATCATAAAAGCTCCATATTCTCTGCAATATTTAACTGCCAATCCATCAAATACGGGCTGCGCGTTATATCTTCCAAGCATTGCCAAACAATATTGGATCCCTTTTCTCCATGTCGAAGAGTGAAATACGACCCACCCAAAATTTATTGACGCCAGCGTAACGATTCTCCATACAAGCTTTATAACAATATTTTTTCGTTTCTCCGGCCTGACAATATATTTTTCAATCACTAACAAGATAAAATATCCGATTCCCCACAAAACAAAGGTATAATTCGCCCCATGCCATATACCCGTAAGAAGCCATACAACAAACAGATTTAAAATATGTCTCAGGACAGGGACTCTACCCCCCCCAAAGGAATATATACATAATCTTTAAACCATTGCCCCAAAGATATATGCCATCTTCTCCAAAACTCGGTAACAGATTTAGAAATATAGGGATAATTAAAATTTTCAAGAAATTCAAATCCAAATATCCTGCCCAATCCTATGGCCATATCCGAGTAGCCGGAAAAATCATAGAAAATCTGCAGGCTAAAGCACAGGGAACCAATCCACAATATCAACGGATTCGCTTTTGTCACATCCATTTCAAAAATATCCGATGCGATCACAGATAAGTTATTTGCTAAGATTACCTTTTTTGCAAATCCCAGCATAAATCTTCTGCAGCCTTCCGAAAACCCCGGCAACGTACATTTCCTATTCGCGATCTGCTCCTCGACGGTAGAATATCTGACAATAGGCCCCGCTATCAGCTGTGGAAAGAAAGAAATATACAATGCAACAAATAAAGGATTTTTCTGCACTCGGACCGTTCCCCGATATACGTCGATCACATAAGACAGCGCCTGAAACGTGAAAAACGAAATGCCTATCGGCAGCGCTATATTAAAAGCGGCATACTCTTTATGAAAGAAACGATTATATACAGAGATCGTAAAGTCCAGATATTTACATACAAACAATATCCCCAGATTAACAGCGATATCCAAAAATAAGAAACTCTCTGCAAGGATTGTCATCCCTTTTTCTTTCCGATCGGCAATAACGATTGCAAATAAATAATTTACTACAATCGATCCCATCATAACAAAGACAAAACGCGGCTGCCCATACGAATAAAAGATAACACTCGCCGCCAAGAGAATATAATTTCTATACTTATCCTTTGCCAGATAATTTAAAGCGATCACGATAGGTAAAAAAATAAACGTAAATAAAAGGCTTGAAAAAACCATTTTTATCCTCTCAAAATTCAAGACCCGCTTGCGAGCCTTGCCGCGGGATTCGGGTCTGCTTTTGCAGACATCTCTTTATCCGAATCTCTGTGCATCCCCGCGGAGCGTACTGCTTTTAGCTTCTCTGAACATAATAGCACCGATTATGAGCAATAGCAAGATTTGTCCGTCTCCCCCCCCCACCTACTCCCCTCAATGGCCCGCCCGCTTTTGGCCTCCCAATATTGACTATCCCTGCAAAAAATTATATAATCTACAGGGGAAGAAGATCCCGTCACCCATACATCGAATCCTACATACAGAAAAGCGAGGTAATCTCATGAAGAAAGTCATGGCCGAGCAGCTTCGTCCCGGAATGATAACGGCGGAGGACGTATACACTCTGAGCGGACAGCTATTAGTCTCCAAAAGGACCGTCATCACGGATGCTCTGATCGTACTGATCAACGCGTATTCCGTTTTTTCCGTTCTGATCTGCGACAGCAGCGACGAGGATCTTTCCGCTCCTTCGCAAGCTCCTTCCGCGGATTACTCCGGCAAGGATATTCCCGGCTTTGTTTCCAATCTGCCCGAGGAAGTGCGGAAGATCCGTATCGAAAAGATCGAAACCTATAAAAAAGACTTCGCGCAGGGCGTCAATTATTTTCAGGTCTCTCTCAACAATCTGATCTCGGAAAATACCGACCTTGACGTCAATACGATCCTCGACCAGACTCTGGCGCTCATCAATTCCGGCAACCACGACGGCAACATTTTGGAAATGCTGATCTATATGAAGGAATTTGACGATAACATATACGCGCATTCCGTCAATGTGTCCCTGCTCTGCAATATGCTCGCACACTGGCTCAATTACAGCGAGGACGACTGCCGGATGGCCGCCGCCTGCGGCCTGTTCCACGATCTTGGAATGCTCGCCATACCGGAAGAGATCCTGAAGAAAAACGGCCCTCTGACCGCACAGGAGCGGGAGACCGTCAATACCCACGCACAGAAGGGCTATCATCTGCTCCAAAATTATCAGGTAGACGGGGACATTCTCCAGACCGCGCTCATGCACCATGAAAAGTGCGACGGGAGCGGATATCCCAACGGGCTGAAGGCCGGGGAGATCAATCCCTTTGCGAAGCTGGTCACGATCTGCGACGTTTACAATGCTATGACCTCGGCGCGGCCTTACCGCAGCGCGCTTTCGCCCTTTGCCGGGATCGAACAGTTTGAGTCCGACCGGATGCGCAAATATGACACTGCGGCCATTTTAAGGTTTCTGGAAAATACGGCAAACACTTATCTTAACTGTCCCGTCCGCCTCAGCAACGGTATGGCCGGTTATGTCGTTTACATAAATCCTAATCATCTGGGACGGCCCACCGTCCAGTGCGGTTCCCAATTTTTCGATCTATCAAAGCAGAAGGAGCTTCATGTCATGGAGCTGCTCCCCGCTCTGTAGAGCCGCAGGCGAGTCTTGAATCGACAATCTTTCCTTTCTTCCTGCCCCAATAGAAGTGTCCTATTGGGGTATAGTTTTGGAATTTTTCTCGGATTTTTGCTTAGCGCTCAAAAAGGAGCCAGCCGTCTTTTCTGCCGCTTTCTAAAAATCCCAGCTTTTGCAGCAGGCGTATGGAAGCCTTGTTCCCCTCTGTCGTTCTGGCGGCAAGCCTCTTACAGCCGTATTCCGCCGCCGCACGCGTTACGATCGCACTGCATACCTCATACCCATATCCCTGCCGTCTAAACGGAGCCGCAATCAGATACCCCAGCTCCGCCCCGCTCTCCTTTTCTTCTATACCGGCCCGTCCCAGCAGTCTGCCCGAAGCCTTCCCTTCCACGGCCCATATCCCATAGCCGTAAAAGCCGTAGGCCCATCTGCGGTAATCCTCTATATAAGCCTTCCATGTCTCCAGATCCCAGCTTCCCTCTTCCGAAAAGCGATCCGCCTCATTTTCCTGATACAGCCGCCGCAGCGCTTCCGCGTCCGAAAGCGCCACTTCCCTTATCCGGCAGCGGTCGGTTTCCAGAATATCCCGGGGCAGTCCCGCCAGAACCTGATAAATCCTGCGGTAATCCTCTGCCTCTAATTCCTCCGCCCTCTCCAGTACATAAGGGATCCCCGACAGATCGGCTCCCTGATTTTCCGGCGTTGAAACGAACGCCGCTATCCTGCCGTTATCCCGCAGCTCCTTTAAGACGGCCGTATCGTCCGTCAGATACAGGAGCCTTTCTTCCGTCCCCGTATCCGCTCCCCGTATCACGATCTTTTTTTCCATCTCTTTTATCCTGTCCCGCCGTATGAAAAACACTCCCATTTGACAATGCTTCTGACTTTATATTATTCTGCAAGAAGATCTGCGATCTCATCCGCGATCTCATCCTCGCCCATTTCCCGGATTTCTGCGATCGCGTCTTCCATTGTTTTTGTATCTGGGAAATGCAAATCTGTATCAAGTACAGAAAGTAAAATGTCCCTGACCTTTTCTTTGTTCTCTATGTTTTTGCATGAACTTTCAATCATATATTCCCATCTATACTCCCACATATTCTTTCACCCCTATCCTGTTCCTTGCCGCCGCTGTTCTGTTTTGCTCCCAGCGCAGCCGCTCCGCCGCGTAACGGTCCTGCGGCGGATCATGAGCCTTTACGAAATCTTATTTTTTCGGTACAATACTATTATTATCCTAAACCAAACTTATCAGAAAGGAAAGACTCATTATGAAAAATCCTATCGTAACGATCACAATGGAAAACGGCGATCTCATCAAAGCGGAGCTCTATCCCGAGACCGCTCCCAACACCGTCCGCAACTTTATCAGCCTGATACAGAAACAGTTTTACGACGGCCTGATCTTCCATCGCGTGATCAAAGGCTTTATGATACAAGGAGGCGACCCGCAGGGCAATGGCATGGGCGGCCCGGGGTATCATATCCGCGGAGAATTTAGCAGGAACGGCTTCCCGAACGACCTGCGCCATACCGAGGGCGTATTGTCGATGGCAAGAACCGAGGCGCCTGACAGCGCAGGCAGCCAGTTCTTTATCATGCACAAGGCCGCGCCCCACCTAGACGGCTCCTACGCGGCGTTCGGAAAGGTGATCGAAGGGATCGAGGCGGTGAACCGGATCGCCGAGACCGCCACCGACTATAGCGACAGGCCGTTAAAGGATCAGGTGATAAAGTCCGTCGTTGTGGAAACCTTCGGGATCGACTACCCGCAGCCCGAGACCCTGCCGGAAGCGTTCTAGGAGATCGCTGCGGCTCCGATGTTCACATTTTGTTTACATTTCATTTAAAGAAACTTAATTTACATAACATTTTTTATCCAAATTCACACCGTATACTATTAACCATAAGATACAGACGACATCTTACATTACTTTTTAAATAGCTTTTTCATAATAATGCCAGGTATTCAATTACCTGGCATCCTCCCTTTTTAGGGCTAAGATTCCATTTTTCTTGACGAATCCCGAAAGCTACATTATAATAAGAATCATTACAAAGACGTAATACAAAAGTATTACGTCTTTTTTTGCAAAGGCGGCAATATGCGCTTTTGCTTTTTCTGCTACCAATCATTTAAACTACTGGAGGAATTATTTATGGAAGCATTTTCAAACGCAGTTTCTGTCGTAGACGGGTTTGTCTGGGGCCCTGTGATGTTGATCCTGCTCGTAGGGACCGGCGTCTTTCTAACGATCCGCACCGGGTTTCTGCCGTGGCGCAACTTGGGCTACGCCCTGAAAAGCACGCTGAGCAAGGAGGCGCGCCAGAAAAAGGGCGAGGGCGACATCTCTCCCTTTTCCGCTCTGACCACCGCGCTGGCGGCCACGATCGGCACCGGTAATATCGTAGGCGTGGCTACCGCTATGGTTTCGGGCGGCCCCGGCGCTCTCGTATGGATGTGGATCTCCGCCTGCTTCGGGCTCACCTCAAAATTCAGCGAATGTATGCTGGCGATCAAATACCGTGACGTCAACGCGGAGGGAGAAATGTCGGGCGGCCCCATGTATACCATGAAAAAAGCCCTGAAGAACAAAACGCTGGGCAGTATCCTCGGCTGGCTGTTCGCCTTTTTCGCCGTCGTCGCTTCGTTCGGCATTGGCAATATGACGCAGGCCAATTCCATTACCAGCGCATTAAACGAGACTTTTTCCATTCCCACTTGGGCCGTTGGGATCATACTGACGCTTCTTTCCCTGCTCATCATCGTAGGCGGGATCAAGTCCATTTCCCGCGTATCGCAGGTCGTCGTGCCCGTTATGGCCGTCTTTTACGTCATTGCGGCCCTGCTCGTGATCGTTGGCAATATCGCCAACGTACCCGCGGGTATCGCCATGATCTTTAAGATGGCGTTCAGCGTGCAGGCGGTCGGCGGCGGTCTGGCCGGTACGATCACGGCCTCCATGATGAACGCAATGCGCTACGGCGTCGCGAGAGGCGTATTCTCCAACGAAGCCGGCATGGGCTCCGCCGCGATCACGGCTGCCGCTGCGACCACGGACAATCCGGTGCGTCAGGCTTATATCAACATGACGGGAACCTTCTGGGATACCATCGTAGTCTGCACCATGACCGGTCTGGCGATCGCGTCGTCCGGCGTGCTCGGGCAGGTCAATCCCTCTACAGGCGAGCTCTACGAGGGCTCTTCCCTTACCATCGCGGCCTTTTCCACGGTGCTCGGCCCTCTCGGCGGCTGGCTGGTCAGCATCGGCATTACCCTGTTCGCCTTCTCCACGATACTCGGCTGGGAATATCACGGTGAGAAAGCCTATGAGTATCTGTTGGGTACGCACCGCTTCAATATGATTTACCGCGTGATCTTTTCGCTGGTCGTGTTCGTCGGCTCCATTGCCACGCTCGATCTGGTCTGGAACCTCTCCGACATCGCCAATGCGCTGATGGCGATCCCGAACCTGATCTGTATGCTCCTATTAAGCGGCGAGATCGCAAAGGATATGAAGGAGTTTCAGGAAGTGCTCCGAAAAGAGGGTAAGATCAAATAATTCAAGACTCGTAAGCGAGTCCCCGCGCAAGATCCGGGTCTGCTTTCGCAGACATCTTCTGATCCAAATCTCCGCGCAGCTCTCGCGGAGCGTATAGCAGATAGGGATTGGGAAGTCTCTTCCCATCTGACGTAAATGTAAAAATGAGGAAAAAGGGCGATCCGCAGTCAGTCCGTTTTAACTGACAGCCGGTCGCCCTTTCTTTTCCGCTTCTTTTCCAGTTCCTTTCCTATTCTCTTTTGTTTTGCTTCCGGCTCTCCGCCGGCTTTTTCTTATTCGCGCTTTTGCTTCTCTTTCGGCCTCCCGCCGGCTTTTGCTTATTCGCGCTTTTGCTTCTCCTCCGGCCTCCCGTCGGCTTTTTCTTATCCGCTTTTGTTTCTCCTCCGGCCTTTCCCCAATGCCCGGCTCTAGGATTCCTTCACGAACCAGTGATATATCTTGAGAAGCACCGCCTTCATCCTTCCCCAAATACCGATGTTCTCCGCCTCTTTTTCCAGATCTATCGTATTGTCCACATCGTCGTCTATGCTGATCTCCGCGGTGCGCATGATGATCTGGATGCTTTCCGGCGTCGCGTTTTTATCCGAGGTAAAGGACGGGAAGGTCTCCTGCGTATCGATATTTAAGATATTGCTTTCCTCTTCCAGTTCGTCCAACTCATCGTCCACAGCGTCCTTCATCGTATCCTTTGCATCCCGGAAGGTCTCGCTGCCGTTGGAAATGCCGATCCCGCTGTCCAGAATCCCTATCATGCCGTTTAAGCTGCTGTCGATCGCCGTATCGAGGCTCTTTTCCGTCGCATCCATCAGGCTGCGCATACTGCGCAGGGCCGTCTGCGTCGCCGTCACGCTCAGGTTGGCATTGTCGATAAACTGCTGCGTCTCATCTAGCAGCATCAGGACATGATCCTTATACTCCTGCGTCATATGCCCGCCTAAACTGTAGCTTTCGTTGAGCACCTCGCTCGCGACCGCCGTCAGATTCCCCAGCTCATGCACTAGGCCTTCCGTGTCCTCTATGACCGGAACCGCCGATTTCGTCAGAACGCCCGCAAAGCTTGCCAGATAGCCGATCTCCGCGCCTATGTAAAGGTTTCCCCCGTCTGTCGCATATCTCGTCTGTCCATAGATATCCTTCAGATCGTCGATCACATCCTCGATCTCGTCCTCCGCATCCGAAGCCCCATCCTTCATCTTATGGCGCAGATCCCGCATCGACTTCTCAAGATCCTTCGACGCATCCTCCATATCCTCCAGATATTGATCCATTCCATAGACGCTCTGACGTATCGTCTCGAGCTGCTCCATCGCCTCGATATAATCCGCTTTTTCTATCGCAGTCTGCGCAGATAGGAGCGTTAAGCTGTTCTTGATCCCTTCCAGAGAATCGATCGCCGCATCGGCGTCCGACTTTGTCCGTCCTTCTCCGGCGTCAAACGCCGCTTTGGCCTCCTGCGCCGCATGAAGCCCCTTCTGCGTCTCTTCCAGAGAGCCTTTCATCTTGCTTAGATTGTCCAAGATCACATCCGCGCTGTCGCTCATCGCGTCCATCGAATCCCTGACCTTATCCTTTACCTCGCGGATATCGCTGATCCGATCCAGAGAAGACAAGGTAGCGGGTACCATAACAAACATCAGCCCGATACTTTCAAAGCTGTTCGTACCGATATCGATACGGAACGTGCTTTCCTCCCCCGGCAGCGCCATGAACATAACCGCCTTTTTCGTTCCGAAGGTCTGCAGCTGCGAGCCGGGCGCTTCCAGAGAATAATTGTCTTTATCCATATCTACCAGCGTCGCCACCGTCAGTATCATATTGTTCTTATAGTACTCCGGCGCTTTGGTATTCGGCTTTGCCTCGACTAACGTCGTCACCATGCCCGATGCTCCCGCCAGATCCTCCGCCCGGCATTCCTGTCCGTTCAGACGGTAGCTCACGTCCAGTGTCCACGGAAGCTCCTGACTTAACGTATCCATCCTGCCTTCAAAGTAGAAGCGACCGCCTTCCTGCCCGCTCAGATCCCAGCTCACTTTTCCGTTTTCCACGACGGGAACCGCCGTATTGCTCATGTTCACGACTTCCTGATAGTCGCCGTAATCCACCACCGCCGTATTGCCGTTCAGCATACAGCCCTTTACGATATTGACCTCTTCCACCGCGCCATAGTGATCCAGATTCACATATACGGACTCGTCTACCTTAACCTGCGGCGGCGCGGCCTGCGCCTGCATTCCTACGGCCGCAAAAGTCAGGACTGCTGCCGCCGATACGGCGAATGCCCGCCTGCTCCCTTTTCTATACATCGTTACCGCCTCCTTTCTGTTCTGCCTGTTCCTTCCGTTCCTTTCGTTCCTTCTGTTCTTTCTTTTCCTTCTGTTCTTTCTTTTCCTTCTGTCCCTTCCGTTCCAGACGCTCCTGACGCTTTTGTTTCAAACGCCGGATCAGATCCTGCCTCCATTCCCGTCTGCGCGCGATCTTTCTGCGTATCCTCGCGATCTCCCATTTCTTTATCTTGTCGGTGACCGCCTTTTCCTTAAACACGATACCGTCAAAGGTCGTAAGCAGCGCGGGGATCGCCAGAATGACCATGCACATGCTGATCAGGCCGCCCCTGCCGATCAGATGTCCCAGAGAGGATATCGCGCTGACAGAGGAAATGAAATAGATCCCGTAGCCCGCGACAGTCAGGATCGTACCCGAGGTCAGGATCGAAAGGATACTCCTTTGCAGCGCGTCGATCGCCGCCTGCTTTTTCTCCATTCCTTCCTCCCGGTTGGACATATAATTCCCCGTCAGCAGGATAGAATAATCCACCGTGGCCCCAAGCTGGATACAGCTCACGATGATAAAGCCGTTAAACATAAAGCTCTCGCCCTGAAGATACGGAACCGTCATATTAATATAGGTAGCGATCGTGATCGGTATCAGCACCAGCACCGGGAGCAGCAGCGATTTAAAAGCAAACCCGACCACTACGGCGACCGCCAGCAGGGAAATGATATTCGTCACCGCGTAATCAGGCACCATCAGCTCTTTCAGATCCTGCGTCGAAGGCGTATTCCCCACGACATAGGCGTTTTCGGGATAATATTTTTTTACGATCCGCTGGATCTCATCCGAGGTTTCAAAGGCCAGCTCGCTTTCCGTATCCGTTCTTGTATACATGAGCATACGGGCGTAATTTTCGGTACGGAGCTGTCCCTTGATACTCTCGGGAATGATACTCTCCGGGATCCCCACGGGCAGTACATTGGCGATCCCTACCACGCTCTTGACATAATACAGATCCTCCAGCTCGTCCGCGAGCTCCCTTTCCCGGATCGGCGTTTCATTGGGCAAAAGCAGCAGATACAGATTGCTGCGTCCGAATTTCGCCTCGATCTCCGCCGTATCGTCATAGACCTTCGTTCCTTCGCTCTTGCCAAGCGCACTGTTGCCGAAGGTAAAGCTGTTCATATTCTGCGCCACATAGGCGGGCACCACTACGACCGCCATCAATACCAGCACCAGATAACGCAGTTTAAACACGCCCTTCGACAGCAGCTTAAACTGCGGCATGATACTCCGGTGTTTCGTTTTCTCTATCAGATCGCCAAAACGCAGCAAAAGCGCAGGCATCAGAAAGAGCACCGTGACCACGCTGCATACGATACTCTTGCCCAGCACCAGCCCTACGTCGCGCCCCAAGCCAAAACGCATTGCCAGCAGCGCCATGAAGCCTACAAAGGTTGTCATCGCGCTTGAGAGAATGGACGGCGCGGATTCCTTTAACGCGCCTACCATAGCCCTTTCCTTATCGTCCGGGCGTTCCTCCTTGCGCCGGACATAGGTATGCAGCAGAAATACCGAATAATCCATCGAAGTCGCAAGCTGCAGGACCGACGCCACGCTGGAGCTCATAAACGAAATGGTTCCCAGAATGATATTGCTCCCCGTATTTAACAGGATCGCGACCCCCATGACCGACAAGAACAGGATCGGTTCAAACCATGAATCGGTCGTCAGACATAAGATGAGCAGTATCAGCACGACCGCGACGGCCATGATGACCTGCATTTCCTTCGCCAGCGTTTCCTCCAGCGACTTGCTCTCCACCGCCGGACCCGCATAGCGTCCCTTTTCGCCGAGCATATCCTGTATCTTCGCGATCGCGTCTTTCGTCCTTTGCGCGTTGTCGCCCTCGACAAAGGTGATATCCATGACCGCGCAGCGATCCTTATAATAGTCCTTCTGCGCGTCCAGATCGATAAAATCCTCCGTCATATAGACGTCCTGCGTCATCCATGTGACCATGTCTACGCCGTCGATATTTTCCAACATCTGCTTATACATATAGGCTTCATAGATCGAGACGTCTTTTATCATGATCCGCGCCGTACCCGGATAGCCGAACTCCCGTTCCATCAGGTCGATCGCTACCTTTGACTCCGTATAGGAGGGCAGATATTCCGTCAGATCATAATTTACCTTTACGAGCGGCGCGTTGATAACGCTTAAGAATATCAGCACGATAAACAGCATTTCAATGAAATGCCGTTTTAACACGATCGTATTGGCGATCCCGTTCGATTTCAGATGCCGCAGACGTTCCGCGATATTCTCAGGTCTTCTGATATCCCTTCCTCGTATCTTATCCCAGCGCTCTCTCCACTTTTCTCGACGCAAGCTGATTCCCCGCCTTCTGTCTTTTTGTCATACCTTTTTCCTATCCAACAGTATATTAAATATACAGGATATTATAAATATTCAATTCATCTCTTATATCTTTATTATTAATACATATAGTGTATTTTGTACTATTAAAACGATACGAAAACGATTCCCCGTCTATATTATAAGCGCTCTTTTTCTCCAAAAAGAAACCGCCGCAAAACTTATAAAGTTCTGCAGCGGCCTCGCGATCCTTTTTGGCAGGATTCCCTTTTTATCTCAACGTTTCTCTGTCCCGTCCAATATCTTATACAGCAGCTTATACAGCGTCTCCGCCTCTTCGGGCTCAAGCGTAAGGCAGCGCGCCATCCGCTCCGGTATCTCCACGGCCTTCTCCCGCAGTCTTTCCCCCGCCTCCGATAGGGTGACGATCAGATTCCTCTCGTCCTCTCTGGGCCGTCTGCGGGTCAGCAGGCCCTTTGCTTCCAGCTTTTTTAAAAGCGGCGTCAGCGTACCGGAATCCAGAAACAGGATCCTGCCCAGCTCCTTAACAGTCAGGGATTTCCGTTCCCAGAGCGCCATCATAACGATGTACTGCGTATAGGTCAGGCCCAGCTCGTCCAGAAACGGCGTATAGCGTTTGACCACTTCCCGCGCGCTGGCATACAGCGGAAAACAGAGCTGGTTCTTTATTTTCAATACGTCATACTTTTGATCGCTCACACAGTAACCTCCGGCATTTCCTCAGATGATCCGATCGGCCCGGCTCATCCCTTTGCCTGCGCGGCTTCCCATGCGTTTGCCGCCGCCCTCACCGCCTTCGCGAGCTGATCTCCGCAGGAGGTCGGCCTTCTGCCGCAGGTGATCCCGCTCAGCTTACTCTCGATCTCGTCCACCGTCCAGCCGTCCACCAGAGTCCGAATCGCCTTCAGATTCCCGTTGCAGCCGCCCATGAACTGGATATTTCTGACTACGTTCCCCTCGATGTCCATACTGATCATCTGGGAACAGGTATTTTCCGTCTTGTAATCAAAATGCATATGAGATCCTCCTCTAAATTGATTGTGTTCTATTTAATGATATAATTGTAATTAAGTTTTGTCAATACACATTTCAAAGGCATTTGTCATAGTTCGTAAGTTATCACAAAAATGCTCGCATTTATTTGTGATAACCTTAGAACTATGATTTTTCTTTTCCTATCAATTATATGACGGCAGAGGCGTTATCTTTACAGAATGTGCAAAGCGCCTGCGGCGTCCTTATCCCTTCGGGCATCCGCCAAAATGGGGTGCGCAAACGGCAGGCGCACATGGCAGGGCAGTGTCTGGGAGATCAGCTCCGGCAGCGGGACCGCAAAGCGTATCGACACCCGCTGGAGAAAGCAGGCCGTCTGCGGTTCCCGCGCATAGCAGCGTATCTCTACCCTAGCCGCTTCAAAGTCTTCCAGCAGCGTCTCCTCGATATCCAGCCGTTTCGCCATTTCCTCTGCGCTCAGGCCGAACCCCTCCCGCAGCAGCCTGAGATTACAGCCCAAAATGCGCGCATAGGCGGTCGGCGGGCAGTCTTTTCCATAGATATAGTCTCTTACCGCGGCCCCATAGCTCCAATAGATCCTCTTTTCAAGCCAGCCGCTCTCTTGGGACATCAGTCCCCATTTTCTTTCCAGCCTTTCCTTCCGCTTTCCTTCCAGACGCAGGCGTTCTTCCCGCCAGCACAAACGCAGATCCCTTTCCAACACGGGCCCAAATGGCCTAAGGGCCAGCTCCGCCTCCGCGCCGGGCCGCAAGCCGCCTATCCGAATATCATGCAGACGCACCTGTGTAAAGCTCGATAGTAATATCCATTTTCTTATATTCATTTTATTCTCACTTTTCCGTCGTTCCATGCCGCTTATCTGCCGGCCGGCCCCGCTTTAATCAATAATAGGATTTTATCAACTATCGGCAATACTATTGAGCGGCGATACTGGATAAAATACGATTATCGGCAATAGAACGCTGCTCAAAGAGGATTTGGATATGGATACAGAAACATCTTCTAAAAATATCGGAAAAAGAATTGCCCATAGGAGAAATCAGTTAGGCCTTACGCAGGAACAGGCCGCAGAAAAAGCCGGTTTATCCCCTCAATTTTTCTCCTGTGTCGAAAGCGGGATCAAAAATATCAGGGCCGAAAGCGTCATCAAACTTTCTAAGGCTATGAATATCAGTACGGACTATATCCTTCTAGGCAAAAGTAACGACCACGACCGCAATTACCTGATCGAGCTGCTTGAGCCATTAAACGAAGTTCAGTTAAAATGCATGGAAGAGATCATCAAGAACTATCTGATCGCCTGCGGCTATTCGCTGCCTTCCGACTGACAGACGCAGAGAGCGCGACCGCTTCCGTTCGCCGTGGGAACATTTCTTTATCTTTATATTATACCCCCTGTCCTTTAAAAAGTAAAACATTCCAAAATACAGGCTTCCTAAGCCGCCTAAAATATGGTAGAGTATTCATAAATACGATCGGGATATCGGAAACCGGAAACAACGGCGCGCTTACGGGCGGCTTATCGCAGGAGGTTACAGAATGGAAAAAGCCAAAGTATATTTTACCAACATGAAAACGACGCTGTCGGAAAATCTTCCGCAGAAACTGGAACGGCTGATCCGAACGGCAGGGATCGGAAACATTG
This sequence comes from uncultured Lachnospiraceae bacterium, assembly GCA_947626715.1. Lineage (GTDB taxonomy): Bacteria > Bacillota > Clostridia > Lachnospirales > Lachnospiraceae > VSOB01. Next base: position 3,191 of record CANQTG010000048.1, on the reverse strand, counting down.
ATTTTCGCAACAAATATACCGCTGTCAAGATTCATTTTGGCGAGCCGGGAAATCTGGCCTATCTGCGCCCGAACTATGCCGCGGTCGTGGTAAAGGTGATCCGGGAGCTCGGCGGGAAGCCCTTCCTGACCGACTGCAATACCCTCTATATAGGCGGCCGGAAAAACGCGCTGGATCATTTAGACACCGCATATCAGAACGGCTTTTCCCCCTTTTCCACAGGCTGCCACGTCATCATCGCCGACGGCCTGAAGGGAACGGATGAGGCTCTGGTTCCCGTATCCGGCGGGGAATACGTAAAAGAGGCAAAGATCGGCCGCGCCATCATGGATGCCGACGTCTTTATCACGCTGAACCATTTTAAGGGACACGAATGCGCGGGCTTTGGCGGCGCGCTGAAAAATATCGGCATGGGCTCCGGCTCAAGAGCCGGCAAGATGGAAATGCACAGCGCTGGCAAGCCTTTCGTCGATCAGAAGAGTTGCGTAGGCTGCGGCCGCTGCAGTAAGGTCTGCGCGCATGACGCGCCTTCCATCACGGGCGGAAAGGCTTCCATCGACCATAACAAATGCGTGGGCTGCGGCCGCTGTATCGGGGTCTGCCCTATGGACGCCGTATGCTCCCCCAGCGATGAGAGCAACGATATCTTAAACCGCAAGATCGCAGAATACAGCAAGGCGGTCATAGACGGACGCCCCCATTTCCACATCAGTCTGGTGATCGACGTATCTCCCAACTGCGACTGCCATGCCGAAAACGATATCCCGATCGTTCCCGACGTAGGAATGTTCGCTTCCTTCGATCCGGTCGCTCTGGATAAGGCATGTGCCGACGCCGTAAACCGCCAGCCTGTCATAAGCGGCAGCCAGCTGGATGAAATGCCGCACGTACATCACGACCATTTTATCGACTCCGCGCCGGATACCAACTGGCATTCGTGCATTGAGCACGCCGTAAAGATCGGTATCGGAACCGATGAATATAAACTGATCGAGATTTAAAGAAACGGCTGCCGCGGCCCGCTTTCGGATACGGACTGCGGCAGCTATTTTCATGTCGGGATATCGGCCTTGCCGCGTTCAAGATTCGCTTCCAGCCTGCGGATCTTGGCGCAAGATTCGGGCCTGCGTTTACAGGCAGGACTCGCCAAGCTCATACAATATATCATTGGTATCCGGCACTGTCAGCCCGCGGCTGACGGCAAAGATAAGAATGGAATCCCTACGGTCTCGGGCATCCAAAGAAGGCATACGGGCGATCCGCAGCAGCATTCCGGTCTCCTTTAGATCAAGCCCCAGCGCGAGCGCAATGCACAGTATGACGTCGCGGCCGGGCCTTTTGACTCCGCGAAAGACCTGATATACGTATTCCCCCTTGCAGGCCCGCTCGACCGCCTGCGATACTCGCATTTTCTTTTGCCTCAGCAGCCCTTGAAGATGTTCCTGCAGCGGTATATCCAGAAATTCCTCCTGATTGGAATCAATATAAAGCGAAATATCCCTGCCCGTAACGATCTCGTTGATCAAATCCTCGGTTTTCTTCTTCATAAGCGCGCTCCCCATTCAAACCGCAGTCCGTATCCCTTTGTTTCCCGCTCCTGCCTTCATTATAAATCATTCGGGCGCGCGCCGCCATAGCGACTCCTAAACCCTAAATCCCAAACCAACAAACCAGCGGCATAGAAATCATAAAAACAGGGCAGAAAGGATAAAAATGCACACATTGGCCGACGAATACAAATCGGAACGCTACAAAAAAAGAAGCCCGATCGGCGCTAAGGGAAATCTGTGGATCGCGGAGGATTCCGTTACCCAAAAGCGCTGTGTCATGCGCAGGCTCCCCATGCATATGCAGGCCGTCTGCCAAAGGCTTTCGACCATACGCCACGCGGGCGTTGTGGAGATCCTAGACGTATTCCCATATGAATGCTCCCTCTATGTGATCGAAGAATATCTCGAAGGGAAGCCCCTTTCCGACATGATAGATACCCAAAGGCTTTCAAAGCGTCAGGTCATGTCCATAGCCAAACAGCTCTTCAGCGCGCTTTCCGTCTTGCACGGGCAGAATATCGTCCACCGCGACATCAAGCCCGAAAACATGATGATAGATACCCGTGGCAGGGTCAAGCTGATCGATTTTGGTATTGCGCGGCTGTTTTCAGAGGACAAACGCGGCGATACCACCGTAAAAGGCACGAAGGACTACGCGCCGCCGGAGCAGTACGGTTTTTCGCAGACGGACAGGCGGGCCGATATCTATTCTCTGGGCGTGACCCTAAACGAGCTCGCCGTCGGCAGGCTGCCCGAAGACAAGCTGTGCGGCGGGAGACTGGGCGTTATCATACGGCGCTGTATCGAATTCGATCCGAAAAAACGCTATCAGGACGCCGCACAGGCGTTACGGCATATAAAGCGGTTGGAATGGGGAAGCGCGCCGCTCATTTTGTCCTGCCTGCCGCTTCTTGCGGTCATGGCGGCGGTATTGATCCTTTCCAACGGAACGGGCAGAGATAAGGATAAAGAACCGGCGGGGAACGAAACGCCCCCTGCCCTGCCGGAGCCGGAGGAGCGGATCCTTTCTGTGCAGGATCCCGGACAGTATCCCGCCCTTTTGATGACGGAAAACAAGGAATATATGTTTTCGTCAGACTTAAGATGCGGTCTTATGCTGTCTGCAAAGGCGGTAAAAAATAAAGAACAGCTCTCGCTCGACTGCACACTTTCAAACGGCGGACACGCCGTTTTCCGCTTTGACGACGTCTGCGCGGATCTCTATCAAAAACAGGGGCATGAAAACAATATCGCATTGGAAGAGACAACTCCCGAATATGAGATCGTCCTTGACGATATCGACGAAAACGGCGCGTTGGATCTGCTCATAACCCTTGCATGGCGCTGCCGCGTCGATACGCCCAAAGCGGCAGAACGCTTTTTCATTACGGAGTACAGTACCGTGTGGGTCGTGTATCTGGCAGAGGACGGTCGTCTCGTCTGCTCCGAACCGCTCTATCTCAACGGCTGCGCGCCCTCGCTCCAGACGGATTCCCTCCTTTACGACTCTGACGCAATGGAATGGCACGCCTTTTATGACGGCGTATGGCGCTGACCCGCCGGCACATAAAAAATAGGCTTCGCCTATTCAACTCCCCTGCCCCTCACTCTTGAGGGGTGGGGTTTTCTTTTAGTCGCTTT
>CANQTG010000047.1 GCA_947626715.1 uncultured Lachnospiraceae bacterium | reverse complement strand
TATTCCTCTTTCGTGATCGCCGCCTCGCCGGGGAAGTAGCCCGGCTTCCCCAGACCGATATTCACGCCCTTGACATAAAGATCCTCAAATTCCTCTCCGTTATATACGCTTAAGTAACGTTCTCCCGCCTTAAAGTAATACTGCGCCCCGCTTTCCGATTCATACGGCTTTGGCGCGGCGGTCGGCTTTATCCGGCTCTCGCCCTGCGCCAATGTCTCTCCCTGCTCTGTATCAGGCTGCCGCGATATCCCGTCTTTCCCCCCGGCGCAGGCCGTCAGAAAAAGCAGCGCCGCCGACAGGCAGAAAAAAAGCCCTGCCCGATTCCCGATCCTGTTCCTTCTCTCTTTCCGCATAGCCGTCCTCCCCCACTGTAAAACCGCTCTATCCTAATCATATAACAATTCCGCCCGTTGTCAAGAAATTGCCGTCCCTTTTCCGTTTCGTTTTGTGCATTCTGCACACATATTGTTTTTCTCTTTTCTCTATTTTATATTTTTTTACCATATGGTTACAGTTTGTTCATATTTTGTTCACATTTATCTGCTATAGTAAATACAGTTACAAAAGAGCACATCTTTTACCATGACAGATAGATAAATTTTTTCATAATAGCCCCGGCGTCTTTACGGCGTCGGGGCACTCCTCATTTTAGCGGCCTTGCGGCGGCAGAGCGCCAAGCAAAAAGGCCGCCTCGATCCCCGATCCAGCCGGAGTCTTTCGGCAGCCTACCGCATATTCCCAAATCCTGTTTCAATCCTGTTTCCATACCGCTTCGATACCGCTCCCTAAGACGGAGCCTACGCCACATAGCCGTACATAAAGATAAAATGGCAGATACTTCCACCCATCACGAACAGATGAAAGATCTCATGCGAACCAAAATACGCGTGCCTGCCGTTGAAGAGAGGCAGCTTTAACGCATAGATCACGCCGCCTATCGTATAGATCACGCCGCCTGAGAGCAGCCATAGGAACGCCCCCGTCGAGAGCAGGGCGTGGAGCTGCCCAAATACCAGAAGGCATACCCAGCCCAGCGCGATATAGATGATAGAAGAAAACCATTTCGGGCAGGTGATCCACAGCGCGTTGATCCCCATTCCCACTAGCGCAATGCCCCACACAAGGAGCAGCAGCAGCGTACCGGACTTCTTTTCCAGTACGAGCAGGCAGACCGGCGTATAGGAGCCCGCGATCATCACAAAGATCATCATATGGTCTATCTTGCGGAATACCTGAAGCGCCTTATCCGATACGTTCACCGTATGGTACGTCGCGCTCGCCCCATACAGCAGGATCATGCTGAGCATAAAAACGCTCATAGCGCCGTAGCCCGTACCCTCTATCCCGGATTTTACCAACAGCGGGACCGACGCAAAGATTGCCATCAGCATACCGATAAAATGGGTGATCGCACTTCCCGGTTCTCTTATTGTGATCTGCATAACAGCGCCTCCATTCCTCATACCTGCAAGACCCGCCTGCGAGCCTTAGCGCGGGAGCCGGCTCTGCTTTCATAGGCAGCCTCTTATCCGAATCCCTGCGCTTCCCTCGCGGTTCGCAGATCAGATGGGGCCACAAATCGTCTCCCATCTGGTATGACGTAGTTTTTATTACTACTTGTTATATTGTTTATATTACGCTATATTATATGCATTGTCAATCAAAAATAACGCCGTTTTGTCCGATTACCATAAAAAGGGATCGTCCTCCTCGATCACTTGGATCTCCAGATAATCAAAATCCACCGCCTCGATAAAGCTGTCCTTTGTAAACCTTGCCCGCGCATGGCGCTTAAAATCCTCCGCGACCGCATCCAGCCAGATCGGCTGTTCCAGATCGAACTGCAGGCAGCATTCCTCCAGCGCATGGAACACCTTATGCGTCCGCGTATCCTTCTCCGCGCGCTCGATCACCGTATCGCGGAGCATTCGATTGTCCTTCCACAGCTTACACCACATACGAAACATTTCCCGATCCCCCATTTCTCTGTATTTTTCCACAATGACTCGATTTTTTTTATAAATTTTTTGTGAATTATGCACATTTTTACAGTTTTGTGATATAATCATATTATAGTATCCGGCGGCATACAATATTAGTATTCTGCCACAAACGAACGAGGTATGCAAATGGAATTTAAACCTTCAACAGACAACGGTATCGACTCATGGAAAGAGGTCACGCTGATCTATCAGTCAGCCTTAAAGGAAATCGGAACCAAGCTGGAAATCTTAAACGACGAATTTCAGCACGTACATAGATACAACCCGATCGAACATATCAAGTCCCGCCTGAAATCTCCAGAGAGTATCGTAAAAAAGCTCAAAAAGCATGGTTACGAGTCCACAATCGAAAATATGGTAAATTATGTAAATGACATCGCCGGGGTCCGCGTGATCTGCTCGTTTACCTCCGATATCTACCGGATCGCGGAGATGATCTCCAACCAGAGCGATATTCAGGTGCTTTCCGTCAAGGACTACCTGAAGAATCCAAAGCCCAGCGGCTACCGGAGCTACCATATGATCGTTTCCCTGCCGATCTTCCTTTCCAACCGCACCGCCGATACCAAGGTGGAGATCCAGATCCGCACGGTCGCAATGGATTTCTGGGCGAGTCTGGAGCACAAGATCAATTATAAATTCGAGGGCAACGCTCCCGTTTTCATCAAGAATGAGCTGATCGAATGCTCCAAGATCATCTATGAGCTGGACGAACGTATGCTTTCCTTAAACGACGAAGTCCTAAAATATTCCACGCCCGCCGAATAAAGGGCGTATGATAGGGAGCGGCCATACGGGCCCGCCCCTGCGCAAAGAAACGAAAAAGAGGCCGCCGCGAACCTGTAAGTATGGTTTGCGGCAGCCTCTCTTTGGCTTTTCCCCTCTATTCCTCATAACCATTCGGATTGTTTTTCTGCCATCTCCACGAGTCCTCGCACATCTCGCGGATCCCGTACTGCGCCTTCCAGCCCAGCTCCCTTTCCGCTTTGGAAGGATCCGCATAGCAGGTGGCAATATCCCCCGCCCGCCTTTCTTTTATGACATACGGGATCTTCACGCCGGATGCCTCTTCAAAATTCTTTACGATATCCAGCACGCTGTAGCCCGTGCCCGTCCCCAGATTATAGATCGCGATACCCGGCTTTTCGCCCAGCTTCTCCACAGCCTTTACATGGCCGCGCGCCAGATCGACGACATGGATATAATCCCGCACGCCGGTGCCGTCCGGCGTATCATAATCGTTTCCGAACACGCCCAGCTCCTTTAGCTTCCCTACCGCCACCTGTGTGATATAGGGCATTAGGTTATTGGGGATCCCGTTCGGGTTTTCCCCGATCGTACCGCTCTTATGCGCGCCGATCGGATTGAAATACCTAAGCAGCACGACGTTCCATTCCGGATCCGCCTTCTGGATATCCATCAATATCTGCTCCAGCATACTTTTGGTCTGCCCGTAGGGATTGGTGATCTGTCCTTTGGGACATTCCTCCGTGATCGGGACAAAGGCAGGATTTCCGTATACCGTCGCGGAGGAAGAAAAGATGATGTTCTTCGCTCCATGCCTGCGCATAACGTCGAGCAGCGTCAGCGTACCCGCGATATTGTTGTGATAATATTCCCACGGCTTTGCAACGGATTCCCCTACCGCCTTCAATCCTGCAAAATGAATGCAGGAATCTATGGATTCTTTTGCAAATACCGCCTCCAGACCTTCCCGGTCTAGGATATCCGTCCGATAAAATTTCACCGGACGGCCCGTGATCTTTTCCACACGCTGCAGGGATTTTTCACTGGAATTGCTCAGATTATCGACCACCACCACATCGTAGCCCGCTTCCTGAAGTTCCACCACCGTATGGCTGCCGATATAGCCCGCGCCGCCCGTTACCAAGATTGCCATAGTTCCTCCTGTTCCTGAAAAAGACTGCTTTCCTTTTCCATTTCTGCTCCGTGATCTTCTTACCGTATCCCAGTTTAGGCGTCCCGCGCGGGCCGCGCAAGATGGGAATGTTGCACAAAGCTGTCAAATTGTTATATCAGATGGGAGGAGGCTTTCAATCCCCTATCTGATATACGCGCCGCGGGGAAGGCGCAGAGATTCGGGGAAGAATAAGCGTCACAGGGCGATCCCGTTCTGCTGCAGCAGCGCCCTCGCGCTCTCCACGGAATCGACTCCCGTCCTGTTCTTGATCGGCGCAAACTCCTTTTCCCGCACCACCTCGTACGGCAGGCAGGTGTCCAGCTCCCGTATCATATCCAATACGAGCTGCTCATACTTATAACCGTTCGGGCTCTCCGGCCTGACATAAACTCCCTTTTCATCCAGATACGGGATCTTCTTTTCCACCACATGCGTAGGCAGGATCCTGTCCGCGATCCGTTCCAGATCCTTCATTCGGAAAAGATAGTTTAAGATCACGCCGAAGTTATACGCCGGATCGCCTTTCTGATCCTTCGCCTCCATCAGCTCCGGCGTCAGATCGTAATATTCCACGATCGAGGGACGCCCGTCCTCCAGACACATGACCCCCACCTTTTCATCAGGCGCCGCCTTCCTTACGACCTTTGCGCCGCACGCCCTGCCCGTCTCGATCACTGCGCCCACAAAGCAGGGATCCGCGATACGCTGCAGCACATTATCCACCGCAAAAACATTCAGCCACTCAACCCCCAGCTCTCTTGCCTTCGCCGCGGCCCCGCTGCGCTGCATGGAAACGAACCAGCCGCCGTTTCCATTGGGCGAGGTCGCTATCCTGCCCTTTTCTTCCATATATACCCTGCCGTCGTAGCCGGAAGCGGGCGCCATCTCCTGCCGGAAGAAAACGACCGACTCCTCACGGTAGCCGAAATAATCGTGCTCCTTAAAAAAACGCACCGTTTTCTCATGGTTCTTTTCACTTGTCATGATAAAGAACGGGATCCACCCGCCGCTCTTATCCACGACCTCCAGTGTATTTTGTATGAGCCGCTCAAAGATATAGACCTCTTTCGTCAGCCCGATATCGTACATGCCTTTGGGATCGTCGGAGCCGAGCCGCGTCCCCATGCCGCCCGCCAGCAGCACCGCGCCCACCTTGCCGGAGCGTATCGCTTCCAGTCCCGTCTGCGTGAACGTATCGCGGCGCGCCTCGATCTCGTCTAATTCCATCGCCGTAAGCGGCGTGATCTTTCCCCGGCCCTCCTCCTTTGCCTCTCCCCCTTTGGCAGCGGACAGGACAGAAAAGTCCACGGCTTCGATCTGGGAAAGCAGCGCCTTTTGCTCCGCCTCGCTCAGCTCCCCGTAACGCTCCAGCACATGAAGCTGTCCATATCGCTCCAGCTTTTGATAAGCCTCTTCATACGTCATATCCATACCCCGCCTTTCTCACATTTTCCCTCTCTTTTATAGATGTTCCTAACGCTCCGCTTTATCAAAGCGGGCAGACACGAATGTCTGCCCCGCTCGTTTTCTGTCCCGTTAGGAAACGTTTACGCTTCCGTCCGTCCCATTAGGAAAAGTTTACGTTTCTGCCCTTCTGTGCAACCGCGATATAGGTCTTCCCTTCATTTAACTGGATCTCATTCCCGTTATCGTCAAAGTATACCGTTGGGGAATATTCCGCGGTCTTCGCCCATGTTACATGAATCCCTCGGCCTTTTGTAAAAAAGTAGCCGTCCTCCGTCGCATCCAGATTTTGAAAGCTCAGATAACCCTTCTGATCGAGCTGTTCCCATTTGGTGTTCTGTACGATCACATTGGCAAACGCAAGCTGCTGCCCATTCGCGCCGTCTACCTGCGCGCTGCCGTGGATCGATTTTTTATAGAGCCCCGTAGCCGGATCATAGGTAAACGCGCTGCGGGTATAGGGGAAGATATCCGAAAGGTCGATCTTATTGGCCACGGCCGCCGCCGGCCCGTACTGCTCCAGCGTGTTGATCCCCTGCGCAAACGTGAAATGCTTCGTATTATAATACTCCGGGCGCAGCGTCAGGGAGTATCCTAACTGTCCCGCCGCCTTCGTGATACCGCTTCCGCTGATATAGGCATTGTGCGGAGCCTTCCTGTCGCTCGTGCGGAAAAAGACGCCCGCGCCCGGCGCAGCGCCTCCCGTCCCATATTCGTAAGTCCCCGAGATATTGTTGATATCCGGCAGGGAGATACGGTCTTTCATGTAGACGACGCCGCCGAAATGTACTAGGATCGGATCCCACTCCGTAGCCTGCGGAATATAGTATGCGCGGCAGGATCGGATATTACCGATCTTGGAAAGCCCCTGCCAGTCGTCTATGACCGCCATCTGGCGGGAAATGTTCCCTTCTTCCATGATTTCATATAAGATCTTCGCATGGCTGATCCCGTAGGACGGCTGTGCGACTTTATCGGTAGGCATCATCACTGCGATCGGGCGGGTCAGCGCCGCTTCCGGCGAGATCGCTTCATTCGTATACACGCTTCTAACCTCTTCCGCCTGCGCCCTGCCGGCCGGCAGACATACGCTCATAAGCGCGGCCGCCGTCAACAGGGAAACCGTTTTTACTGCTTTTTGAATCTTCATAGTATCCTCCTTTTTCTTCTCTTAGGACAGTACATGTCCTGATATCCAGTATATCGTCGTTCTGTCGCATAGTCAAACTTTTTTCATATGATAAAGAAAGTATATTTAGGAGCTTATGATATATGGAAGATTCTTATCCCCAGAGCGCCAAAACGGAACTATGGGAAGAAAACCGTATCCCGGCCGCAGAGGAAACGCGGATCTGCAGCAGCGGCTGTTCCCGGCCTGAGAAGTTAAACGAAATACCCGCCGCGTGCGGCAGCGTATTCTATCAGACCGATCTCGTCAGCGTACCGGTAAAGGTCATGCCCTTCGCCAAAGCGGGGCCCTGCACGACAGTCTGCTGCGGTTCTCCCGTCATCACGCCCGGCGATTCCTGTATCGGCGAGGTCGGACAGACCTGTGAATTTACGATCACGCAAAAGATCTGTGTCAAGCTGCCTCTTCATTTCGGCGCTTCCATCTCGATAGACAGATCCCGGATACAGTGCGGCGGTATCTCCGAAACCGAATACGACTGCAAAAATCCGGGGCCTCGGGCCTGCAATTAACGAAAAAGGGCGCGGACGCTGCCGTCTGCGCTCTTTTCCTTTCGTTGCGTTTCAGCTGTAAACACAGTCCCCTGTTTTGATTCCTTATCTGCACGGGTCTGAAGCAAAATCTGTTTTATCATAATAGGCTTCTGCTTTTTCAAAGAATTGTTCCACATTCTTTACGATATCTTCCCATTGGTAATCTGCAGCGTAATCATATTTACGCCGATAAATTCCCCACTGTTCCATCAGTCCGGCATCCGATCGAATCTGTTTCAAAATATGCTTTGAAGTGGATAAAAGCTCATAAGAATTTCTTTTTCTGCTTATAGCTTCAAGCGCTCTTGCCAAATCGGCATAGTGAATCGTATCCGATTTAACAACATTCAGGATCATGAGATCGTAGTAATCTCTCATCCTTGTATTTAATATCCCTCTTGAAATTACAGTCTCCATCTTTTCCGCCAATACCGTTTCAAGATTATAAGCCAACAAAGGTATGCTGCGATCCTCAAACATCAGTTTATATTCGTAATTGACTTCTCCCGGAGTAATCACATCATTTGTGGAAATATCAATTTTTATAGGAGTTTTCATGATATCCAGCGCCGCCTCTAACTTAAAGCGGATACCCGGATATTCTGCTTCATCCATAATGTTTTCGACACCCGTAACGGTAAAATGTATTCCATCAGCAAGAGGGACGGCAATAATGTCCTCTATCAGTTTTCCTGCGCTTTCTGCCGATAGATCATAATTCCGTATCGTAGTATCAATATCCATAGTTGCCCGGTTATCCAGTCCTACCATGGAAGCGACCAGCAAACCGCCCTTTAGTATTAAATTGCCGCTATAATCCGATAAAGACATCCGTTCTAAAAATCTTTCCATTATAAAGTTTCGGATCAGCGTCATCGCTTTCGCATTATCTCCGTGGGATTTATTTCTTACCAACGCTTTTAATTGTCTTGATGTATGAATCACAACAGCGCCTCCATATATGGCCTGATCTTTTTCTCTACCTGAAGCATTCTGGCATATTCCATAAGTCTTGGCAGGTTTTTCTTTCCTTTCAGATATTCTTTTACGGCGGATTGCCTTTCCTGCGTTTCTGTATCTGCCCTGAAAATGTCGCACAGAGTCCTTTCTGCGTTATAGCAGGGAACAGTATGCCCATATGGCGTAACAGCCGTGTCTATACCCATAAAGTAACGCTCCTCAATGGCCGTTACCTTTTTCAGGGGGCTTTGCCCCTTGTAGTCTACCTTATATCCTCTCGGTACGGTAACGGTAAAACAGACCGGCTCCCGCTCTGATAATCCGAGCAGATACAGCGCCGTATCGTGAGAATAGACAATTTTCTTATACTGTTGGAAAATGATATACAGATCATCCTGCCACGCACCCGGCGCCAGATATACGCCTTTTGCAACTCTTTCACAATTTTTTTCCTGTAAATATCGAATTGCATACTGTCTTGAAACGCCCTCGGCAACAATATCTCCAACCTGTATAATTCCTTGATTCTGCATCAATTTTTTTTCAATGATTTTCTTTTTATTTACTTTCATACGATAATTATAATTAAATGTAGTGCAAAAGTCAACTTTCATGTTACATAAAAGGACTTTACCGATTGCAGATTATTATTTCTGCAAATAGCAAAGTCCTAAATAGGATATTTCCTCATGCCATACCAATTCTGTCTGCTAAAAACTAAATGCCTTATTTTGACAGATCTTTAATTCCTTATTCCATCACCGTTTTATAGTATTCCTCTCCATCGCTTTCATCAATATAAGGAACCGCATAAAACCTCTTCCCAATCATGGTCCGCAGTTTTTGAATATCCTCCAGATCAAACGAAGCGAACTCCTGATAGCAGATCTGTTCGCTCGTCTCGTTTAAATCATCATAGAAATCTGAAACAAACAGATGAAACTCATCCAAAAGATCCTCAAAGGGGATCTGCGTGATATCTCTCGGGGAACCGCCTTCCTCGCCATATTGATCCGGTTCCATTTCAAAGGAAAGGGACGTAACAAAGATCTTCTCCCGCCCCTCGCTAAATATCGCAGGCGGCGTCTTAGTTTGATAAATTCCCTCTTCGACTTTCTGATAATCGCTTGTTTCATATTTCTGCGGGACATAATTCTGAAAGTTCTTCATACGGTATCTCCTTTGCGTTCACTTAGTATCTCTATGAAATAGAGGCGCCATTTTGTTGATATGGTAACGACAGAATCTGAAAGCGCGCAGCGCGGCGGCTGCGAAGCAGACGGATCCTGGAGTATATAATACCATATCAGCGTCTATTTTCCAATCAGATTTTATTCATTGTCTCTGTCTTAACGCCGTCTCTTTTCATACGCCCGCATCTCCCGGCATACCGTACCGGAGAGCGCCAGCACGCAGAGCAGGTTTGGCAGCGCCATGAGCGCGTTCATGATATCGGAAAAATCCCAGACCGCCTCCAACGCGCAGACCGCCCCCGCAAACGTAAGCAGCGCGTAAAGAAAGCGATAGAAAAGAGCGGCCCTTTCTCCCCGAAACAGAAAGGTAAACGCGCATTCCCCCTGATATTCCCATGCGATAATGGTCGCAAAGGCAAACAAAGCGATAGATGCGCTGATAAAGCAGCCGCCCAGTCTCCCAAAGACCGTAGAAAACGCCGCTATGGTCAGAGCCGTGCCGGTCAGCAGCGCGCCGCTTCTATCCCTCATGCCCAGCACGCCGCTGGCCGCCAGCGTAAACCCTGTCACGCTGCAGATCACGATCGTATCAAAAAAAACGGCCGTCATGCTGATATAGCCCTGACGCACCGGACTGTCCGTATCGGCCGCCGCCGCGCTGATCCCGGCGGCTCCCAGCCCGGCCTCATTGGAAAAAACGCCTCTGGAAACGCCGTAACGCATGGCCTGCCGCATGGAAGCGACGATCGCGCCGCCAGCTCCTCCCGCCGCGGCTTCTCTGGTAAACGCCATGCGGACGATCTCGCATATCCCCTGCGGCAGACGCTCCCAATGCGCGGCGATCACCCAAAAAGCGCCAAGCATATAAAAAAGGGCCATCGCAGGCACCATATATAAGGTCACGCAGGAAATCAGGCGGATCCCGCCAAGAACCGTTACTATCACAAGGAGCGTCAGGATCAGCCCCGTCGTCTCAGGCGCGATCCCGAACGTTTCGTGAAACGACGCGGCGATCGAATTGGACTGCGTCATATTCCCCATGCCAAAAGAGGCGAGCGCCGCAAAAGCGGCGTATACCGCGCCCAGCGCCCTTCCTATGCCGCGGCAGGGAAAGGCGCGGGAAAGCGTATACATCGGCCCGCCGATGAAATCCCCGTTTTCCTTGCGAAGCCGATATTTTACCGCAAGCATACTCTCCGCAAATTTGGTGGACAGGCCGATACAGGCCGCCGCCAGCATCCACAGCAGCGCGCCCGGCCCTCCCAATACCATAGCCGTCGCCACGCCTGCGATATTTCCTGTCCCGATGGTCGCCGCCAGCTCCGTCGTCAGGGAAGAGAGCGCCGAAATATCCCCCGCCCTTTTGTCTCGCGCTTTCTTTTTGCTTTCCGCTTTTCTTTTGCCTCCCGCTCCCCTTTTGTTTCCTGTTTCCTTCTCCGCCCCCGCTACGCAGCGCAGCGCATACCCCAGATTCCGTATCGGCAGGAAACGCATCCGAAGGAGCAGGAAAATCCCTGTTCCCAGCATAAGAGCCAGCATACCCGGCCCCCATACAAACGCATCCGCCCGATCTAAAAATTCCGCCATGCCCTAGTCCCGTCTTTTCCGTTACAGGAACTATATGCGCGGAACGCGATATTTATACGCCCCTTCTACGCCTCCTTCCGGCAGGCGCGCCGCCTCCCTTTCTATTGAAGGAGCATGGCCAGCAGCGGGATCGTCACCAGAGAAGCCAGCGTCGTGACAAAGGTTCCCTGCGCCATCAGCTTTTCGTCCACATGATACTGCAAACAGAGCATTGTCCCATTGGTCGCTACCGGCATCGCGCTGATGATCACGCACACGCCCAAAAGCAGCTTATCCGTGACAAAACCACGGTAGACCAGCCAGATACCAAGCGGCAGGATCAGCAGACGAAACAGCGCCATCAGATAGATCCTGCCGTTTCGGAACATTTCCCGCACCGGCATTTCCGCCAGCGTCGAACCGATGATTAACAGTGCCGCCGGCGTCGTGATATTTCCAAGCATAGAGCAGGTCTCGCCGATCACCGCCGGGCCCTTGATCTGAAACAGCGCCAAAAGGATCGCTAAAACCGAGGATATCAGGCAGGGCGTTACAAAGGTTTTCCACGAAACGGGGAAGCCGCTCTCCTCCCCATCTCCCATGAGCACGGCGCTCTGACGGATAAATATAACGCCTACGGAAAACGCCATCACATTAAACGGCAGATTGAAAATACAGGTATAAAATACGGATTCCTTCCCAAAGATCGCCTGCGTTACCGGATATCCGATGAATCCTACGTTGGCAAACGTTATCATAAAGCGGTAGATCCCTATTTCTTCCCTTTTCACACGCAAAAGCCACGGAACGACAAACGCCGCCAAAAACAGCACAAAATAACTGGAAAGCGCTACGAGCAGCAGTCTGAGGATCTCGCCCGGCCCCGGCAGATCGTTCTGTGTCAAGACCGCCGACAGCGTAAGCCCCGGAATCGCCACATTCATTACCAGCTTTGTCACCTGCACTCTGGCTTCCTTTCCGAAAACGCCGCATTTACAGGTCAGATAACCGATCGCAACGATCAGAAACAGCTCTGCCATTTTAGCAAAGACAGCCCAAAAATCCATTTTCTTCCTCCCGTCTCTTCTCTTTCCTTTTTGCAGATCTCTTTATTTTCAAGACCCGTTTGTAAATCCCCTCCCCTCTGATATATACACCAACCGATATCCGCTTTGCAAGAGCGTCCATAAAAATATTGGAAAAAACGACAAGTTGTGATATGATACTAAAAATATGATGGAAAGAGGCGTAACCATGTTAAAGCAAGTGTCTGTTTTTGCAGAAAATAAAAAGGGGACCTTCCAGTCCATAACGGCCATCCTGCAAAGAGAAAATATCAATATCCTCGGCTCCGTTACGAATGACAGCGCAGAGTACGGCATTGTCCGCATGATCGTATCGGATGCGGAGACCGCCGTATCCGCCCTGCAGGCGGAAGGGTATCTGTGCAGGTCCGCTCCCATCATCGGGGTCGAAATGCCGGACGAGGTCGGCAGCCTGAATCATCTCCTGTTAGAGATGGCGGAAAGCAATATCAGCGTAGACTATATCTACCTGTGCTTTAACCGCGAGTCCGGCAGACCGGTCATTATCCTTCACACCGACGATATCTTTGAAGTGGAGAACCATTTAAAAGCAAAAGGATTCGCCGTTCAATGAGCGAATCCTTTTCTCTGCTTCTATCCGTCCATAAACGGCCGGACGGCCGCATATTCACAGGCATTTATACGCGATGATCGTGACCGTCCCCTTGCCCGGATAGCGTTTGATCGCATATCTTTCAGGGAACGCTTCCAGAAGCTGCGGGAGCTTGACAAAGCCATAGGTTCGGGAATCGAAATCCGGCTTTGCCCGTTTGATATAGGTTCCGGCGGAAGCGACGTTGACATATCCGTCGTCGTCCTGATATTTATCGGAAGCGATCTTGAGCAGATTGTGGATCTCTTCAAAACCGTCGGGATCGGTATTTTCCTCCGGCTCCGGCGCTTCCGGCAGCTCCGCCGCCTTATTCCTATTTGCGGCCTTAGGGCTCTTCTTAGGCGTCCGCCGTTTCTCTTCCGCGTCCAGATTTTCCAAAAATATAAAATCGTCGCAGGCATTCCGAAACGCCTCCGGCGTCTTTTTCTCTCCGACCCCGATCACATATACGCCGGACTCATGGAGACGTATCGCTAACGGCGTATAGTCGCTGTCGCTCGCAACAATGACAAACCCATCATAAATCTCGTTATGGAGCAGATCCAGCGTATCGATCACTAACGCCATATCCGTCGCGTTTTTTCGGGAAACATAGTCGAACTGCTGCTCCGCCTTGATCGCCAGACGCTTCAGCTCGCCTTCCCAGTTTTTTAACGCCTCTTTTTTCCAGTTGCCATAGGCCCTTTTCACCACAATGCGCCCGTACGTAGAGATCTCGTGTATCACCGCCTCCAGCTTAGATATCTGCGTATTATCCGCGTCGATCAGCAGCACGATCTTCTCCAGATTCTCTTTATCCATATTATCCATTCCTCTCTGTCTTTTTCCTGTATCCGGCTCTTTCCCCGTAAAGCCCCCGCGGGCGGGTATCCGCCCTCCTGCGAGCATTATAGCACAAAAAAGATAGGTTTTAAATATAAAAGTCTCTTCTTAAAGGCTTATCGGCGTATACGCCAAAGCCGCCGCGGCCACAAGGGAGGGCAGCAGATTGGCGACGCGGATCGTTTTGCCCCAGACCAAATTGACCCCTACGCAAAAGATCAAAACAGATCCGAGCAAAGACAGATTCCCCAGCGCGGCCTTTGTCATCAGCGGCTCGATCAGCCTTGCTAAAACGGTGATCCCGCCCTGAAAGCAGCCTACCGGGATCGCCGAGAAGATACAGCCCTTTCCCAGAGAACACGTCATCACCATCACAATGACCATGTCCAGAACCGCTTTTGCGGCAAGCACGGAATAATCCCCCATGATCCCGTCTTGGATCGCTCCCACGATCGCCATAGCACCAATGCAGACGGTCAGGGAGGCCGTCACAAAACCTTCCACAAACCTTGTATCCTTTGCATTCCCCGTTTTGCGCTTCAACCATTCGCCGAAACGTTCAAACCGGTCTTCAAGATTCAGGCATTCCCCCAGCAGAGCGCCCAGCACGAGGCTGACGATGACGACCATCGTCCCTTTACTAACAAGGACGTCTCCTGAAAAGCTCAGCATTTTCTCCATCGCGCCCGAGAGCGCGATAAAAAGCGTAATGATCCCGCATACCTTCATCAGCGTATCCTGAATCCTCTCCGAAAGCAGTCTTTTGCAAAACAGTCCCGCCAGACCGCCCGCCAAGATCGCCGCGACATTTATGATCGTCCCAAATCCGGGCATTTTCCTCCATCTCCTATCGTATTGCGCCGCCAAACCCCGCAGTTTTCTCCTTTGTCCCGTCAAAGCTCCTTTGTAAAAAGGTTTCCCCTCATAAGGTTTTTCGCACAGGGCTTTTCACGCTCTACCGAAAGCGCACGGTCTTCGCTATGGCGATCGCTTCCTCTTTGGTAAAACGATTCTTCGCCAGCGCCAGATAATACGCGTCGTCCTTTCCTTCACTGGCAAAGAAAATATACCAATATTCTCCGGTCGTGTCAATCTGCGCAGTATCTATCCCCTTCTCTGCAAGGCTTTCCAGATCGGAGGCCGTATACAGATCATGGCTTACCTGATACAACGCCGCAGGCATCGCAAGGCCATGCAGCGTCTCCAGCTTTTCCATACTCGTATGATTGCTCAGTATAGGGATATCCGCGATCTCGCCCTCCGCAAACGTAAAACGCTCCTGCGCATTCGGGATAATGCCGACAGTCCCCGACATCGTCCACTCTTTGACAGCATCTCCATAAGCATCACCGTCCAACACTTCATATGCCTGCGGCCCTATCAGCGCGCCGCCCGCCTCTCCGATACTAGCGTCATACTCCAAAAGCGCATACCCTTCAGGGAGCTCCAGCGTGAGCCAATCGCCGATCTGCCTCTTGTCATGTAACCACGCTTCCAGATCTTCCACCACGATATAACGCTCGTCGGTCTCGTAAAGCAGGCACCTTTCCCGATCCGACACCCGTGTCATATATATAGCATCAATATACGCGCTGCCGCTGCGCCGGCCTGCGTTCGGATCGCCGCCGTCATCCGCATACACATAGGAAACGTCCAGCTGATATTCCTCGTCCTGATAAGGAAGGTGGAAGCTGATATAATCGTTTAGCGCGCCGGGCAGTTCTTCGGGCTCTCCGTTTGCATATGCGGCAAAATCCGTTTCGCCGATCCTGCCGGAAGTAAACAAGGAAAGCAGCGTTTCCATCGTAAGCTCCGCGGCAACTCCCTTCTGCTCTGCCGCGCTCTCGCCCGTCTGCGCGGCATTTTCAGCCTGCGCCGTCTCCTTTTTATCCGTCTGCGCCTCCCGGTCTGCCGCGCCTGCTGCCGTATTCAGCGTTTCATTCCCACAGTCTGCTACCTCCGTTTCTGCGATCGACGTTTCATTCTCTCGGCCCGCCGCCTCTGCTTCTGCGATCGGCGCTTCATTTTCATGCTTCTCCGCCTCCGCTCCTGTGATTGACGCTTCATTTTCACGGCCTGCCGCCTCTGCTTCTGTGATTGACGCTTCACTTTCCCGATCTACCGCTCCTTGCTTCATGCCACATGCCGTCAGTAAAATCAAGCAACCTATTGCGGCAAGACCGATCTTTCTTTTATTCATACGATCTCCTTTTCTGTCTCTATAACCTGCTTGGGCAAAACGCTATCGAAACAGCCCCGCCTTCCACTGCTCTTCTTAAAACAACCGATCCGCCTCTCCCCGACTCTAGCGGCCACGATATTGATACGAATTTATTACTCATCGATTATAGAGGCGTAAGTCTCCTCCCATCTGATATATATCTGGATAAATCGGAAAATAGAAATAGAATTGCACAACACTAACACTATGTCCAAGTGACAAAAAAGTCATCGTGTAAGAATTATCTACGATCAATACGGTATCCAACTATTTATCAACATCTGTTCCAACATATCTGTCATATCTGCACTGTTCTACAACCGTATCGCCCAAAAGTGTAATCGCTTTTTGCGGACAGCGGCTGATACAACGATAGCACATCGTACATTTGTTACCCGCGGCAGCTCTGCCACCCTTGAGCAGAATATTTTTCATCGGGCATAACGAAACGCATAATCCGCATCTTATGCAACTATCGCTGATTTTTAACCGATCCGTATATCCGGCCGTCTTTTTGTAAAACCAGAGTCTTTGTCCCAAAAGACCAATTATATGTGCAAGCAAAGACAATCCTTCTTTTGGATATTTCCCCTGCTTTATCTGCTTTGCTATATTTTCTATCTTTTTATCCGCCTGACTGATGATCTCCCTGTTTTGTTCGATACTTTTCTTCAAAAGCCTGCTGTCGCAGACAGAATCCGACATTTTAATATGAACGCCGCCTAAGACCAACGCGCCGTATCGTTTAAAAAGCCTTGCCGTGCAGCCCGTGCCGTCTCCGCTGAACGCTCCCATTGTCGCGACGCACAAAACTTTCTTTTTCTCCCAAATCGTATCATGGTTTTTAATAAAATCCCTAACCATGCAGGGGGCATTTGAGAACTGCACCGGATACCCAAATATGATCGTATCATGATTTTTTATCTGTTCTATAATATTAGGTTCTTCCAAAGGCGCCGTTTTTGCCGCCATATCTAATAAACCTGTCAACTTTTCAACACAATGCTTTGTGTTCCCTGTGCCGCTTAAATATATTCCAAGCATTTTCTCTGCAACGCCTCATATCTATAAACCAAATATAGGGTGCGACCAAGTCTTACTAATATCTACTCTCGCTCGACCCATCAATTCATGCACGCTCTCCTCATATAGTGAGAAAGCAACAAGATGTTGATCTTCAAAGATTTCTCTTTTACATTCAGCAATCCACTAATAAGTTCTTTAATCAGTGTTATAGTATCCATAAGTCACGGCTATCACGATACCCGTTCCAAATCCGGTATTCATCAAATAAATAGAGCCATTTTAGAGCTAAACGCTATAAATCAATACCAAAAGTACTCATTTTATCAGCATCCGGTGGTTTATCCATTACTCAAGCTCTTTTCAGGGTATAGAGTATGTCCTGTTTTTCCATCGTTTTGCTTGCGAAAAAAAACGTATTATTTGTTACGTTTCTGCTGTCCTTTTATGTAGTTACAAAGCTGATGTACCCAAATTGTACCCAACCTCATTCTTTCTCTTCAGCCCAGTTAATACTTTTACTCAACTTATCTACGCGTTCCGTATATTTTTTCTCCATCTCTTTTATTTTTACATTTACCTCTTCTTTTGTTATCGTTTCCTTTATCTGCTGCAATCCATCAAGGAACTCCCGCAGTGTTTCCTTATACTTTTCTCTGGTCAGCATTCTCGGACAGTCTATTTTTTCTCTATGATTGACCACTTCTTCCCTTCCGGCACACTTTTCGTTTATATCACTAACGTTGATTTGATAGACTAAAAAATGTGTCAATAATGTTTCCGGCATTACAGAAAATTTTTTTGCTACTTCCTCCAAATCCCGATCCAACAAATACCTGCTGCGCTCTATAAACTGTTCAATCCTCTCATCCGATACGGTAGGATCTCTTAATACCCCAACAGGCTGAGCACACAGCTTTTCAAACAAAAAACGGCTTGCATAATTATCCGGTTCAACCTTTGCATAATACTTATCTTTTCCATAGTCTGATGCAAGTTTGCTTAACATATCAATCATTGCGAGATATCCAATTCCTTGCCCTTGATATTCCTTCATCAATTCAATTTCAATCTCAGGTATTTCGTCTGAAATATTCTTTACTGCGCACTCTCCGCAATACACATTTCCCGGCATTTTTTCGATTACATAGCATATTCTTTCTTTACTTTTAAAGGCTTCTTTCCATGACCATTCATTCAGTTTTTCTTCATCATTCTGCTCCCAATTTTTTAAAATTGCTACAGATTTCTGCAAGGCTAGATAATTGGCTTTATCTGTATTACTTTCTTGTTGTATCAAGCGCAATCTGATATCTAACTTATCTTTCATTATATCCGGTATCCCTTTCATGGTTTACAAATAAAGGTGTCACAAACTTTTCTTAATTCTTCCCCTCACCACAACATATTTTTGATTCTTGCTTTTTGGCTTGTCCGGAATTTCCATCTTCAACCTATTGGTATTCAGCAAATGTTCCATTTCCACTTTGATGCTTTTAATTGATTTATAACCCAAAAGTCCAGCAATTTCCTGTCTGCTTTTCGGTACCCCGCAAATCGCAAGTATTCTTTTTTCCTTTTCAGTAAGGCTATCATCTTGGGTATTTTCTAATCCTTCTTGGGTATGCAACGCATGAAAGATTACCATTATCTCACTGGAACTCACTTGA
>CANQTG010000046.1 GCA_947626715.1 uncultured Lachnospiraceae bacterium | reverse complement strand
TCTCCCTATTCTTGTGCCCGCTTTTATGCGGGCATTTTTATTATAGATTCCTCCGGCAGGAGGAATTTCCTATTATAGTACAAAATGCCCTGCCTGATGTATCATACATCTATGCAGGGCATTTTACATTTCATCGATATGGCTGGCCAGCACCCTGACCGTGCGCCAAAACTGCTGCCGTTTCAGCCGGTCGCTGCCTTCAAGCAGCGCCGTTATCTCGTCCGGGAGCGAAGCCTCCCGCGGAATCTCTTCAAAAAGCAGATAATCCACACTGATATCGAGAACCGGCGCCAGCTTATACAGGCTCTCCACAGACAGCTTGCGCGAGCCCCGCTCTATATGCCCGACAAACGAGCACGACAGTCCGCAGGCCTCTCCCAACTGTTCCTGCGTCATGCCGACGCGTTCACGCTGTCTGCGGATCTTTTTCCCGATTTCCGAATAGTTGATGGATTTGCTCATGATTTTCTCCTTAACATTCAAAACCCGCCTCTGATACAAATTTGTTACCCGCCGCCTATAAAGGCGGGGGTTCCTCCCATTTGATATAGTATAAGGGATTTTGAGAAAACCATAAATGAACTATGAGAAGCTAATTATTGACTAAAAGAATTATGACAGCCGGTATCCCACTTTGAAAAAACTGCGGAATCCTTAAAGCGATCCTTGACATTAGTCCGATATCGGACTATAATAAAGTCTGGCGTCGGACTAATTGAAAAGAAGGAAGAAGGATCGTATGCTTGTAAAAAATGAGGCGTTACAAGAACGCCACCGCTATTATACACTTTGGAAAGAGAGCAATATCATTTATGAGGAATGGGCAGGATCGCATGGATTGTCCGCCAATAGTCTGCTGGTTCTGCAATCTCTTTATGACGGAGCCTGTACGCAAAAGGAGATCAGCCGGAAATGGTGTATCCCTAAACAGACCATCCATACCATATTAAAGGATTTGGAAGCACAGGGATATTTGGAATTGATCGTCATGGAACGGGACAAACGCAATAAGCAGATTGCTCTGACACCGGAAGGAGCGTCGTTTGTTGACACGATCATCACACAGATTCAGGAAAAAGAACTGCATGTCATTCAAAAGATGGGTCTTGAACGCATGAAACGGATGAATGACGACTCAGAGCTTTTTATCAAATTGTTCCGTGAGGGAGGTCTGGGAAAAAATGAGTAGCAGGCGCGCCTTCTTTTGCACGGTGATCCCATCTGTCATGGCGTTCGCTCTTACAGGAGTATATTCTATCGTTGACGGCTTTTTTGTCGGCAACCGCTTAGGAGACAGCGGTCTAGCCGCGATTAATCTGGCTTATCCCGTCACAGTGTTTATTCAGGCCATCGGAACAGGACTGGGTCTATCGGGTGCGGTACGGTACTCGATCCTGCGCGGTCAAAAACAGTGGAAGAAAAAAAAGGAAAGTTTTGCGAGCACATTCCTTTTACTTCTTATTTTCAGTATTTTATTCACCATTCTGGCCTTTCCCCTCCTCTCTCCTCTGCTCCGCCTGCTAGGGGCGGCCGGAACCGTCTATGAATTATCAAGAGAATATCTCTGGGTGATCGCAGCCGGAGCCATATGCCAAATCTTTGCCACCGGATTCATTCCCTTTATCCGCAATATGAATGGTTCCTCCTTTGCCATGTTTACCATGATTGCAGGCTTTGGCACAAATATCATTCTGGATTATCTGTTCGTCTGGATATACCAGCTGGGAATGACTGGGGCGGCGCTGGCGACAGTAATCGGTCAGGCCGTTGCCGTAATAGCTGCGGCCGGATACTTGATAAGAAGGAAGATTGGTTTTGCTTTCCCCAAATACAAAGAACTGCCCAAGCATTGTGCCGTTATTTTAAAGGTAGCAGCCGCCCCCTTTGGCCTGACGTTCTCTTCTCAGATCACAACGATCCTGATGAATCGTTTTCTGATGGCATACCATGGAGAACAGGCCGTTGCCGTGTACTGCTGTATCGATTATATCATCTGTATCGCTTATCTGCTCCTGCAGGGCGTCGGCGACGGCAGCCAGCCTCTTATCAGCCTATATTACGGTAAAGGGGCTCCGGCAGACGTAAGGAAGATCCGGCGTCTTGCCTACATCACCAGCGGAGTTATCGCCATAATATGCATGGCGGTCATGTTTATGTCCCGCCATGCTATTGGGATTTTGTTCGGCGCTTCCCCGCAGACAAATGCGGATATCTCCAGTTATCTGCCGCTGTTTTTATCGCCGCTATTCGTTCTGGCTTATATCAGAACTACCACAACCTGCCTGTATGCAACGGAAAAGGCGGTATTGTCCTATCTTTTGGTATATGCGGAGCCGATAACGCTATTTTTCCTATTGCTTTTCCTGCCACAGATCCCAGTACTGGGCGTATCCGCCGTCTGGATCGCCGTCCCGGCCGCGCAGCTACTGACAGGGTGTATCGCGTTTATGGTAAAGCGGTATGCAGACAAACAGATCGTAAGCTCAATAGGCTGAACCGGTTAAGAGCAGGCCTGCGCCTCTATAGGCGGCGAATCACAAATCTGTATCAGCGACGGGATTCCATCCCCTATCCTACGCCCTCTCCTGCCGCAAAACCGTCCGCGCATATCTGCTGTATACGCAGAAGGACAGAAGCACCGTCAGGGTATCCGCGCACACCTGCGACCAGACGATCCCATACATTCCGATGAGACGATTTAAAAGGAACAGCATCGGGATATTGAACACCGCCCAGCGCATTACGCCGAGAAACAACGATTTATTGCCTTTGCCGAATCCCTGAAACACATAGACCGTAAAAAAGCTCATAAACATCAGCGGCGTCGCAAGACAACGGATCCTCAAAAACCCGGTGCCGAGCAGCACAGTCTGGGGCTGCGATATGAACACCTGCATGATACGCCCCGCAAAGATCTCATACAGGGTAACGCTGACAATGCTGACAACGATACCGAGCCTGAGCGAGAATTTTATGACGGCGTCCATTCTTTCCCAGTTCTTTGCCGAATAATTATAGGCGACCAGCGGCATCATTCCCTGACAGATACCGATCCCCACATTTAATGGCAGACGCTCGGCCTTTAATACGATCCCGACGCCCGCCAGCGCAATATCGCCATACGCCGCCATCAGCTTATCAATGATCACATAATCGATATCAAAGAGCAGGGTCGCTACCGCGGAGGGGATCCCCACGTTAAATACAGAGAGAACACTCTTTTTCTCCGGCATTCCCTGCCGGATACTCAGGCTGAGCAGCGACTGCTGCCTAAGCCCGTATATGGTAAGGAAGAAATATCCGCACGCGATACAATTCGAGAGCAGGGTCGCGATCCCGACCCCCAGCACCTCGCAGCCCTCTGGCAAAAGCACGAACATAAAAAGAGGATCCAGCGCGATATTGATCAGCCCTCCCATCGTAATGCCAATGCCCGCCTTCTTAGATACGCCGACGCTCCGAAGCAGATTGGCCATGACGTTGGAAAGCACCGTCGGTATCCCGCCAAGCACGATAACGCAAAAGGCATACTGCCTTGCATAACGGTAGGTATTGCCGCTCGCCCCCAATACCCCCAGCGCCGGATCCATGAGCAGGAACATTCCGGCGGAAAATACCGCCGTAACGCAGATCGCCAGATAAAAGCAGAAAGCCGACACCTTTTTGGCCTCTTCCTTCTTTCCCTCGCCGAGGAGGCGCGAGATCAAAGCGCCGCCGCCGATCCCCGTCAATCCCGCAAGCGACAGACAGATATTGAACACCGGCAGGATAAGGGAGGCTCCGGCGACCATATAGGGATCGTTCGTTCTGCCGACATAAAAGGTATCCGCCATATTATAGATCAGGACGATGATCTGGCTGAATATGGTCGGCAGGGCCATTTCCTTTACCGCCCTCGGCACGGATATTGTTTCAAAGATATCTTTGCTGCTTACTTTCGCCATAATAGATGTTTCCCCAAATTCTCCTGTTTTTCAAAACGCCGCAACAGCGCCTCTGTTAAAAGCCCTCCGCGCCTTCACTGTGCGCCCGGGCAATGCGGCGCTCATCCAGCATCCTGACGCAGCCTTCCGCATCGATCCTGCCTTTAAACAGGGCTTCTAACGCTTCGACTACGTCATCGTCGCTGTATCCTATGATCTTAGAGGCCGCCGTGGAAGCCCTCAGATTCGCTTCGATCGACTCCTGCGCGTCCGTGATCATGGGCGACTGTATATTGGTGGTCTGCCCCTTAAAGCAGTTTACCGTCGAGATACCCGCAAAGGCAGTGTTATAATTTTCTTTGGCCGCGCAGAAAGCGAGAAAATCCAGACACGCGTCCACATGGCTCCCGTTCTTATTGACCATCAGCATATTCAGATTCCCGCCCTCATAAGTACCGTTCTTGGCCGTATTTAAAAATACCGGCATCAGCGCAAAGTCGTCGACCGTATACGGGCCGTCCTTCGCCAGATCGGTATAAAACCATGTATCCCACATGAAAGTCATGACAGCCCCGCCCGAGCTCATGACGCCGCTCACGTCATGAATGTCCCAGTCCATATAATCCGTCCCCAGCCAGCCCTTATCCGCCGCACTCTCTATCCATCTGACCATATCGAGGATCTCCGGTATATCGGCATAGGTCATTTCGTTTCGATTGATCCTTTGAAGCTTTGACGGATCGTCCGCAAAAACGGGATCCAGCGCGAACTGCACCATCCACCCGCCGCCGCTGGCCGGCCAGCAGATCGGCGTATAGCCGGTATCCGCAAGCGCCTGACACAAAACGTCGAACTCGTCCTGCGTCGTGGCATATTTAAGGCCGAGACTGTCCAGTATGGTCTTATTATAGTAACAGCCCGATATGGAATTTTCCCAGTAAGGGAGCCCCAGCAGATTTCCCTGACTGTCCATGCAATACGCCAGAGTGCTGTCCGTCAGCTCGTCCACCCAGTCCTGATCGTTCAGAAAACGGAAATTCTCTTCGACATGAAAACGTTTCAGATCCGCATTATGGAAATGCATAAAGATATCCGGCACATCGCCCTTTGAAAACTTTTCCGCCGCAGTCGCTTCAAATTCCGTATCTTCATATGCGACCGGCTCGATCCGATTCCCCGTCGCTTCCTCATACTGCTGGAAAATACTGGTCATATAGCTCTTCGCAAGGTCGCTCTTTCTCCCCATGACCGTGAGCGTCACATGGCCGGAAGCGTTCCCTCCGTCTTTTGTATGCAGGCAGCCTGCCAGCAAAAGAGCCGGCAGGATCAAAAGGGCCGCGGCCGAAAGATATTTTTTCGCTTTTTTCATACTCATCTTACAACTGTCCTTTATCCGTGATCTACAGATACCCTTCCCGAAAGCCGTATCGCCGCTTCCAACTTTAGATCTGTACCTTATCTGTACCTTTTATATCATACTACAATCTCGGTTATTTTCCTATCCCATTTTCATGAAACGCTCCCGCCATATCGCCGCAGGCAGAACGCCTCCGGCCATTTGCATGATTTTTCCCAAGCTGCGCGATCAAATAAGCCGACATTTTCCCCCCCCTCCCTCTTCCACGTTTTTCACAAAATTTTATAATAATTTTATAATTTTTTTGATTTTGTATACAAAAAAATACACGGCCCGCCTTGACGTTTTGCTGCTTTAGCACTTATAATGTTTTTACAAAGTCAATACAATCATTTTATTTTATCATTCATCATTATATCATAGGAGGCTAGTCAAAATGAGACCAGAATGGAAAGATTTTGTAAGCGGAAAATGGGATAATGAAGTCGATGTCCGCGACTTCATTCAGAGGAACTACACGCCTTATGACGGAGACGAGTCCTTCCTCGCACCGGCAACACAGGACACCAAGGATCTGTGGGCGCAGGTACTTGATCTGCAGAAAAAAGAGCGTGAAGCGGGCGGCGTCCTCGATATGGATACGAAGGTCGTTTCCACCATCACCTCCCACGGTCCCGGATACCTTGACAAGAGCAAGGAAAAGATCGTTGGTTTCCAGACTGACAAACCTTTTAAGCGTTCCCTTCAGCCTTACGGCGGTATCAGAATGGCGGAAAAGGCGTGCGCTGACAACGGTTATGAAGTTGATCCTGAGATCAGCGAGTTCTTCTCCACGCACAGAAAGACCCATAACGCAGGCTGCTTCGACGCTTATAATCAGGAGATGAGAGCCTGCCGTACTTCCCATATCATCACAGGGCTTCCGGATGCTTATGGACGCGGACGTATCATCGGCGACTACAGACGTGTCGCTCTGTACGGTATCGATCTTCTGCTGGAAGATAAGCAGGCGCAGAAGGATTCCACCGGCCGCGTGATGACCGACGACGTGATCCGTCTTCGGGAAGAGCTTTCCGAGCAGATGACCGCTCTGAAGATGATGAAGGAAATGGCTGCTTCCTACGGCTGCGATATTTCTAAACCCGCTTCTAACGTACAGGAAGCGATTCAGGCCGTTTACTTCGGATACCTGTGCGCGGTAAAAGAGCAGAACGGCGCCGCTATGTCTCTGGGACGTACTTCTACCTTCCTTGACTGCTATGCGCAGAGAGATTTAAAGAACGGCACCTTTACCGAGGAGCAGATTCAGGAATTTGTCGATCACTTCATTATGAAGCTGCGCTGCGTAAAATTCGCGCGTACGCCGGAATACAATCAGATCTTCGCAGGCGATCCCGTATGGGTTACGGAATCTCTCGGCGGCGTAGGCGTTGACGGTCGTCCGCTCGTAACAAAGATGAGCTTCCGTTATCTGCACACGCTGACGAACCTCGGGCCGAGCCCTGAGCCCAACCTGACGGTGCTCTGGTCTACGAGACTTCCTGAAAACTGGAAGAAATACTGCGCAAAGATGTCGATCCAGACTTCTTCGATCCAGTATGAGAATGATGACCTTATGAGAGTAACGCATGGCGATGATTACGGTATCGCTTGCTGCGTATCCTCTATGGTGATCGGTAAGGAAATGCAGTTCTTCGGCGCGCGCGCTAACCTTGCAAAATGTCTGCTGTACGCGCTGAACGGCGGCGTTGACGAAGTCACCAAGAAGCAGGTCGGCCCGAAATATCGTCCTGTTACCGGCGACGTGCTCGACTATGACGACGTTATGGATAAATTCATGGATATGATGGAATGGCAGGCGGACGTATACGTCAATACGCTGAACATTATCCATTACATGCATGATAAATACTGCTATGAGAGAGCGGAGATGGCTCTGCATGACAGAGATGTAAAGCGCTACTTCGCAACAGGCGTTGCGGGCCTTTCCATCGTTGCCGATTCCTTATCTGCGATCAAATACGCAAAGGTAGAAGTCATTCGTGACGAAGACGGCGTTATCGTTGATTTCAAGACGACCGGCGATTTCCCGAAATATGGCAACGACGACGACCGCGTCGATCTGATCGCACAGCAGATCGTTCATAAGTTCATGACGGCGATCAGAAGACATCATACCTACAGGAACGGTATTCCTACGACCTCGATCCTTACCATCACCTCCAACGTAACCTATGGTAAGGCTACCGGCAACACGCCTGACGGACGTAAGAAAGGCCAGCCTTTCGCACCGGGCGCTAACCCGATGCATGGCCGCGATACGCATGGTGCGGTCGCTTCTCTGGCTTCCGTTTCCAAGCTTCCGTTCAAGGATGCACAGGATGGTATCTCCAATACCTTCACGATCATCCCCGGCGCACTTGGCAAAGAGGATAAGGTCTTCTCCGGTGATATCGAACTTGATCTTAATAAATAATAAGAAATCAGATTCCGGCAGGGAGGTATCGTGCAATGGATGATAAAAAAATAGACGAACTTGTAAAATTTCTGGATTCCGGTATGGCAATGGGCGTTGGGCATGTAAATGTCGATACGGACATTACGAGCGACGAGGCGACCAGCGTTCAGACAATGGGGTGTACGGATTGTTCGAGGACGCCTCTGGCCTGCAGCGTACCGACCCTGCATCAGGGTCTTGATGACTATCAGTAAATCTAAAGGAGGTTTTTAACATGGCAGCAGCAAATACAGCACAGGTTGATAACTTAGTATCTTTATTGGACGGATATGCGACAAAGGGCGGACATCATCTGAACGTCAACGTACTCAACAGGGACACCCTGTTAGACGCGCAGAAGCATCCTGAGAATTATCCTCAGCTGACGATCCGTGTCTCCGGTTATGCGGTGAACTTCATCAAATTAACGCCGGAACAGCAGGCTGACGTTATCTCTCGTACGTTCCATGAGAGTATCTGATCTTTCATCATGCATTTACGAAAACCCCTGGATGAAGATTCCGGGGGTTTTTCTGACAGGACACCATTTTCTATTTGGGAGGAAAACAAAATGAGCGGCAGAATCCACTCTCTTGAATCTTTTGGCACGGTAGACGGCCCCGGCGTGCGCTTTGTCGTATTTTTTCAGGGCTGCCCCATGCGCTGCGCGTACTGCCACAATCCCGATACTTGGAATATGAAGGCCGGTACGCTGATGGAGGCGTCCGAGATCATCGAGCAGTACGAGCGCAATATTGATTTCTACAAGGAAGGCGGGATCACGGCGACCGGCGGCGAGCCTCTAATGCAGATCGACTTTTTGACCGAGCTCTTTGCTCTGGCAAAGGAAAAAAATATCCATACCTGCCTCGACTCTTCCGGCATTGCTTTTCAGCCCAAAAACGCCGCATGGATGGAGAAGTTAAACAAACTGCTGCCGCTCACCGATCTCGTTATGCTGGATATCAAGCACATTGACCCCGAGAAGCACCGGGAGCTTACCATGCACCCCAACGACAGGATCCTCGCCTTTGCGGAATATTTATCCGAGCAGGGCGTCGACCTCTGGATCCGCCATGTCGTCGTTCCCACCATCACGGACGACGATACCTATCTGTATAAGCTGGGATATTTTATCGGCGGTCTCAAGACCCTGAAGGCTCTGGACGTGCTCCCTTATCATACGATGGGAAAGGTCAAATACCAAAAGCTGGGGATCCCTTACCGTCTGGAAGGGATCGAGCCTATGGACAAAAATAAGGCGATCGAGAAAAAGCAGGTCATTCTCGAGGGGATTAAAGCGAGACGGCGGGACGACGGCGCGCAGCACGAAGGATAACGTCGATTCCTGCATTTTCTACTTGTATTCGTCATACATTTGTATTAAAATAACAGATAAGTAATTGATCGTAAAACATCAATAAGCAACGATTTAAGGAGGATAATCATTATGGCATACGTAATAGGCGACAGCTGTGTGAGCTGTGGAGCATGTGAAGGACAGTGCCCTGTCGGCGCTATCAGCATGGGAGATTCCCATTTCGAGATCGATGCGGATACCTGCATCAGCTGCGGTTCCTGCGCGGGGGCTTGCCCGACAGGCGCTATTTCAGAAGGTTAATATTCCTTATGAACCGCTAAAAGCACTCAGAAAATTGAGTGCTTTTTCTTTTTCTCCTTTTTTTCCATCTTTTCCCGCAGCATTTCATCGATCTTCTTATAATGCTCCTCCTCGCGCCTTATCCGTTCGCTCTCCCGCAACTCCTCCCGTTCCTCCTGCATTCGGAACTGATAGTCCAGCTCTTTCAAAATGCTTTCCTTGATCTGCTGGGCAAATTCTTCGTTGCCCTCCCGTATCGCCTCCAACATCATGTTTTTCAGCAGCATCTGCAGGCGGTAGGCTTTCTCTTCCTTCTCTCTCCTCTCTCCATCTTTCAGCATGGGCCTTTCCGTCTGTACCAGACATAGATCCTCTGCTTTTTCCTCTGTTTTCTCCTCTATTTTCCCCTCTTTATCGCGCTCTGCTCCCTGTATGTCTTTCGCCGCCTGTTTACCTTCCTTCTGCGCCATGATATCAGCCATTATCTTCTCTGCTCCCTCTTGCGCCGCTCCGCCTGCATTTCCGTTTTCCTCCGCCTCCCATTCGCGCTTTATCGCCTTGCGGATCGCCTTTAACTGAAATCCTTCCTCCTTCATGCTCTTAATGCGCTTTAAGCGGTCCACATCGTCGGCCGTATAATAGCGGTGTCCCAGCTTATTTCTTCGGATCGGCAGCTCTAATTCATCTTCCCAATAACGAAGGACATGAGATTCTACTTTCACCTGCTTTGCCGCATCCGAGATCAGATATCTTTTCTCCTCCATGCTTACCCTCCTTATCATAAAGACATTTAAAAAAGGACAGGCCCGCTTCTGGCTTGTCCTCTTTCGTATCTTCTATCCTGCTTTTGTTAAAATTTTTTCTCCATATCCAGATTCACAAACTTTGTATAATCAGGCAGCCAGCCCAGATTGACCGTCCCGATCGGGCCGTTTCGCTGCTTGGCGATCAGGATCTCCGCCACGCCCTTTAACTCGGTATCCTTATTATAATAATCATCTCGGTAGATAAACATGACGACGTCCGCATCCTGTTCGATCGCCCCCGATTCGCGCAGATCGGAAAGCATCGGACGGTGCTCCGGTCTTTGCTCCACCGCGCGGCTGAGCTGCGACAAAGCCACTACCGGCACTTCAAGCTCCCTCGCCAGCGCTTTCAGGGAACGGGAGATATCGGAGATCTCCTGCTGCCTCGAATCCATGCGCCCGCTCCCGGACATCAGCTGCAGATAATCGATGATAACGAGTTTCAAATCGTGCTCTAAGCGGTATTTCCGGCATTTGGAACGCAGCTCCGAGATCGTGATCCCCGGCGTATCGTCTATGATAAGGCGGGATTTCCCAATAATACCGGCGCTTTCGATCAATTTTTCCCATTCCTGATCGGACAGATTTCCGGTTCGGATATGCTGGGAATCTACTTTTGACTCCAACGCGAACAAACGGTTTACCAGCTGCTCCTTTGACATTTCCAGACTGAAGATCGCAACCGTCATATCCTGTTTAAACGCCACATACTGCGCGATATTCAATACAAAGGCGGTTTTCCCCATAGACGGTCTTGCCGCGATCAGGATCAGGTCCGAGGGCTGCATACCGGCCAAGCGGTAATCCAGATCCATAAATCCGGTAGGGATCCCCGTCACCACGCCCTTATTGCGGGAAGCGAGCTCGATCCGGTTCATCGCCTCCAGCACGATATCGCGGATCGGCGTAAACTCCGTGCTGTTCCGCTTCTGCAGCAGTTCAAAGACCTTCTTCTCCGTCTCCTCCAATATGCGGTCTAGGCTTTCCTTTCCCGCGTAACAGGTATTGACGATTTCCTCATTCAGGCGTATCAGCCTGCGCAGCGTCGCTTTTTCCGCAACGATATTGGCATAATATTTGATATTCGCAGACGTAGGGACTGTCGTCAGCAGATCCCGGACAAATTCCAGACTGCTGACTTCCTCCGGGACGTCCTTTTCCTTCAGGCGGTTCTGCAGCGTGACCAGATCGACCGGCTTCCCCTCGTCGTTCAGCTCCACCATCGCGGTGAACAGGATCCCGTACTGCTTCCCATAAAAGTCCTCTTCATGAAGGAGCCCGGAGGCTACGACGATCGCTTCCCGATCCAAAATCATGGAGCCGATCACCGACTGCTCCGCTTCCACGCTATGAGGCAATACCCTTTTTAACAACGCTTCTTCCATTGCCGCCATATTCTTTCCCTGCTAGTTCTCTTCCACTACCTTCACTTTCAGCCTGCCGCTCACCTTGGGATGCAGCTTTATCGTCACTTCAAATACGCCAAAGCTCTTGATCGGCTCCGCAAGCTGTATCTTTTTCTTGTCGATATCCAGTCCGCACTGTTCTTTTGCCGCCTGCGCGATCTCTTTGGTAGAAACCGAGCCGAACGCCCTGCCGCCCTCCCCGGCTTTCATCTTAACGCATACTTCCTTTTCTTCCAGTTCGCCGGCAAGGCTGCGGGCGGCCTCAAGCTGCTCCTTCGCTACCTTTTCTTCATTTGCTTTCTGCAGCTTTAAATCGTTCAGATTCTTACTGTTCGCTTCCAAGCCGAGCTTTCTAGGCAGGATATAGTTTCTCGCATAGCCGTCGTTCACATTGACGATCTCGCCCCTTTTCCCCAAGCTCTTTACGTCTTCCAATAAAATAACCTTCATGACAAGTCACCCTCTTCTATCATTTTGTCCAATGTATCTTTCATAATCTTTACGGCTTCCGGCAGGGAGACGTCCTCTAACTGCGCTCCCGCGATATTCATATGGCCGCCCCCTCCCAGCCGTTCCATGATCACCTGCACGTTGACTTCGTCGATGGAGCGCGCGCTGACAAATATCCTGCCCTGATATTCCGTCAGGATAAAGCTGGCTTTGATCCCTTTGATGTTCAGCAGCTCATTGGCCGCCTGCGCGCCCAATACCGTAGGGCTTGCGACATCCTTCCCGGAGCAGATGGAGATCGCGTAATTGCCCCGGTAGATCTCCGCCTGACTGACCGCGTCCGCCTTCGTCTTATATTCCACCGCGTCCTCCCGAAACAGCTTACGCACGCGCGTCACATCGGCCCCGTTCCTGCGCAGGTACGCCGCCGCCTCAAAGGTGCGGACGCCCGTTTTCGCGGTAAAGTTATTGGTATCGATGATAATGCCCGCATACATGCTGTTGGCCTCTTCCGCGCGCAGCCGGATCCCGTCTTTAATATACTGTAGGATCTCCGTGACCATCTCGCAGGCCGAGGAAGCATAGGGCTCTACGTAAGAGAGCGTCGCATTCTCGATCGTTTCCAGCCCTTGCCTGTGATGGTCCAATACGACGATCGATTTACAGATACGCAGCAGCTCCGGGCATTCCGTAATGCTCGGTTTGTTGACGTCCACGATGACCAGCGCCGCATTGGAGCCCGCCGCCTCGATCGCCTGCGCGCTGTTGACGATCATATCCTCTTCATATTCGGGATTATCCTTAAACATATCTAAAATCGGCTTTACCGAGGTCGTCACATCGTTGATCACGATATGCGCCTTGCGGTTCAGCGCTTTGGCAATGCGGCAGATACCGATCGCCGCGCCAAAGCTGTCCACGTCCGCGAGCCTGTGCCCCATAACGAGCAGCTTGTCCTTTGACGAGATGATCTCATTGAGCGCATGAGCCTTTACCCGCGCCTTTACCCGCGTATTCTTCTCGACCTGCTGGCTCTTGCCGCCATAATATGCGGTCGATTCCGAGGTCTTGACGACCGCCTGATCTCCGCCGCGCCCTAACGCCAGATCGATCGCCGTCCTCGCAAATTCATAATTCTGCGCATAGGTCAAGCCGTCTAGTCCGATGCCGATACTTAACGTCACTGCCATCTCATTTCCGATATTCACCGTCTTTACATCGTCCAACAGGTCAAACTTGCTCTCTTCCAGCTGCATGACGGATTCTTTCCGCAGGATCACAAAATATTTATCCTTCTCCAGCTTCCTGCTGATCCCATCCATAGACGCGATATATTTATTCACCTTCCGGTCGATAAGGGCGATCAAAAGCGAGCGTCTCACCTCTTCTACGCTCTCAAGCGCCTCTTCATAATTATCCAGATAGATCATGCCGACGGCAAGCGACTGGTTATCGTTCTCTTTCAGCGCGATCTTTAACGCGGTCTCATCGTACAGATAAAGCGCCGTCAGATATCCCTTATAATTAGGCTCCTGAAAGATATCGCTGTTGAGCGCCATATCCCGCAGCAGAATCCGCTTCATGCTCGCGGTATATTCGCGGCCTTCGAACTCCAGATCCATTTTGGCTTCCTCCATCGGAAGCCTGTCCTTTGTCAGCGCGGGAAATATCGTCGAGATCGACCGATGGTATCCCTTCTCCTTATGGATCACAGTCTCAAAGGCCCTGTTCGTCCAGATCACCTTTCCGCCTTCGTCCAAGAGCGCATAGGGGATCTCAAGCTCGCGCAGCAGCCTTTTCTGTATCTGTCCATACTGTGTCGCAAAGCTGATCAGCTCGTTCATGATGACAGGCTTATTGTAGAACATCAGGATAAAGGTTACGATAAAGTAAACGATCAAGGCTCCCGTCAGCAAAAGCCCCGAGCGGTAATCCAATAAATAAATTCCAAAGTTAATAATTGCCAATAGGATCCCAAGCATCATGAAGCCCTGAAGATATAACCTCAGACGCCCCTTAATCTTAATCCTCTTTTTCATATCTCTACCTCCGGGCAAGCCTGCCCGTCTATTCCCAGATTTCTACTTATCCACAAAACGATACACGATTTATTATAACATTATTGCTTTCCAAATGCTATAGCATTATCTCGTCAAAAAAAGGGAGCTTTTGTCTAAACGCCGCCTTCCCCTGCGCGCAAAAAGCGCTCCCCTCCCGCTTTCTTCTCACGGCGCGTCCTTTGCGCATGACAGGAAAAAGCCGGTTCAATTCCAAGATTAAACCGGCTTCTTATTTCAGCTTTATTCTGCTACATACGGCATCAGGGCGATATGCCTTGCCCGCTTGATCGCTACCGTGAGCGCTCTCTGGTGCTTTGCACAGTTGCCTGTGATACGGCGGGGAAGGATCTTTCCTCTCTCCGATACATATCTCTTTAATTTGTTGGTGTCCTTATAATCGATCACATTATCCTTGCCGCAGAATACGCATACCTTTTTTCTCCTGCGCATACCGCCTCTGCGTTTCACTGGCCCATCGGATTTCTCTGCTTTGTTATAAGCCATGACGTATACCTCCTATCAAACGTTTCCTATTAATTAAAAGGCAGTTCCTCATCGATCCCGTCTGGAATGTTCATAAAGCCGTCGCTGATCGAAGCCGGCGCCTGTCTGTTGTCAGGCGCACTGTATCCTCCTGCCTGTGCGGAGCTTGCGTTTTTGCTCTCCGCAAATTCCTGATCCTCTACTACGACGTCCGTCGTATATACCCTCACACCATCCTTATTGGTATAGCTGCCTGTCTGAATGCGTCCCGAGACCAGCATTTTGATCCCCTTATGCAGATATTTTTCGGCAAATTCCGCCTGTCTGCCAAATGCGACGCAGCCTATAAAATCTGCATTGTTCTCATCGCCGTTTCTGTTAAAGCGGCGGTCGACCGCCAGCGTATATCTGGCGATCGCAACGCTGTTCTCGCCCTGAGAATACCGGATCTCCGGGTCGCGCGTCAATCTACCCATAAGAATTACTCTATTCATATCGTCCCTGCTTTCTATTATGCCTCGTCCTGTCTAACGCATAAGTATCTGATCACATTGTCCATAATGCGGATACGGGATTCGATCTCCGCCGGAGCAGTGGATTCAGCATCGAACTGGATGAAATAATAGAACGCTTCCTTCATTTTCTGAATTTCGTAAGCCAGTCTCTTCTTACCCCATTCATCAATGTTCGTAATCGTTCCGCCGAATCTCTCGATGAGCGCCTTGCATCTGTCCACAACGGCGGCTCTTTCATCGTCTTCGATCTTAGCACTGACAACAACGGCTAATTCGTACTTGTTCATGCTAGTTACCTCCTTTTGGTCTCTGGCCCCCTCTTTCAAAGGAGCAAGGAATAAAATACATCACAGAATAGTATGATAGCATAAAAACAGCGTATTTTCAAGCATTTTTATGAATTGCCTTCGCATTTTTTTCAAACTGCCTGCGCGGTATCATGATCTGGCGTCCGCAGCCTGTGCAGCGCAGCCTGAAATCCGCCCCCGTTCTCACGATCTCCCATTCCCGGGAGCCGCAGGGATGCGGCTTTTTTAATCTGACGATATCTCCTATTTCAAACTCCAACGATCGCTACCATCCTTCTAATCCACCTGTGAGAAGATCTCCCCAATGCTCCCCTGAATGACCAGATCCGCCATCTTATCCCGCGGCGTCGCCGTTTTATTGATGAGCACCAGCTTATTGCCTTCATAATAATCGATCAGGCCGGCCGCCGGATATACGGCCAGCGACGTACCGCCTATGATCAGCACGTCGGCCGCTCTGATATAAGAGACCGCTTCCGAGATCACCTGATTGTCCAATCCCTCTTCATACAGCACCACATCCGGCTTGATCGGGCCGCCGCATTCGCATTTCGGGACGCCCTTTGTATTCAGGATATATTCCGCATCGTAAAACTTATGGCATTTTTCACAATAGTTTCGATGTACGCTCCCGTGGAGCTCCAATACCTTTTTGCTTCCCGCCGCCTGATGCAGGCCATCAATATTCTGCGTGACGACCGCCTTCAGCCTGCCCTCTTTTTCCCACTGCGCCAGCTTGCGGTGCGCCGCGTTCGGCTCCGCCGTCAGGCACAGCATTTTATCCCGGTAAAAACGGTAAAATTCCTCCGTATGCGTCCGGTAAAAGGTATGGCTCAGGATCGTTTCCGGCGGATAGTCGTATTTTTGATGATATAAGCCGTCCACGCTCCTAAAATCTGGGATCCCGCTCTCCGTAGAAACGCCCGCGCCGCCGAAAAATACCACATTGTCCGTCTCCCGCATGATCTTTTTAAATTGTTCCAGTCCTTCCATACAGCCTTCCCCTTTCTTAACAGAGCGCGCCGCATTCCCGCCGATCCCGTCCGACAGCGCCCGCTCTGTCAGGAAACGCGCCCCTTCCTTTCGACCCTCTTATGTGCCTTACTGCTCAAAATTACTCTTTTTCTTTGGGATCGCAAAATCAGGGTGCTCTCCCAGCCACGTATTCTGCGGCATATTGTTGATAAACGACATATCCTCCCGCGAGATCTCAAAGCTGAAGATGTCCTGATTTTCCTTCATTCTTTCCATCGCGGAAGACTTTACGATCGGTATGATCCCTTTTTGCAGCAAAAAGCGCAGGCAGATCTGTGCGACCGATCTTCCGTATTTCTCCGCATAAGCCTTCAGGATCGGATTTTCGAGCATAGCGCTCCTTCCAAGCGGGCTCCACGCCTGAACCCGGATCCCGTTTTCTTCGCAATATCTTACCGCCGCCTCCTGCGTATAGCCGGGATGGAGCTCAAGCTGATCGACAAGCGGCTTTATCTCAGCGTTTTTCAGGATATTTTCTACATGGTGCGGCAGAAAATTGCTCAGCCCGAGCCCTTTGATCCGCCCCGCCTGATACAGCTCTTCCAGCGCCCGCCAAGTGTCCAGATCTTTTTCCTTCCAATCCGTATCCCCCTCCGCGCCGCGCGGCCAATGGATCAGATACAGATCCAGATAATCCGTTTGCAGTCTGGAAAGGCTCCTCTCAAAGGCTTCTTTGGCCTCCCGGTATCCCCGCTCGTCATGCCACAGCTTTGAAACGATGAAAAATTCCTCCCGCGGTATTCCGCTTTCCGCGATCGCCTGCCCCAAGACGCGCTCCGTTTCATAAAGGGACGCCGTATCAAAATAGCGGTATCCCGCCGCGATCGCCGTCCGATTGATCTCCAGATTGTCCCCGCCCTTTGCGTTATAAGTGCCAAAGCCCATGCAGGGGATCATAAGCCCATTTGAAAGCGTATAACAGTCACGGATCGATTTCATCATACTACCTGCCTTTCCTGAGATTTTCGTCTTTCTTTTCTGTTCCTATTTTAAAACTCGTTTTCAAGATTCGCTTGCGGGCGGCTCATGCGGCCGGCAAAGCTTCGCAAGCTCTGCTTTCCGCGTATCTTTTTCCTGTTTCTGCGCCGCTTTTTCCCGCTTCCCGCGTGTCTTTTCCTGTTTCCGCGCCGCCGGTTCCCGGCGGAGCCGTTCCGTCTTCCACCCTCCCCTGCAGTCCGTCAAACGCGGCCCGCACGGCATTCCTGCCCGTTACGCGCAGATTTTTTTTAAACAGCTCATGAGCGTTTCCGGATCCCTGCATAGGCGGCTTATCTCTCCATACAAAGCGTCAAAATCAGGATAGGCGGAAAGAAAGAAGTCCGGCGATCCGGCCCGTAGCGCCGCTGCGGATCGTTCCTCATAATCGACATCCTCCTTAGACAGGTATTCATTTGATATGCCGTGAAATCCTCCCGAGACGGGAAACGATGCCCTTACGGGCTTAGAACGCCACTTTGTAACCGATAGACAGATGTCCTATTGCGTTGAGTATAACACATTTTTGGGAAAGATACAACGAAAGATACCGTTCCGTAAATAAAAAAATCCCGGAATGAACTTCCAGGATTTTATCGAGGCGCCAACCAGATTTGAACTGGTGATAGAGGTGTTGCAGACCTTTGCCTTACCACTTGGCTATGGCGCCATATCGCTGACTCCGACGGGAATCGAACCCGTGTTACCGCCGTGAAAGGGCGATGTCTTAACCGCTTGACCACGGAGCCTGATCGGGATCTCTCCCCTTTTTCCAAATATCCCTTGCGGGCTTTGCACCTCCCCGAGTAGGGCTCGAACCTACAACCCTTCGGTTAACAGCCGAATGCTCTACCATTGAG
>CANQTG010000045.1 GCA_947626715.1 uncultured Lachnospiraceae bacterium | reverse complement strand
CCTCGTGCGGCCGCAGGTGACGTGCGGGACGCATGCGCTCGCGCTCGCGCTCGGCGCGAACCTGAGGCCCGGAGATGAACTGCTGTCCCCCGTCGGGAAGCCCTATGATACGCTGGAGGAGGTCATCGGCATCCGCCCGTCGAGGGGCTCTTTAAAGGAATACGGCATTTCCTACCGTCAGGTCGATCTCACCGGCGACGGCGGATTTGATTACGAGGGGATCGAAAGGGCGTTAAACGACAAAACGCGCCTAGTCACGATCCAAAGATCCAAAGGCTATCAGACAAGGCCCACGCTCTCGGTGGAACGGATCGGGGAGCTGATCGGCTTTATCAAAAAGCGCAGGCCGGACATTGTCTGCATGGTGGATAACTGTTACGGGGAATTTACGGAGACGCGCGAGCCCTCCGACGTGGGGGCGGATATGGTCGTCGGCTCGCTGATCAAGAATCCGGGCGGCGGCCTCGCGCCGGCGGGCGGCTATATCGCGGGGAAAAGAGAATGCGTGGAAAACGCGGCCTGCCGCCTGACCTCCCCGGGGCTTGCTAAGGAGGTCGGCGCTTCGCTTTCCGTGCTGCCGTCCTTTTATCAAGGGCTGTTTTTGGCGCCGACCGTTACGGCGGGCGCGTTAAAGGGTGCGATCTTTGCCGCGTCGCTCTATGAAAGGCTGGGCTTTGACGTTACGCCGAGCGCCCGAGAGCCGCGCTACGACATCATACAGGCCGTATCCTTCCACGATCCGCAGAAGCTGACGGCTTTTTGTCAGGGGATACAGGCGGCCGCCCCGGTGGACAGCTTCGTCGTTCCACAGCCCGCGGACATGCCGGGGTATGACAGTCAGGTCATTATGGCCGCGGGCGCGTTTGTGGCGGGCTCTTCTATAGAGCTTTCGGCGGACGGGCCCTTAAAGCCTCCCTACGCGGTCTACTTTCAGGGCGGCCTGACATGGCAGCACGCCAAATTCGGGATCTTAAAGACCGTGCAGTTTCTGGTCGAAAAAGGACTGGTAAAGGGACTCCCTCTGTGATCGGGTCGAAAAATTTAAAATAAATTTTATATACAGATATGGGGAATTGTGGTAATATTAGAGACATACGGGCAGGCGGGGACACAAGCCGTCCGTCTGCCGTGGGAGGACACTTATGAAGAGAAAGAACAGCTGGGTCTGTTTTCTGCTGATACTGGCGGGCCTAGTCGTAGGCGGCCTGATCGGCAACGTATTCCCGGCGCAGAGCTGGCTCAATTACGGACAGGTATTCGGGCTCTCGTCCCCGATGGTGCTGGATCTTGGCATTCTGTCCGTGACGTTCGGTCTGACGATCCGCATTACGGTCGCGAGCCTTATTGGGATCGTAGTCGGCATTATCGTATACCGTTTTTTATAACGGGAACGCTTTTAGATAGAAGCGGGGGCTTGTTCCGGCTGAGATTCGGACTATGGAAGAAAAACAAAAACAAAATAAAAGGCCCCGTAAGGAAGGCCCCTATGAGAAATATCTAAGACAGGGCGCGCAGCAGCTTACCGACGCGGAGCTGCTCGCCGTGATCCTCCGCACCGGCACGGTGGGGGAGGATACGGTCTCCATCGCGCAGAAGGTGCTTGCGCTTCCGGGGGAGCGCAGCAGAGGGATCCTCGGCCTCCATCACGTATCCGTAAAGGAGCTGATGGGGATCCGCGGCATCGGGCAGGTCAAGGCGATCAAGCTGAAATGTATCGCGGAATTATCCTCCCGTATCGCGCAGGAAAAGGCTAGAGAGACCCTGCAGATGACGAGCCCGGATACGGTCGCGGGCTATTACATGGAGCGCCTGCGGCACTGCGAGCGGGAAAGGGTGCTGCTGCTTCTGTTGGACGGACGCAACCGTCTGCTCAGTGAGCATGTCCTTTCGGAGGGGACGGTAAACGCTTCGCTGGTATCCGCGCGCGAGATCTTTCTGACGGCGCTGCGGGGCGGGGCGGTCTATATCATGCTGCTGCACAATCATCCGGGCGGGGATCCGACTCCGGGCAGACAGGATATCCTTACGACAGAGCGGATCCAGAACGCAGCCGCATTGATCGAGATCCCGCTGATCGACCATATCATCATCGGAGATAAAAACTATTACAGCTTTAAAGAAATGGGTTACCTGTAGAAGAAAGGGGAAGTAACATTGGCGAACATGGCATTTGGTATCGATCTTGGCACCAACAACATCAAAATCTACAGCAGGGCGGACGACAGTATCATGATCGAAAAGAACATGATCGCGATCGAAAATAAAAATACCTTATTTGCTTATGGGGATTCCGCATTTGAAATGTATGAAAAAGCGCCGGGCAATATTCATATTTCCTATCCGCTCTGCAACGGCGTGATCGCGGATATCCAGAATATGCAGACATTGATCCGCTATTTTATCAGCGGGCTGACGAAGGGGGCGTTAAAAAGCGCCGAATATTATGTCGCGGTGCCGACGGATATCACAGAGGTGGAAAAGAGGGCCTTTTACGACCTGATCCGGGACGCCAATGTCAAGGCCAAAAAGATCATGGTGGTCGAAAAGGCGATCGCCGACGGGCTGGGGTTGGAGATCGACGTTAAAAATTCGCAGGGCGTGCTGCTCGTCAACGTCGGGTACGATACGACGGAGATCTCCATTCTGTCTTTGGGCGGCATTGTGCTCAGCCATTTGATCAATGTCGGCGGCAAAAAGTTTGACGAGGCGATCCGCTCCGTGGTCAGGAAGGAATTCAGCCTGATCATCGGCGGCAAGACGGCGGAAA
Organism: uncultured Lachnospiraceae bacterium; assembly: GCA_947626715.1. Lineage (GTDB taxonomy): Bacteria > Bacillota > Clostridia > Lachnospirales > Lachnospiraceae > VSOB01. The sequence continues at coordinate 16,071 of CANQTG010000045.1, read as the reverse complement.
ACGTCAAGATGTCCCTGCGGGAGTTGGAAGAGGAAGGAAAGGGCGCGACCGTATACGGGCGGGATATCGTAACGGGGCTGCCGGTGGAGCGGGAGATACCGACCGATCTGGTCAACGACGCAATGCACGAGCATTTCAGTACGATCATTGACAATATCAAGGTGATCTTGGAGAGGACGCCGCCGGAGCTCGCGGCCGATATCTACCGCCACGGCATTTATTTGACGGGCGGGGCCTCGCAGGTCAGCCATTTGGGAGAGCTGGTGAGCAGAGGGACCGGACTGCAGGTCAATATCGCGGAGCAGCCCATTGCGAGCGTCGCGATCGGCCTTTCCCGCATTATCAAAGACGATAACTATAAGTCCGTAGCTTACGCGATCGAAGGAATGGGTAGATAGCCAATGAGTCCAATCGTCAGAAAAAAAGGCGAAAAATTCACGATCCCGAGCAAATATCTGCTTTTTATCATGACGCTTTTATGTATCGGCATGATGGGCGTTACGTTTACCACGGATTTTTTCAACAGCACGGCCGGCACGGCGATCGGATATGTGACGACGCCGTTCCAGAACGGGATCACACAGGTCGGGACATGGCTGGCCGATAAGTCGGACGAGCTTTCCCAGATCCGTATCCTTCTTGAGGAAAATCAAGAGCTAAAGCGGCAGGTGGACGAGCTGACGATCGAGAATACCATGCTCCAGCAGGAAAAATATGAACTGAACAGCCTGCGGGAGCTGTATAAGCTGGACGAGGAATATTCCGGCTATGACAAGATCGGCGCGCGGATCATCGGCTGGGATGGCGGCAACTGGTTCCACTCCTTTACGATCAATAAGGGGACGGACGACGGTCTGGCGGTCGATATGAATGTGATGAGCGGCAGCGGACTGGTCGGCAGGATCGCCGCCGTAGGCAAAAACTGGGCGAAGGTCACGTCCATCATCAACGACAATTCCAATGTGAGCGGCATGGTGCTCTCGACTTCGGACAATCTGATCGTTTCCGGCGATCTGGAGCTGATGAGCGAGGGGCTGATCCGCTTTGAACAGCTCATAGACAGCGACGATCAGGTGGCGGAGGGGGACAAGATCGTCACCTCCAATATCAGCGATAAATATCTGCCCGGGATACTGATCGGCTATATCAGCTCGATGGAGACGGATTCCAATAATCTTACCAAGTCCGGGTACGTCACGCCGGCGGTTGACTTCCAGCACCTAGAGGAGGTGCTGGTCATTCTGGAGCTCAAGCAGAGCCCGGAAGAATAGCGCGGAAAGGATAGGGCATGAAACGTAAACTGTTGATCGGAATCTTGATTTTGCTGTGTTTCCTCCTGCAATGTACGGTGTTCCATGCATTGGCGTTCAACGGTATCATCCCGAACCTCCTGATCGTGCTGACCGCTTCCTACGGCTTTATGGGAGGCAGGAAGAGCGGCCTTCTGACCGGCTTTTTCTCGGGGCTTCTTCTGGATACCTTTCTGGGGGAGGCGGTCGGCTTTTACGCCATGATCTATATGTATATCGGTTACATAAACGGCAGCTTCCGCAAGGCGTTTTTCCCGGAGGATATCAAGCTGCCCCTGTGCCTGATCTCCGTGAGCGATCTGGCGTACAATCTCCTGTGCTATTTCCTGCTCTTTCTGCTCAGGAGCCGCTTCCAGATCGGATATTATTTCGTCCATATCATTCTGCCGGAGATCATCTATACGACGGCGGTTTCCCTGATCCTGTACCCTCTGATCCTGCGGATCGATCAGAAGCTGACGGAGCAGGAAAGAAGGAGAGCGAAAAAATTTGTTTCATAATCTGAGAGAACGGTTTATCAATCTGATCACTTCCAGACTGTTTGTCCTGATCGTGGTATTCAGCGTGCTGTGCGCGCTGCTGCTCCATCGGGTCTTTACGCTCCAGATCGTGCACGGGGCCGAATACATGGATAATTTCAAGCTCAAGATACGCAAGGAGCGCCTGATCTCCAGCACGAGAGGCAATATCTACGACCGCAACGGCGAGCTGCTGGCCTACAACGAGCTGGCCTACAACGTCACGATCGAGGACGTCTACGAATCCGGCGCGGACAAAAATCAGCGCCTCAATGAGACGCTTAGGAAGCTGATCGGGATCATCGAAAAGAACGGCGATAAGATCATCAATGATTTTAATATCGTGCTGGACCGGGACGGCAATTTTCAGTTTGCGGTGGAAAATAACCAACGGCTGCGGTTTCTGGCTGACGTCTACGGGCACGACACGGTGGATAAGCTCTCTTATCCCGAAAAGACGGCCACGCCAAAGGAGGTCATCGACTATCTGGCCGGTACGAAACGCTATGAGATCGGGGAATATAACGACCCGGAGGACAGAAAGGACTTTGTGCCGGGCAAGGGGTACAGTAAGGAAGAGCTGTTAAAGATCGTCACGATCCGCTATGCGATGAGCGCGAACGGTTATCAGAAATATATCGCGACTACGGTCGCCTCCGATGTGAACGAAAAGACCGTAGCGGTCGTTATGGAAAACAGCGACGCGCTGGAAGGGGTCGCGATCACGGAGGATACCGTCAGGAAATATGTGGACAGCGTTTATTTTTCGCATATTCTCGGTTATACCGGCAAGATATCGCAGGAAGAGCTCGAGGAGTTGTCCGTGCAGAACGATTCCTATACCGCGACGGATACGATCGGAAAGGCGGGGATCGAGCAGGTCATGGAAACGAGCCTGCAGGGCCGGAAGGGCTCGGAGGTCATGTATGTCGATAATCTGGGCAAGGTCATCGAGATCACGGAGCGGACGGAGCCGGTCGCTGGGAGCGATCTGTACCTGACCATCGACAAGGATCTTCAGGAGGCGGTCTACGATATCCTAGAGCAGAAGATCGCGGGGATCCTCGTTTCCAAGCTGGATAATACAAGGGAATATTCGGAATCCACCTCCTCGGCGGGGATCCGGATCCCGATCTACGACGTATATTACGCGCTGATTAACAATAATATCATTGATATCTCGCATTTTGAGAAAAAAACGGCGCAGCCGATGGAGCGGGAGGTCTATCAAAGTTATCTGGACAAGAAAAACGAGGTGTTCGGCGAGCTGCGCGCGGAGCTGGAGGAAAGGCGCACCCCGTATCAGGAGCTTTCCGACGAGTACAAGGTCTATGAAAGCTATATCGTGACAATGCTCGCTTCGCAGAGCCACGGGATCCTGTTAGAGGACGCGATCGATACCACGGACGCGACCTATCAGGCGTGGAGGACGGACGAAACGATCAGTCTGGCGGAATATCTAAACCATGCGATCGCGATGAACTGGATCGACGTGACCAAGGTCGGGCTGGATTCCAAATACGCCTCCTCCGAGGAAATCTACGGACAGCTCGTGCAGACGATCTTCGACGGGCTGGACTCCAATACGGAGTTTTCCAAAAAGCTGTACCGCTATATGATCGAGGACAACTCCCTGACGGGAGACCAGATCTGCCATCTGCTCTTGGAGCAGGGGATCGTGGAGATCAACGAGCAGGAGGAGGAAGCCTTCCTTTCCGGCCGCGTCCCCGCCTACGGCTTTATGGTGCAGCTCATCGAGAATCTGGATATCACGCCGGCGCAGCTCGCGCTCGATCCCTGCTCCGGCTCCTGCGTGGTAACGGACGTAAACAGCGGCGAGGTGCTGGCGCTCGTCACCTATCCGGGGTACGATACGAACCGGCTCGCCAATACCATAGACGCCGATTACTATAACCAGCTTCAAAACGATCTGTCCAGACCCATGTGGAATTATGCGACGCAGCAAAAGAGCGCGCCCGGTTCCACGTTCAAGGTGGTATCCGCCGTCGCGGGAATGGAGGAGGGCGTGATCGACGTGCACGAGAAGCTGGACTGCCACGGGCCCTTTGACAAGATCACGCCGCCGCCCCGCTGCTGGATCGTATCGAGCGGCGGCGCGCACGGAATGCTGGACGTCACCGGCGCGATAGAAAATTCCTGCAACAGCTTTTTCTACGAGGTCGGCTACCGTCTGGGCAGTATCGGCGCGCTCTACGACAGCGAGAGGGGGCTGGAAAAGCTGGCCAAATACGCCGATATGTTCGGCCTGACGGAGACCTCCGGGATCGAGATCGCGGAATCCGAGCCGGAGCTGTCCGATATCGACGCCGTCCGTTCCGCGATCGGGCAGGGCACGAATAACCTAACGACGGTGGGGCTGGCAAGATATGTCACGACGGTCGCCAACAGCGGGACCTGCTATCAGCTGAGCCTTCTCGACAAGCTGACCGACAACAACGGGAATGTCTTAAAGGACTATACGCCCAAGATCCGCAACCGGATCGAGCTTCCTGCCTTTGAATGGGACGCGATCCATCTAGGGATGCGGCGCGTGATCGAACGGAAGGCGTATTATTCGGATATGCCCGTAGACGTAGCCGGCAAGACGGGGACCGCGCAGGAGAATAAGAACCGCCCGAACCACGCCTTGTTTATCGGGTACGCGCCCTATGAGGATCCGCAGATCGCTATCGCCACCCGTGTGGCTTTCGGATATACCTCGGACTATGCGGCGGAGATTTCCAGAGACGTATTCCGGTATTATTTCGCTCCCGAAGAGGAAGAGAATATCCTGACCGGGAACGCGATTAGGCCGGAGGCCGTAGGAACAGGAGGAGATTAATGTGATGGGAGAAGGAAGAGCAGCATGAACAGCCCTGTGATCATCAAAAGCTTTCAAAACGGAATCGCCGTGATTCTGGATGGGGAGATCCCGTTTCCCGATCTGCTTGAGGAAGTGGGCATGAAATTCAGAGAATCCGCCACATTCTTTAAGAATGCCAGAATGGCGCTCTCCTTTGAAGGCAGGAAGCTCAGCACAGAGGAGGAAAGGGAACTGGTCAACAGGATCACGGATAACTGCAGCCTGCAGATCATCTGTCTCGTCGGAAAGGACGAGGAAAAGGATCAGACCTATTTCAAGGCGATCCAGCAGGCAGAGAAAAAAGAAGAAAAGCCGGAAAAGGAGGGACAGTTTTACAGAGGAAATCTAAGGAGCGGACAGGTGCTGGAAATGGAATCCAGCGTCATCGTGATCGGGGACGTGTATCCGGGCGCTTCGATCGCGGCGAAAAAGGATATCATCATTATCGGCGGCCTGTACGGAGAGGCGTACGCCGGGGCGGACGGCAGCCGCGGGCACTATGTCGTGGCGCTGGAAATGCTGCCGGAAAAGCTCAGGATCGGCGGCATCCGCTACCATGCTTCCAAAAAGGCGGGGAAATGGCCCGTCCGGTTCCGCCCGCAGGCGAAGATCGCCTATGAAAAGGGCGGCGCGGTATGTATGGAGCCCATTACAAAGGAATTACTAAATATGCTTCCAGTTTGATCGGACGTAATTTAGGGGACAATCAATTTCAAGCGTTCAAGGAGGATTCTGCTATGAGTGAAGTTATTGTCGTTACGTCGGGAAAAGGCGGCGTGGGAAAGACCACCACGACCGCAAATCTGGGAACGGGTCTTGCGGCTATGGGGAAAAGGGTGGCGCTGATCGATACGGATATCGGCCTGCGCAATCTGGATGTCGTAATGGGGCTGGAAAACCGTATCGTCTATAACCTCGTAGACGTCGTGGAGGGAAAGTGCCGGATCAAGCAGGCGCTGATACGGGACAAGCGTTATCCGGGACTGTATCTGATGCCCTCCGCGCAGACAAGAGACAAAACGGCGGTCACGCCGCCGCAGATGATCAAAATGGTGCAGAGCCTGCGCGAGCAGTTCGACTATGTGCTCCTAGACTGTCCCGCCGGTATCGAACAGGGATTCCAGAACGCGATCGCGGGCGCGGACAGGGCGTTCGTCATCACGACGCCGGAGGTCTCCTCCATACGCGACGCCGACCGTATCATCGGCCTTTTGGAAGCCAATGAGATCGGCAGGACGGATCTTGTCGTCAATAAGATCAAGATCGACATGGTCAGGCGGGGCGATATGATGTCCGTGAGCGACGTATCGGATATCCTTGCGATCCCTTTGATCGGGATCGTCCCCGACGATGAAAATGTTGTGATCGCTTCCAATCAGGGAGAGCCTCTTGTGGGAAACGCGACGCTGGCCGGACGCGCTTACACGAATATCTGTATGCGGGTGCTCGGACAGGAGATCCCCTTTTTGAATTTTGAAAAAAGGATCTCCATATGGACCAGAGTCACGGGAATCTTTCACAGGAATTAAGGAGGCAGGACGTATGGGCGTTTTACATATCTTTCAAAAAAAAGAAAAGGATTCGGGGAAGCTCGCAAAGGATCGGTTAAAGATCCTTCTGATCTCGGATCGGATCAGCTGTTCGCCGGAAACGATGGAAAAGCTGAAGATGGATATCGCCAGAGTGATATCCAAATATATGAAGGTGGATACCGGAAATATGGAGATTCAGATCACAAAGGAGGAAGCGAAGAACGGCAGGGTGGTCAAAAGCCCGATCCTGTACGCAAACGTTCCGATCCTCGATCTGAAGCACTAAAGGACGCAAAAAACGGAGCAGTTTATGTTAAAGAGATACCGTATCAGAGATTATGATTTTAAGCTGGTCATCATGCTGATCGCCATTTCCATACTGGGGATCTTGGCGATCGGCAGCGCGGAAAAGTCCGTTCAGGACAAGCAGATCATGGGGCTTGTCTTGGGCGTGTTCCTCATGCTCATGATCTCGCTGCTCGATTATTCGGTCTTTTTAAATCTGTACTGGGTCATCTATCTGCTCAATCTCGGCCTGCTCATGCTCGTGGAATTTATGGGGGACAAGGCGGGCGGCGCGCAGCGCTGGTTTACGATCTTGGGGATCCGCTTCCAGCCCTCGGAGCTGGCCAAGATCCTGCTGATCTTATTCTATGCGCAGTTTATCATGAAGCGGAGCGAAAGGCTCAATACCTTTTCCACGCTCCTAAAGACCGTGCTCTTGTTCCTGCCGCCGTTATTTTTGATCTATCACCAGCCCGATCTTTCCACCAGCATTATGATGGTCATCATCTTCTGTATCATTCTGTTTGTCGGCGGTCTGGATTATAAGGTCATAGCGGGCATACTGGCGGTCGTGATACCGTCCGCCATCGTCTTTTTGATGATCGTGCTGCAGCCGGATCAGCAGCTGATACAGCCGTACCAGCAGACGCGTATCCTCGCGTGGCTCCATCCTTCGGAATATCTGAATACAGAAGGGTATCAGCAGTCCAATTCCATCATCGCGATCGGCTCCGGCCAGCTATGGGGGAAGGGGCTGAACAACAATATCATCGGCTCCGTAAAGAACGGGAATTTTATCTCGGAGCCGCAGACGGATTTCATCTTTGCCATCGTCGGGGAGGAGCTGGGATTTGTAGGCTCCTGTGCGGTGATCCTGCTCTTATTTTTGATCGCGTTGGAGTGTCTGATGATCGCAAGACGGGCAAAGGACGCCGCGGGCGCGATCATCTGCAGCGGCATGGCCGGACTGATCGGCTTTCAGAGCTATATGAATATCGCGGTCGCGACCGGGCTGATGCCCAACACAGGGATCCCGCTCCCCTTTGTCAGCGCAGGATTGACTTCCTTAGTCAGTCTGTTCATCGGGATGGGGTTTGTCTTAAATGTCAGGTTACAGGGTAAAAATACAAAAATATAAAGAGGGGAACTTACCATGAGAGTGGCGTTAATCGCGCATGACACCAAAAAAATACTGATGCAGAATTTCTGTATTGCCTACAGGGGGATTCTGGCCAAAAACGATCTCTATGCCACCGGCACGACGGGCAGGGTGATCGAGGAGGTCACGAACCTGAGCATCCACAAGTATCTGGCAGGGCATTTAGGCGGCGCGCAGCAGCTTGGCGTGCAGATCGAAAATAACCAGATCGATCTCGTGATCTTCCTGCGGGATCCGCTCACGCCCAAGCAGCATGAGCCGAATATCGGCGATATCTGCAAGCTGTGCGATATCCATAACATACCGATCGCGACGAATCTCGCGTCCGCGGAGCTGCTGCTGAAATCGCTTGACAGAGGGGACATGGAATGGCGTGAAAACTACAAATAGAAAAAGACGCAGGGCAGCCGCGGCGTTTCTTACGACGGTATGTATGCTGTGCGGCTGCGGCGCAAAAGAATATGAGATCCCATATGAGGAGGCTCCCGCCGTCAGCAGCTTTCAGATCACGAAAACGGCGGCGATGGCGAAGCAGGCGGAGCTGTTCGCGCAGGAGCTGTGCGTGGCCGCCTCGGATATAACCGGGGGCACGAGCGTGGATATGTCGCAGGCGGAGAGCGCGGCGTTATTTGACCTAAACCGCCATGAAGTCCTCTATGCCAAAAATATCCATGAAAAGCTGTATCCGGCCAGCCTCACCAAAATATTGACCGCACTGGTCGCTCTAAAATACGGCAATCTGGAGGATACGATCACCGTCAGCCAGACGGCGGCCGGCATCACGGAGAGCGGGGCGCAGCTCTGCGGGCTGAAAGCCGGCGATACGCTGACGCTCGATCAGGCGATGCATGCGCTGCTCATGTATTCGGCCAATGACGCGGGGCTTGCGATCGCCGAACACATCGGCGGCAGCGTGGAGCAGTTCGCCGCGATGATGAACGAGGAAGCGCATTCGCTTGGCGCGACCAACTGCCATTTTGTCAATCCGCACGGCCTTCAGGACGAGGATCACTATGTTACGGCCTACGATCTGTACCTGATCTTCAACGAAGTGATGAAATACGAGAAATTTACGGAGATCATCACGATGGAATCCTATACGACGACCTATTCCGACCGGAACGGCAGGCCTAAGACCTTTGACTTCCATACGACGAACCAGTATCTTCAGGGGAATTATACCGCGCCCGAAAATATCAAAGTGGTCGGCGGCAAGACCGGTACGACGAGCGCCGCGGGCAACTGCCTGATCCTGTTATCAAAGGACGCCTCGGGGAATCCTTATATTTCCGTGATCCTGCACGCGAGCGAGCGCGGCATCCTGTATGAGGAGATGACGGACCTGCTTTCAGAAATCAATAAATAAAGGTTGTTTTTTGTCTGTTTCTATTTTATAATCATTATAAAGTTTACTTTTAGGAGGGATTGCAAATGGTTCAATTAATCGTGGGCAAAACGGGAAAGGGAAAGACAAAACATTTATTGGATAAGGTGAACAGCGCCATCAAAGACGCTACCGGCAATATCGTTTATCTGGATAAGAACGCCAAAAATATGTACGAGCTCAATAACCGGATCCGTCTCATCAACGTTTCCGATTACCTGATCAACGACTGTGATGAATTTATCGGCTTTGTCTGCGGTATTATTTCACAGGATCATGATCTGCAGCAGATGTATTTTGACAGTTTCCTTTCCATCGCTCATCTGGACGGACAGGATATCACATCGGCAATCGAAAAGCTCGAGAAGATCAGCAGTCTGTTTTCGGTAGACTTTATCATTAACGTATCCTTAGATGAACCGGAGATCCCTGAAAGTTTAAGAGATAAGATCATCGTATCTCTATAATATCAGATGGGAGCCATCTGATATACGAAGAAACCAAACGCGACGAATACGAATAGAGAAAGGGGCTGCTGCAAAACGCACATAAGACCGGGTTTTGCAGCGGCTCCTTCTCATAATTAAGGTGAGGCACTTGGCAGACAGCAGGCAGGGAAAAATCAGGCAGTATCGAAAACCCCTGAATATCAATCTCGGAATGATCATTTTCGGCTGTATCTTTATCTATATCATGATCTGCGTCGGATTGTATTTTACCTCGGGACATATTTCGGGATATGAGGTAAAGGCGGGATCCCTTTCCGTCAATAACGTCTATACGGGGATCGCGATCCGCAAGGAAGAGGTCATGAACAGTTCGGATTCCGGCTATATCAATTATTATGTCCGGGAAGGCGGGCGGGTCGCGGTAGGCGATTTGGTCTATACGGTAGATGAGACAGGGAGCCTTGAAGAGCTTACGGGGACCGATCCCGATGAAAATTCCCTCTCGGATACCGATCTGAGCGAACTGAAATCCGAGATCCTCGGTTTTACGAACACCTTTTCCCCGCAAAACTTTAAAGAGGTCTACAATTTCAAATACAGCGTGCAGGGGACCGTGATGAAGCTTGCCAATTACCGCATTCTGGAGAATATCGGTTCCCTTCAGGGAGCGGACGGATCGCAGCTCGTTAATTTCAGGCGCGCGCCGAAAACCGGGATCGTCGTCTATTCGACAGACGGCTATGAATCGCTGACGCCGGATCAGGTCGGCGCGGACGATTTTGACCTGACGGACTATGAAAAGCAGCCCCTGATCAGCAACGAGCTGGTAAATCCGGGAGACGCCGCGTACAAGCTCTGCCTGAGCGAGGACTGGTCCATCGTGATCCCCGTCGAGCCGGAGCGCGCCGCGGAGCTTTTGGAAAAGGAATATGTGCAGGTGCGCTTCCTCAAGAATCAGGACGTCTCGTGGGCGCAGGTAGCCGTCCATGAAAATGCGGACGGCACCTATGTCGAGCTGATGTTCAACAACTCTATGATCACCTTCTGCACGGACCGCTATATTGAGATCGAGCTCATCTCCGAGGACGAGACCGGGCTGAAGATCCCCAATTCCGCGATCGTGGAAAAGGAATTTTTCCTTGTTCCCGTCGAATACGTGACAAAGGGCGGCAACGGCAGCGCGAACGGCGTGCTCAGGGAGACCTATACGGAGGAGGGCGAGCCCGGCACGGAATTTGTCGAAACGGCGATCTACGACGAAGTGGACGGCGAATACTATCTGGACGATTCCCAGCTCGCCATCGGCGATTATATCCTAAAGCCGGATTCAGACGAGAAATACGCGGTCAGCAAGAGGGGGTCGCTGATCGGCGTATATAACATAAACAAGGGATACGCCGATTTCCGCAAGATCAATATTTTAGACAGCAATGAGGAATATTCCATCGTCGAGTCCGGTACGACCTATGGGCTCAGCGTATACGATTACATAGCCTTAGACGCTTCCACCGTGGAAGAGGACGATCTGATCAACGAATAAGGGGGAATGCATATGATCGCGGAGAATCTTGCAGAAGTAGAAAAAAAGATCGAGGCGGCCTGTCAAAGGGCGGGACGAAAAAGGGATACGGTGACGCTGATCGCCGTCAGCAAGACCAAGCCGCTGCCGCTGTTAGAGGAGGCGTACGCATACGGCTGCCGGGATTTTGGAGAAAACAGGGTGCAGGAGCTCATCTGGAAATACGAGGCTATGCCAAAGGATATCCGCTGGCACATGATAGGCCATCTGCAGCGCAATAAGGTAAAGTATGTCGTTGGGAAGGCGTTCCTTATCCACAGCGTGGATTCCCTCAGCCTCGCGCAGGAGATCAGCCGCCAGTCCGTAAAAAGGCAGCTGACGACGAATATCCTGATCGAGGTCAATGTGGCGGGGGAAGCGTCAAAATTCGGCCTGCATGAGAGCGGCGAGGTCATAGGGCTCGTTTCCGAGGCCGCAAAGCTCCCGGGCATTTCGATAAAGGGGCTTATGACGGTCGCGCCGCCGGTGAAGGATCCCGAAGAGAACAGAGAATATTTTCGCGCTTTGCGGCAATTATCTGTTGACATAATGCAGAAAAACATTGATAATGTGAGTATGGCGGTTCTTTCTATGGGAATGACGGGGGATTATGAAACAGCCGTCACCGAAGGCGCTGCCTATGTACGCGTAGGAACCGGTATCTTTGGTGAAAGAGAAGGAAAACGCAGCGAGTCAGAGCAGTAACAAGGAGATCAGGGCAATGGGAGTTATGGACAAGTTTTTGAACTATATGAAGCTTACGGAGGATGACGACGATTATTACGACGACGACTATTACGACGATGAGGAACCGGAAGAAAAGCCGAAAAAGTCCATTGCGGTAAAGGAGCCTGCGGCGGAGGAGCCGGAAGAAAAGCCTAAGAAGCTTCCGGCCAAAGTGATGCCGATGCGCCAGAATCCCAAAAAGGTCGCCGGAAACGGAATGGAGGTCTGCGTGATTAAGCCGACCACGGTGGACGATGCGCGCGAGATCACGGAGACGCTGCTGGCAAACAGGACGGTGGTATTAAATCTCGAGGGTCTGGACGTGGATATCGCGCAGCGTATCATAGACTTTACCTCCGGCTCCACCTTTGCAATCAGCGGGAATCTGCAGAAGATATCGCATTATATCTTTATCGTGACGCCCGCCAGCGTCGATATCTCCGGCGATTTTCAGGAGATCTTAAACGGCGGCTTCGGCTCTTTTAATTCCTAGCGGACGTTCCGGCTATGGAACGGGAGAGCCGCCGTAAATCATACGCTTCACCTGTATCAATGAGGAATATGGAATCCGTCTGCCAGCCTTACGGTTCCATATTCCTTTTACATGCATATGCCGCGCCTTACGGCATGTTTTGACAGCGGATAGATCCGATAGAAATCTAGGAATACCTTAGGAAGAGAGGATAACGGTCAATGGCAAAAAGAATAACCGTAGAAGCCCCTTATGGCAAAAGCTATGATATCGTGATCCGGGCGGATTTCCATACGCTCGCGCAGGAGCTTGGGACGCTTGGAAAGGCGGAGGGAAGGGTCTGTGTGGTAACGGATTCCCATGTGGAAAAGCTCTATGCCGAGGCGGTCTTATCGGAGCTTGCCTCCTTAGGCAGGCCGGTCTGTGTCTTTGCCTTTCCCGCCGGAGAGGCGCATAAGAATCTGGGCACCGTACAGGACGTTTACCGCTTCCTGATCGAGCATGGGATTGACAGAAAGGATACGCTCCTTGCTCTTGGAGGCGGCGTCGTCGGCGATCTGACCGGCTATGCGGCGGCCACCTATCTGCGGGGGATCGATTTCATACAGATCCCAACTACACTGCTTTCACAGGTTGACAGCAGTATCGGCGGCAAAACGGGCGTCGATCTCGATCAGTATAAAAATATGGTCGGCGCTTTCCATATGCCCCGCCTTGTCTATATGAATCTGTCCGTCTTAGAAACGCTGGATGCGCGCCAGTACGCCTCCGGCATGGCGGAGATCGTAAAGCACGGGCTGATCCGGGACGCGGCCTATTATGAGCGGCTGATCGAACGCGCCGCCCAGATCATGGAAAAAGACCCCGCCGCGGTGGAAGAGATGGTCTATGAGAGCTGCCTGATCAAAAAAGCCGTCGTGGAAAAGGATCCGACGGAAAAGGGGGAGCGCGCGCTCCTGAATTTCGGGCACACGCTCGGCCACGCCATAGAGAAATACGGGAATTTTACCATGCTGCACGGGGAATGCGTCTCGCTCGGCTGCGTGGCGGCGGCTTATATCTCCTGTGAAAGGGGCCTGCTTTCTCAGGAAGCGTATCATAAGATCAAAGAGACGTTCCGTTCCTTTGGCCTTCCAACCTCTCTGCAGGATATCGACGTCGAGGAGGTTCTCCGTTTTACCAAGTCCGATAAGAAAATGGAGCAGGGGAAGATCAAGTTTATCCTGCTTCGGGAATTGGGAGAGGCCTTCATCGACAGGACGGTATCCGATGCGGAAATGTCGGCCGCTTTAAAAGCGCTTCTTTCCCAAAAGGAGGAGAGCCTATGAAAAAGCGTCTGTTCTTACTGGATCTTGTGGGGCTTTTGGCGCTCATCTTCGCGGATCAGTTCACCAAGTATATCGCAGTCCTTCACTTAAAGGATCAGCCTGCGATCCCTATCGTTCCCGATGTGCTGGAGCTGAGCTATCTGGAAAACAGAGGGGCCGCCTTCGGTATGCTGCAGAATCAAAAGATCTTTTTCGTATTCGTAGCGGCCATCATCGTATCGGTCATCGCCTATGTCATCTTTAAAATGCCGAAGAAAAAGAAATATAACGCTTTGCATGTCCTGCTCGTGCTGATCGCGGCGGGAGCGCTCGGCAATATGATCGACAGGCTGCGCCTGAATTACGTTGTGGATTTTATCTCCTTTGTGCTCATTCATTTCCCGATCTTCAATGTGGCGGATATCTATGTAACGACGGCGACGATCGTCCTCGTGTTCCTGCTGCTGTTCTATTATAAAGAGGAGGATCTGAGCTTTTTGAGCTTCAAACAGACAAAATACAGGGAATTGAATTGATATGGAGACCTTTACATTCTGCGTAACGGAGGATATGGAAGGGATCCGCATTGACAAATGCCTGACATCGTTAATGGATTCCCTTTCCCGCTCCTATATCCAGAAGCTGATCGACGGCGGGCAGGTCCTCGTACAGGGACATACGGTGAAGGCGAATTACCGGGTAAGGAATGAGGATCTTCTGCGTATCACGGTGCCAGACGCGGCGCAGCCGGATATCCTGCCGGAGGATATCCCGTTGGATATCCTCTACGAGGACGACGATCTTTTAGTCGTCAATAAACCCAAAGGAATGGTCGTGCATCCGGCTCCCGGCCACTACAGCGGCACGCTCGTCAACGCGCTGCTGTATCATTGTCAGGGGAGCCTCTCCGGCATCGGCGGGATCTGCAGGCCGGGTATCGTCCACCGTATCGACCGCGATACGACGGGGTCGCTGCTCGTATGCAAGAACGACTTTTCCCATGCCGCGATCGCGGCGCAGCTAAAGGAACACAGCATACGCAGGCGCTATACCGCCATCGTGCACGGCGTCTTAAAAGAGGACGGGACCGTAAACGCGCCGATCGGAAGGCACCCCGCTGACCGCAAACGCATGGCCGTAAACCGGCAGAACGGGAAAGAGGCCGTCACGCATTACCATATTCTGGAGCATTACGCCGAGCATACGTATCTAAGCTGCGAGCTGGAAACGGGACGCACCCATCAGATTCGCGTGCACATGTCCTCGATCGGGCACCCCTTGCTCGGCGATACGGTCTACGCGCCCGGAAGGAAGAGCCGCTTTGCGCTGGAAGGGCAGTGCCTTCACGCGCAGCTCCTCGGCTTTCGCCACCCCCGAAACGGAACATATATCGAAACGTCGGCGCCCCTGCCGGAATATTTCGAGAGGCTTTTGGCGATACTCCGAAGCGGGAAATAACCGTACATGAAACAGGAAACGCTGCGGAAAAGGATACGCGCGTGAAACAGGGAATGCTGCGGAAAAGGATACGCGTATGAAACGGGAAAGAATACGGGAAATCCTTCGCGCCGAACTTGAATTTTCCGGCGGATTGCATTAAAATAAAAAAGAAAGGCGGTGGTGTTTATGAATACGGTAGTGACGATAGGACGGCAGTACGGATCCGCGGGACGGGAGATCGGGGAAAAGGTCGCCTCTTATTTCGGGATTAAATTCTATGACAAGGATCTGCTGACGCGGGCGGCGAAGGAAAGCGGTTTCTGCGAGGAAATGCTGGCCAATCACGACGAGCGCCCTACCAATTCTTTTTTATATAATCTGGTCATGGACAGCTATTCCTTCGGCTATAATACCTCTCATTTTATGGATATGCCGATCAGCCAGAAGGTATTTCTGGCACAGTTCGATACGATCAAGAAGATCGCGCAGGAGGGGCCGTGCGTGATCGTGGGCCGCTGCGCGGACTATGCGCTCAGCGATTTTGAAAACAGCATTCATTTGTTTATCTATGCGGACGAAGAGGCCCGTATCAAACGGATCAGCGAGAAATACGATATGACGCCGTCCAAAGCGAAGGATGCCATTATCAAAAAGGATAAGCAGCGCCAGAGCTATTATAACTATTATTCTTCCAAAAAGTGGGGGCGCGCGGACAGCTACGATCTGTGTATCAACAGCAATATCTTAGGCGTAGACGGCACGGTGAAGCTGATCACGCAGTATATTCAGGACTTTGAGACCCGCAGGAAGGAAAACGGCTGAACGGGAAAACAGGCAGGAAAAGGTTGAAAACCTTTTCCTGTTTTATTATAATGGTTAAGATAACGTAATAACGTAAGAAAACATATTGCATAAGTAAGGAGAACAAAGATTGAAAATGAGAAGTAGAGGGCATCCATAACTTTACGCACACAACAAACAAGCCATCTTTCGGTGGCTGCTCTAAAAATTGAATATTGCAATGTTAAGGTTATGCAGTTGCTGACTTGACTCTATAACCCTGATTTC
>CANQTG010000044.1 GCA_947626715.1 uncultured Lachnospiraceae bacterium | reverse complement strand
ATGTCTTCGGCGTATAGCTGATCCCCGGCAGGCCTTCGTTTGGAATGACCTCGCGCACCGTATAGTTGTAGGTACCGGCATGTTTAAATTCCGTCTCATCCGGCAGTTCCAATTCCCCGGACATCAATTTTTGTCTCAATATGGCCGGGAATTTTTCATACAATGTTTTTTCCGCTTTCAAAACCGCTCTTATCTCCCGTACATTTGCCTGTTCGTCATAATCTTATAGTACCCTGCCTCCCTCTATTTATCAATCCGTTTTCCACCGGAATCCAGATACGCCCAAAGCGGCCAGCCGCCCGGGCGTATCAATATCAAATATAAGCTCACTTATGCCGCCGCCTTCGGCCTTTTCTCGTCGCGCTTCATAAACAGAAGGATCGAAAGGCACGCCAGCCCAAACGCGAGGAACCACTTCGGGTGGATCGGGTCGCCCGTCTGCGGCGAGATATCCGAAGCCGCCGAGAGATTCGCCGTATCCACATACACGGTGTAAGGCGAGAAATGCGTCGCCGTAAAGGTAATGCAGTCCACCCCGTTGATCGTATTGTAGCGCGCGTTCAGCTTATCGAGCACCCCGTCTACGACGCCCGCGGCCTTATTGTTGCCGCCGTAGCCGACCTGCGCGTCCGGGATCGGCATGGTGATATTGACCTTCAGCCCCGTAGCGTCGGAGATCGGCACCGTCCCGGTCGAATCGTACAGCGAGATATCCATCGACGTATAGACGATATTGTCAAGGCTGCCGTATTCCGCCGTAAGCGCGTTCCGTACCGCCTCTTCCGCTTCGCCGCTGTCCGTGACCCGTACTACAAAATGATCGGTAGAGCCCTCCACCGAAGCGGAGGCCACGTTCGTATTGGAGATCCCCGGCTTGGAGATGATGATATCCGCGTTCGTCCCCGTAGACTCCGCCGTGCCGTCTCCCGCACCTCCGGTGCTTCCCGAGCCGCCCGTGCCTGCGCCCGTACCGCTGCCGCCTCCGCTCTGGCCGCCGCCGTTATTCCCCGTCCCGGTCGGATTCGAGGTAACAATCGGAGCCGTCGTACTGTAGGTCGTACTGCTCCCGCTCGAGCCATCCTTATAATTTGCGGTCACGACCACGCTGTTGTCCGGCATGGTAAAGGTCGTCGTGGAATTGTTCGCGTTCGCCAGCGCCACGTTTTCCGAGCCCGTCGTCCAGTAGGCAAAGCTCTGGCCCTCCGGCGCGGGGTTGGCGGTGATCGTTACCGTGCGGCCCTTCTTATACCGGCCGCTCCCCATGCCGTTTACAACGGTCACGGTATGGATATCGTCATCGTCGTCGTCATCATCGTCGTCATCGTCATCGTCGTCATCATCGGAACTGCTGTTATTATTATTCCCGCCGGTTCCCGTGCCCGTGCCGGTTCCGGTTCCTGTGCCGGTGCCAGTTCCGCTGCCGCTTCCGCCCGGGTTATCGGTCCCGCTGCCGGGAGTATTGCCGCTCTGGTCCGCTTCGTACTGCGCGATCAGCACCCGGTCCTCATAGACCTGCTGATAGCTGCCGCTCCAGCCCGTGAAGCGGTATCCGTCTCTGGTCGGATTCTCCGGCGGCGCGGCGTCCTGCCCGTCCTCGACGCTCTCCACGCCGAGCAGCGTCCCGTCATAATCGAGGAAGGTCACATGATGTGTCTCGCCGATGATCTCCCAGCTCGTATCATAATATTTCGCCCACTCGATCGCCGCGCTGTCCTCATAGGAACGGATCATTACGTCCTTGTCGTGGTCGAAGGCGTCGGAAGCGATCGCTACCTCGCGGCCATAGATCGTTACCTCCGTCGTAGATTCCGTGTTCCCCGGCGTTGCGAACGCCTCCTCTTGGATCAGCTTCACCGTCTCCGGCAGCGTCACGCGCAGATTGCGGCAGTTGCGGAACGCCCGTTTGGGTATCGCCGTCAGCTTCGTCAGCGTATCCAGATAGACCTGACGGATATTGTTGCATTCCTCGAACGCGCCCTCTTGGATCCGGGAAACGTCCATCAGGAGCGGGTCAAAGTCCGGGCTGACCGTCGTGCCGCTGATCGGCTCTAGCCGCCCTCTCGCGGGGAGACATTCCTCTATCGTATAGCTGCCGTCCTCATTTTTGGAATAAATGATCCCGTTCTCCCCGATATATTTATCGTTCCCCACGACCGTGGTCAGATTGTCGCAGCCGCGGAACGGCGCTACGCCGATATCCTCCATTCCCGCGCCCAGCGTGACCGTCGTTAGGTTCTGGCAGTTGTCGAACGCATATTCCGGCAGGCTCTTTACGTCGTACATCGTGATCGACGTCACATAATCGTTGCCCTTGATATTGCCCGGCGTCTGCGCGCAGTAGTCGTCGGTAGAATCCTCGTCGAACCAGCCGCTGAACAGACCCGGCTCCACGTCCTCCGTGCCGTCGCCCTCGTTGATATAATCCGGCTTGGCGTTGATCAGATCCTCATAGGTCGTATAGTTTACGCCGTTGGAGGCCTGATTGGTATAGTATCCCAGCGCGTCGATAGACTCCACGCCCGGCGGCACGATAATATTTAGGGTCGCGCGCACGATCGCCATGCCCTCGTCGTTTAGCTGCTCCCACGGATGATTGGATTCCGTCTCATACAATTTCAAAATGCTGTAAGGGTGGCGCGTATAATAATCGCCCACGTTCTGGCTCTTTCCGCTGTCCAGATAGACGTCCTGACCATCGTTCCACGGCCCGTCGTACTGCTCCGTCGCCTCGGTCAGCTCGTCGCCCATCTTGCCCTCATCGCTCGCCTTTTTATAAGCTTCCGCGTATTCCTTCCTGTTAGAATCGTACTCAGGACCCGCGTACTGCGCCTTATATTCCGCCTCCATCTCCTCGATAAAGTCCTGATTCCTCGTATCGATCTCTTCATACTTCGGATAATCCACCAGCGTCGCCAGATGCGTCTCATTATCCTGTACCACGATCAGGTTCTGCGGGCGCAGCGACTTATACAGGACGCGCAGACTGGTCTCCCGGCGCGCATAGGTGTCCGGATCCATCGCATAGTCGAACGGCGCATATCCGCTCGTCACGTCGCCGTTAAAGATCAACGGCTTGCCGCCCGTCGTAAAGGCATCCGTCCCCATCGTAAACGCGGCGTAGCCGTCCGTCGGCGTATGGAAGGTCACGTCCAGCGCGCTCGTCGCCGGGATCTCGGTGCCGCAGTTGGAGAACGCGCCGTCCCCGATCTCGCTGACAGAATTGCCGATCACGACCTCCTCTAGGTGCGGGCAGTTCGCAAATACCTGCGCGCCGATCGTCTTGATCCGGCTGTCGTCCTCGATCACCAGAGATTTCATATACTGCTTGATATCGTCGCCGTCAAAGGAGCCGCTTGCGATCCCGGTCGTCATGATATTGCCGACCTGCGAGGGGATCACGACCCTGCCCTGATTGGCCCCGTTCATAAACTGGCTCTTCTGTTCCGCGCTCATACCGGAGCGGAACTGGCAGGACTGCAGGATACCGTCGGAGTCGATCGCCAGCAGATAACTGCCGTCGCTGACCTCATAATAATCTTTGCCGTTTTCATTATACACATAGGGAACGGTGTCGGACACCGTCGTCGCCGCTTTCCACGTGCTCTCTCTGGGGGAAGCCACCGCGCCCGTCATATCCAGCTTGGGCCCGCGCACATAGAGATCCGGGTTCGTCACCTCGGCAAAAAGCTCCGGGTCGTAGCTGATCTTGCCGCCCGCGTAGGGATCGGCCGTCTGCTCCGCCGTAAAGTCCACATAGCCCAGATTGTAGCAGTTGACAAAGGTATACTTGGGCAGCTCGATCTCCGTCTCGCGCCCATAATAGGTAGAGGGCATATACACCTCGCGCAGGCCGCCGCGTCCGGCTAGGATATACTGTCCGAGCTTTAGCTTATTGCCCGCGCCGCCCTCGGGAAAGGTGAATTTCGTCATATTGCCGGTGCCGGAGAGCAGGGCGAACGCCGCCTTTCCCAGCTCTCTTACCGCCGTCGTCCCCTCCCTCCACTCTACCGTGGAAAGGGCGGGGCAGTTATAGAATGCAAAATCCTGTATCTCGCAGTCTGAATGCGAGCCCTCCGCCATCGACACGCCAGATAGGGACTGGCACTCCGCGAACGCGCCGACGCCGATCTTCTCCACGCTGCACGGGATCTCAAAACTATTGACCGCCGAGCCGTAGAACGCCTCCGCGCCGATATTTTTCAGCGTCGTGTTATTCGTCTCGAGCAGCGTGACCGTCGTCAGGGCGTTGCAGTTCTTAAACGCCCGGTTGCCGACGCCGATCAAGCCCGGCGCCGTCACGGACTTGATAAAGGAATTTTCAAACGCGCTGTCGCCGATATATTTCAGGTTTTTCGGCAGGGTCAGGGAGTTGATATTGCTCACGCCCTGAAATACCCCGTTTGCGATCGCCCCGATGGAATTCGAAGGCTTCCCGCAGACAAAGCCGCCCTCCTTGCTCCCGGGGTTATCCCGGTTGCTGTCTACCTGCAGCCCTTCCGCCGCGCGGGAAGCGTCCACGACGCGCGGGATATAGACCCTGACCTCTCCGTCGCCGTCCGCGTCCTCGCTATCCAGCACGGATACCAGACGGCAGCCCTTCAGGGCATACTGCGTATAGGAGGAAAGCGAGCACATGGACGTCTCGCAGAAATAGCGCTCGATATTGTCCGCGCCCAGCTGGGAGAAATCAAGGGTAAAATCTTCGTTCCAGCCGACGGGATTCTGCTCATGCGCCGCCAGATAAGCGTCGTATCTGCTTTGATACGCCTGATAGGAGGCGCTGAACTCGCTGAAATTCTGCGCCATCCAGAGCCAGTCCGCATCCGCGATACTCCTGTCTCCGACGTTCCCGTCTACTTTCCAGAATTTCCCATCGTCCGGTCCTCCGCTGCCCACCTGCTTGATGGTAAGCGGGTCGGAAAGGACGACCGTATAGCCGTTTACGCGAGCTTTGACAAACTTGTCATAGATATCCGGCGTTACCACCTGATATTCCTCATACAGGACGTCGCTGATCGTCACGTCGCTCTGGATATAGCGGTCGTTATAGCCCGCTATCACGGAAAGCCCGTTGGAATCATACAGCTCGTACTGCCACTGATAGATCCAGTTGCCGTCAAAATTAAAGACCATGTATCCCTTATATTTACTGCTTGACACCGAGCTATCCGACGCATCCATTTTCATACCGGGAAACAGCTCGCCCGGATCCAGCTTGACACTCGCGAAATCCTCCTCGCCCTCCTCTGCCGGTGCGTCCACATAGGGATAGGTATATTTGCTCGCCTGCCGGTTCTCATCCGGAAGCGCCATCGGCATCATGGGAGCCGCCGTATTCTCCGGCACCGGGATTGCCGCTACGATGATTGCCGTGATCATCAGGACGATCGCGGAGGTCTTCCGCATCCGCCTGCGCAGTTTTCTGTTTTTCTTTTTCTCGGTCTTCGCCATATTGCTCTTTCTCCTTATGAGACACACTATGCCATGCGCTTCGCTACGACGACAAAGCGCCCGCTCTCCTCCCTGCTGTCGCACGTGGACAGCGTCAGCAGCCGGTCGCCCCACGAGGCCGTCACGCCCGTATCATAGAGGGACATTTCCGCCATCGCGGCCATATTGGACGCAAATTCCTCCGCGGAGTTTGCCTCGATAAACTGATAATATTTAAAGCTGATCTCCGTATCCTGCCGGATATTGTCATGGAAAACATACATGACCTGCCAAGTCGATCTCTCATAGATGGTGTCAAATTGGATCAGGGCGTGCTTTTCCATATAGCTCTTGGACTCGTACAGATCCAGATCGCCGAACATATTGCCGGAGCGCATATGATGTCCGTACAGGATCAGATTCGTACTGGGCTTTAACACGTCGCAGGCCGGATCCATAAAGATGGAGCCGTTCCGGTCATACTCCTGATCGAAATTATGTGTCAGGTAATATTCGGAATCCGGCGACTGCATGACAGGATAATCTATTATTGTATCGTCAATTTTGAGCCATCCGATTAGGCTTTTATTCTTATTATATAAATTTTTATATTCGTCGAGGATATCCGGTATCTCCTGTTCGCCCGTCCTGTGGATACGAAACGGCGTCACGGGCTTTTTCTTTTTCAGCTCCGCCAGCTCTTCAAACTGCGTGCCCGAACGGTCGGCCAGATAGTAATACCCGGCGAAATACCCCAGACTCACGAATGCGGCCAGCGCGCATACGGCTGTGAGCAGCTTCCTTCTCCGCGCCCGCTTCTTTAGCTGGAGAAGGATCGCCTTCTGCATTTTCTCATCGTACTGCTCTAAATGATACCGCGCCGCCTGCTTTTTCAGACTGTCCTTTGCCAATGTGCGTATCTCCTCCTGCGCATCCTTAGCGGAGCGTAGACAGACCGGGAGCGGGGAGCCGTCCCCGTCTGATGTCATATATAATCTATTTTACTATATCTTGACAGAATTGCAAGCCTTTTGCCAATATCTTGCGACATATTCCGCCCCTCTTTTCTCTCTCCGCCCCCCATACTGCCCTTTCCCCAAAGGAGCGGTCAAACGCGTTTTGTGCATAAATTTTCCAGAACGCGAAACAAGGCCATGCCCTGCCACATACTATAAAGCATAATAAACTTTTGGAGGCATTTATGAGCGACTTAACGGCGACTTCCTGTGGATGCGGCGGCAATTCTCCTTCTAACGATTCCGGCTGCGGCAATATCCTCTGGATCATCATTTTACTCTGCCTGTGCGGCGGCAATTCCGGCAGCGGATGCGGCGGCAATTTCCTGAGCGGAAACAACGACGGATGCGGATGCGGCGGCAATATCCTCTGGATCCTGATCCTGCTGTGCTGCTGCAACAACAACTAAGGTTTCGATTCTCTGACATGAGCCGCTGGGCTCATACAGGCGGACTCATGCCCGCGCTGTGAAAGGGGCGGCCAAAGCGCCGCCTCTTTTTTTGCATATCCCAAAAGCGCGCGGCATAAGTCTTACTAATAACGATAGGGAGATTTCTTATGGAGGAAAAAGAGCAGGACAACATCGCGGCGTTCGACACCCTGTTTACCACGAACCGCCTACAGATCATAAAGACTCTCCTGCCATGCTTTGACCGCCCCATGCAGAGATATCTCGCTGTCTATATCAAATATCAGGAACTGCAATATACGATTTCTTATTTTAAAAATCACCCGTATCACATATGCGGCGCGGGCTCCGGGGAGGGGGCGGATCTCAAAAAGCTCCTCCCCGCCCTCCTTCCCTACTGCAGCGCGTCCCAGCAGAACATGCTGCGGCGGCTCGAGCAGACTCTCTCCTCCTTTGAGACCATGCAGGAGATCATGGAGATGGCGGAGCTGCTAAAGGATATGGAGCCCGCGGGCGATACGGAGGGCGGCGAGAGCGCCGCCAAGACGCCGGATATCGAATTTCTGCTGTCCCTGCTGAGCCCGAAGCAGCAGACGATCCTAGAAAACCTAAAAGGAGAGATCGAGCATGACACAGCCGAACTGGAAACATGACCCCGCTCTGGCGGATATCGACCCTGCCAAACTGGATTTCCTGCAGATGTTGGTATCGGAGGGCGCGGGGCTCTCGCCGCGGGAAATGCTGACCTTCCTTATGAGCCTTTCCCAGAGGAGCCGCGAGCGTTCCGTCTCCTTTTCCCAAAAGGAAGCGGAGCAGATCATCGACGTACTCAAAAAGAACAGCGCGCCCGATGAGATCGCCCGCATGGAAAAGGCCATGCGGCTGATGAAAATGAAATAAGAAAAAGCCCCTGCAAAGCCCCGCCTATGCGGATACGGGCTTTGCAGCGGCCTTCTGTGCTTCCTTAAATTCCGGTATCCACCGGAAGCGGCCCGCGGCGTTACGATTTATCCGCCGGAAGGGACGAGCTTTCGGGATGTCTGGGATTTTTCCTTACCACCTCCGCGGCTTCCGTCAGCACGCGCAGCATTTCCGGCACATAATCATACGACATCTGATCCACCATCGAGATCAGCTTCCCCTTTTCCGAGGAAACATAGCGCGGCTTGAGACGGTTTAGGGCCAGTGTCAGCACGTCCTTGCGGCACTGTCTGCACTTGCAGATATGAAGGCCGTCGATGGCTTTATCCAGCTCCTTCTCTAAGATCTCCTCCATGATATTGACGCAGACGGGCTTTGTCTTGGCGATCAGGATATTCTCGATCCGATTGGCGACGGTGCGTTCCTCCCACGGGCGCAGGAATACGTCCTCCGCCCCGTTGTCCATCGCCAGCATACGCTCCGCGATACAGTCCTTTTCCATAAACAGGACGACCGGCACGTTTTTCATACGCTCCGACAGCTTGAGTATCTTGAGCAGCTCGATGCCGCTCAGCTCGGGAATGTCATACGAGATCAGCACGAGGTCGGTCGTGTCTGGATTGACCTTGAGATAATCCAGCGCCTCCCTGCCGTCTGCCGTCTCCTTGATCTCATAGCGCTTCTTCTGCAGGAATCTCCGGTACTCCTGCCTGACGCTCTCTCTGCCCTCTACCACCAAAATGACATCCTTTTTGTTTCTCATGCCCCTTCTCCAATCGCCGTCCGCTACTTCGCTACGATATTAATGATCCTGCCCGGTACGTAGATCTCCTTTACGATATTGCCGCTCAGCTTGCTTCCAAGCGCTTCCTTTCCGGCAGCGATCGCTTCCTCCCTGCCGATATCGACCGGCAGCTTAACGACCGTCCTCGTCTTGCCGTTGATCTGTACGGCGATCTCCTTTTCCTCGTCGGCCATCGCTTCCTGATCGGCGCTGGGCCATACCGCGTGGAATACCGAATCGCTCCCGCCAAGCTCCCGCCACAGCTCCTCGCTGATATGCGGCGCAAAGGGCGACAGCAGCACCACCGCCGTTTTCAGCGTTTCCCGATCGATCCCGCCGCCTTTGGCCATTTCGATCATCTTGTTATTATATTCCATAAAGCCTGAAACGACCGTATTCAGGCTGAAATTCTCTAAGCGCTGCGTAATGTCGTGGATCATTCTGTGGCGGAGCTTTTTCATCTCCTTTGTCTCTTTGACGTCCTGATCCTTATTGTCCAGCACCAGCTTCCAAAACCTCGTCAGGAAGCGGTACACGCCGTCGATCCCTCGATCGTCCCATTCGGAATCCAGCTCCGGCGGCCCGACGAACAGCTCATACAGCCGCAGGGAATCGCAGCCGTAATCCCGCACCAGATCGTCCGGCGATATGACGTTGCCTTTGGATTTGGACATCTTGATCCCGTTCTTGCCGGTGATCATACCCTGATTAAAGAGCTTGGTAAAGGGCTCGTCAAAGTCGATCACGCCGATATCATACAAAAACTTGGTATAAAATCTCGAATACAGCAGATGGAGCACCGCATGTTCCACGCCGCCGATATACATATCCACCGGCAGATAGCGATCCGCCTTTTCCCGGCTCACCAGCTCTTTCTCGTTCTTATTGTCCACATAGCGCAGGAAATACCACGAAGAGCCCGCCCACTGCGGCATCGTATTCGTCTCCCGCTTCGCGGGCGCGCCGCAGACGGGGCAGGTCGTATTGACCCATTCCTCGATATCGGCAAGCGGCGATTCTCCCGTGCCTGTCGGCTGGTAGGATTCCACCTCGGGAAGCAGCAGCGGGAGCTGCTCCTCCGGTACCGGGACGCAGCCGCACTTCGGGCAGTGCACGATCGGGATCGGCTCACCCCAGTAACGCTGTCTTGAAAATACCCAGTCGCGCAGCTTATAATTGACCGTCTTTCTGCCCGCGCCCATCTTCTCGATCATCGCGGGCGCTTCCTTCTTGAGAACGGCGCTCTCCATGCCGTTCCAGTCGCCGGAATTGATCATCGTGCCGCTCGCCTGCGTATAAGCCTGCGTCATATTCTCGATCTCTTTCCCGTCCTGCGCGATGACCTGCACGATCGGGATATGGAATTTTGTCGCGAACTCAAAGTCTCTGTCGTCATGCGCCGGCACGCACATGATCGCGCCCGTGCCGTAGTCGGCCAGCACATAATCCGAGAGCCAGATCGGGATCTTTGCCCCGTTGATCGGATTGACGGCGTAGCTGCCTGTGAACACGCCCGTCTTTTCCTTATCCTGAAGTCTGTCCACATTGGACTTCATGGAAGCGTCGTAAATATACTGCTCGACCGCCTCCCGCATATCCGGCGTCGCCAGTCCCCGCGCCATCTCATGCTCCGGCGCGAGCACCATAAAGGTCGCGCCGTAGAGGGTGTCCGGCCGGGTCGTATAGACGGTGATCTTCTCCTCCCTGCCCTCTACCGGGAAATCCACCTCCGCGCCGTAGGATTTGCCGATCCAGTCCGTCTGCATTTTTTTGACCTTTTCCGGCCAATCCAGTTTATCCAGATCATTTAACAGCCGATCCGCATATTTCGTGATCCGCAGCATCCACTGCTTGAGATTCTTTTTGGTCACGTCCGCGCCGCAGCGCTCGCATTTGCCGTTTACCACTTCCTCGTTCGCCAGACCCGTCTTACAGGAAGGGCACCAGTTGATCGGCATTTCCTTCTCATAGGCGAGCCCCGCCCGGAACATCTTGACGAATATCCACTGCGTCCATTTGTAAAAATCCGGGTCGGTCGTATTGACCTCCATGTCCCAGTCGTACAGGGCCGCGATCTGATTGATCTGCTTTTTGATATTGGCGACGTTTTCCGCCGTTGACTTCGCGGGGTGCACGCCCATCTTGATTGCGTAATTCTCCGCGGGGAGGCCGAACGCGTCCCAGCCCATCGGGTGAATGATATAGTGTCCCCCATTCAACATCTTATAGCGGCTCCACACGTCGGAGATCACATACCCTCTCCAGTGCCCCACATGCAGCCCGTTGCCCGAAGGATACGGGAACATATCCAGACAATAATATTTCGGCTTCTTCCCGTCGTTGACATTAACGGGATGCTTCTCCCACTCTTTCCTCCACTTTTCCTCGATCTCTCTATGATTGTAAGGTTTTGCCATTTTTCCACTCCTCCTGATACTCTATTTTAGTTTTCCATGAAAATCTTGTCAAGTCTTATCGGCAAATACGGAAAAAGGCGCGCGGGAAAAGCGCAGGCGCGGCGAAAACACGGGCGCAGCAAAAAAGCGTATACGCCCGCCGCGGGCCTATACGCTTTTCTCTCTCTGTCAGCGGTACAGGATACTGTAATCAAAGCTCCCCTGCTGTGTCGTAAAGGTGATCGTCGTATCGGAGCTGTCGATATCGTCTAATACCGTCGGCTGTCCCGCCACGACCATAACGACCTTAAACTCCCTGCCGGGGCTCTGCAGAGCCGCCGGGATCTGGAACTGGTAGTTTTGCGGCGTATCATACTCCGTATACGCCTTATCTCCCGTCGTTACCATATTGGAATATGTCTGCCCATAGGAGAAATCAGGATACATATAATTCAGATAGTACGCGACCAGCTCAAGGTACTGGACGCCCGGCTTCACGAGCTTGGAAGTCACCGCCTGCCCCGTCTTTTCATAGCCCGGCGCAAAGCGCAGCGGGGAAACAAAGGGCTGGAGCTGCTCCGCCTCTTCCTCCCGCAGTCTGGTCGGCTGGTCGATCAGCGGGTTATCCGCCGAATACACCCGTTCGAGGTTCGGCAGGGTCTTTTGACGCAGCATATTCTTGACCGCGCCGTTATCCACCACATACAGCGTATTGTGCGATACGCTCTGCGCGATCGCGGCAAAGCTGTCGAGGCTCGTATACGGGATCTTGCCTCCGATCATTCTCGTCGTTTCCTCCCCGCCCTGAATGCGGATCACCGGATCGCTGTCGATCTTATGGAATACCGTGCTGTCCTTTATAAACGTCGTGCTCGGGATATAGAAATACCGCAGATTCGGGAACTCCGCAAACGCCCTCGACCCGATATCCGTGATACCGCTCCCCACCGACACCGTACCAAAGATGGAAGTGTGCCACGGGCGGTCCGCCAGATTGTCGTTCGTATAATCGGGGATCACGCCGTTCCCTTCAAAATATAATACGCCGTCCTTAATATAGGCGGTCACGCCGTCGCTGACCTGCCAGACCGAAGAGCTCTTCGTCCAATCCGGCGTATGCCTTACCTCCGGTACTTTCGCCGCCGCTGTGAGCGAAAAACAGCCAAAGCACAGCGCAAGCGCCAAAACCGCCGTCAAAATCCTCTTTGCATGTCTTTGCATTTTCCTTCTCCCTCCAAAGTTTCAAATAAAATCCCTATCGTCCGTATCGCCTGTTTTTTGTTTTTTGATATGATTATGTTTTCAGTTTACCTATTTTGCAGAATTTTGTCAACCGCGCGGCGGGATTTGCCCGCCCTTTTCCAAGAGTTTCCTGATGGACGAGTCTTAGCGCGGCTCTTTATCGACTAGAGCGGCCCCTGTGCTGCCTAGCGCGGCTTTTTATTGCCTAGCGCAGCTCTTTTACCGGATGGAGCCCGTAGCCCTCCGTATAGGCCAGCGTGATCTGGTCGCCCGTCTGATAGCGTATGATCCCGATCAGCTCTTCATTGGACAGATCGACATCAAAGATATCTTCGCTTCCCGAAAGGCACAGATAATAATGCGTCGTCCCCTCCAGCACGACGGGCGCGAGCGCTGTGAGCCTGCCGGATATCTCCTTGAGGGAATCCGCGTTCCGGCTCACGATCCCGTTGGTATCCAAGAGCTCGCTGTAATTCTTCTCGCACTCCTGTATCGTATCGCCAATGGCCACCCACTGATATTTTTGCACGTTCACCATAGCGTATTTCTTTACCAGTCCCGACGCGTCCTTCAGCGCCATAAAATAGGTCGGTTCGTCCGCGATATTGAGCAGCAGCGGGAAGGTCGCCACGTAGCCCAGATTCTGCACCTGTCCTTCCGCCGAGGACATGGCGGAATCCTCGATCGCCCCTTCTATCTTATAGAATCTCGTTTCCATCGTGCGCTGATTCATCAGGATAAATCCTACGTTGGACTGATCGCCGCTGACGGAGGTAACGCCGGAATAGACCCATACGTCGTCGTTCAGCGCGATATAATTATAACCGTTCGTGGACTGCAGGCAGTCCCGTTGTCCCAATATGCTGTTTAAATAGCCGTGCTTTAAGATCCCCGAATAATCGTAAAGGCGCGTTAAGAGCTCTGCCGAATAGACCTTATCGACCCACTGCGGAACGTCCTCCACCGCATAATCGACGCACTCTCCCGTTACCGCGTTGCAGAGCACCACACGCCCCACGGTCTGCCCGCCGAACAGCCCGATATTGAACTTCTTCACCGGACACACCCAGTAAGGCGTCCCCTCCTCGTCGATCTCAAAAAAGAGCTGGTCGTCAAAGATATACGTCGGGTAGCGGAAACGGAGATGACGGTAAAGATTGCGGTTAAAATATTCCGCCTTAGAATATTTGATCCCTTCCCCCTGCGGGAGCTTTATGCATTCCGTATCCTGCGTCGCCATGTCGATCAGGATATAGGCCGGAATCCCCCGGCTCTGATTGGTCAGCCATTTGATCGGACTCGCATAGACAAGCGGCGTCACGCGCACCGGAGCGCCCTGATAATTGATCTGCGTATAGTCGCCGCTTACCTCAAACTGCGACACCATATCCACCAGACTGCCCATTTTGCGGTTGCCGAGTATCGCGGCGGAGTCCTTATCGAGCAGCGGTATCGTATTGTAATCCGCCTCTTGGATATCCTCCGAAAAATTCCGCTCCTCGATCGTCAAAAGGCTCTGGTATTTTCCGGCGTTTACGATCGGCGAGGACAAAACGGAGCCCACTAGGTACGCCGCCAGCACCGCGAGCAGCGCGATCCCTAAATACTTTAGTCCTTTCATCTCCTGAAAATCCAGATTCAGCCGCAGCCCCCTGTCGTCGCGGAACACAAGCTGCCGCCCCGCCTTACGGACCGCATAGACCGCCATGCAGACAAGGAGCAGCCCCATCACAAAGAACCAGCAGTTTGCAGAATGGATATTCGCCGCCGGCAGATAGATATAATACAGGATTCCGGCGACCGCGATCGCGATCAAAAAAAAGATCAGGTTACGAGTTATTTTTTTCATAATAGCATTCCTCCCCGCGCCGCCGACATGCGGCGGCTTACGGACTTTCCTATATGGCAAAACGCCTACCGTCACGCATAGGCATAGGCAAATCCTTGCATACCATAACCTTACATTACATAACCCTTACATTACATTGTATAACTCTTACATTACGTTACTCTTACGTAGCATAAACTTTACATCACCTTACATGACCTTACCCTTGCACAGACATAGTCTCACATAGGCAAAAGCCTGCGCGGGCGCACCCCTGCAGGCACGCCCACGCAGGCTGTCTCTTTCCGCTTTATGCGTCCGCGTTCTCCGCGGCCAGCGCCGCGCGTTCTGCGACTTCCTTCTCCTGTACGTCCGAAGGCGCCTGCTCATAGCGCGCAAATTCATAAGCGTATGTCCCGCGGCCTCCCGTCATGGAGCGCAGATCCGTACAGTAACCGAACAGTCCCGTCATCGGGATATCCGCCTCAATGACCTGCTTGCCGCCCGCGACCGGATTCATGCCCAGCACGCGTCCCCTGCGCTTGTTCAGATCGCCCATCACGTCTCCGGTATACTGATCCGGGACTGTCACTTTCAGGGAAGCGATCGGCTCTAACAGGATCGGCTGCGCCTCCATAAAGCCCTTTTTGAACGCCTGTATCGTCGCCATCTTGAAGGCCATCTCGGAAGAATCTACCGGGTGATAAGAGCCGTCGTACAAGACCGCCTTCACGCCGACCACCGGGTACGCCGCGAGCGGCCCTCTGCCGACGGATTCCTGCAATCCCTTTTCCACCGCCGGGAAATAATTCTTAGGAACCGCGCCGCCTACGACTTCCTGTGAAAATTCATAAGGCTCTTCCAGATTGCCGGAGGCTTCAAAACGCATTTTGACATGCCCGTACTGTCCGTGCCCGCCGGACTGCTTTTTATATTTATATTCCACATCAGATTTTTTGCGTATCGTCTCACGGAACGCCACCTTAGGCTTATCAAGCTCGATCTCGACCTTGTATTCGTTTAAGAGCCTGCTCGCCACGATCTCCAAATGCTGATCGCCCATGCCGTACAAAAGCGTCTGGCGGTTCTCGCTGTCGTTGACCACCTTCAGGGTCAGATCCTCATTCATCATCTTCTGCAGGGACTGGGAGATCTTGTCGATATCGCCCTTATTCTTTGCGCGGTAACGCATATAGGTGTAGGGCTTCGAAATCTCCGCCTTACCGAAACGGATCGGCACGGCCTTTGTGGAGAGCGTATCTCCCGTCTTGGTCTCGCTCAGCTTCGCGACCGCTCCGATATCCCCCGCATGGAGCTCGGGCACTTCGATGGGCTTATTCCCCAAAAGCACATATAATTTGCCTGCCTTTTCCTCCGTGTCCTTATCTTCATTATAGATCATATCGTCTGTTTTAAAGACGCCGGAGCAGACCTTGACCAGAGAATATTTCCCGATAAAGGGATCCATGATCGTCTTGAACACATAAGCGGACTTAGGCTTCGCAAAATCGTAATCCGCCTGAAACACCTCGTTGCTCTTCATATTGACGCCCGCGATCTCGCGGTTCTCCGGGCTCGGGAAATATTTCACGATATCGTCCATCAGCGTATAAACGCCCTGACACAGGATATTGGAGCCCATAGACATTGGTACGATCGTACCGTCGATCACATTGGTGCGCACCGCCGCGCGGATCTCCGCCTCGGAGAAGGTATCCCCCGCAAAATAACGGTCCATAAATTCCTCGCTCGTCTCCGCTACGGATTCTAACAGCGTATCGCGGCAGATCTGCAGATTCTCCCTGCTGTAATCGGGGATCTCGCAGTCCACGACGTCCTTGCCCTTCCATCTGTGTCCTGTCTCGCTGATCACATTAATATAGCCTACGAATTTTTCGTCTTCGCGGATCGGCAGATGGAACGGCGCGAGCTTCTTGCCGTACCGAGCCGTCATATCCTCTACGACCTGTCTGTAGGAAGCGTTGTCCACGTCCATATCGGTCACGAACACCATGCGCGGCAGCTTGTATTTCTCGCACAGCTCCCATGCCTTTTCCGTGCCTACCTCTACGCCGGCCTTCCCCGATATCACGATCACGGCCGCGTCCGCCGCGCTCACGGCCTCCTCTACCTCGCCGACAAAATCAAAATATCCCGGCGTATCTAAAATATTGATCTTGGCTCCTTCCCATTCCAACGGAATCACAGAAGTGTTGATCGAAAATTTTCTCTTCTGCTCTTCTTTTCCAAAATCGCTCACGGTATTGCCATCCGGCACCTTCCCCATTCTGGAGGTAATCCCTGCCAGATATGCCATAGCCTCCGCCAAAGAGGTCTTCCCTGCGCCGCCGTGTCCCAGTAACACTACATTGCGAATTTTGTCAGTTGTGTAAACATTCATACAAATTTCCTCCAATTTATGCTGTTTTGGGTATTCTTCCAAGATCTCGCAGAAATTTCTTGTCCCTTTTGATGCCCATGAGGATATTTTACTAAATTTTAAGGATAATTACAAGTAATTTTGTATATTTTCATGCCGCGCGCTCTTCTGGCGCAGTTGTGCGCGCGGGAGCTGTCTGGTGTTCCTGAATTTTCCATTTTATCCTTATACGCCCTTATTCAAGACTTATTGAGAAATTTAATTGTATCTTATCTTGAATAACCCCTTTTAAAAATGTATAGTAGAAGTGCATAAGCATAAGAACCTTGCCCGCCCAGAGCAGGTGTGAATGAACCTATTTAAAATGTATAATATATCAGATGGGAGGAGACTCGCGCCTCTATAGACGGTGAGTAACAAATTGGTATCAGCGACAGGATTCCATCCTCATCTGCTATACGCTCCGCGAAGGATGCACAGAGATTCGGATAAAAAGATGTCTGTGAAAGCAGACCCGAATCTCGCGCTAAGACCCGCAGGCAAGTCTTAAATAAATAGTTAGATAAATGTAGAAAGGATTGATAACATGTCAAAACAGCAGAGGCTCGAACATCTGATCCCCAGCATCCCCGATAACAAGCTGGATATTGTCCTCGCATTTGTAGAGTTTATTCTTAGTCAGGAAACAGAGATCGATAACTCTTTGTTGAGTGAACCCAGTCTTGCAAAAGACTGGCTGCGAAAAGAGGAGGATGCCGCGTGGGAAAATTTATAAAGGGCGACGTGGTCGTACTTCCATTTCCATTTACTGATTTAAGCGCCGCAAAGAAACGCCCTGCGCTCATTGTCGCCGATCTAACCGGCGACGACTATATCATGCTTCAAATTACTTCTAAAAACGTCAACGACGCTTATTCTATCCCCCTGCTCAATACAGATTTCTTGTCGGGAACTCTCAATCAAAACAGTAATATCCGTCCAAATAAAATTTTTACTTTGTGTGAAAATCTTGTGCTTTATAAGATCGGGCATATAAGCGATTCAAAATTTGCAGAATGCGTGAGTAAAATACATTCTATTATTACAAATGATATATCAGACGGAAGATGATTTCCCAATCCTCTGTCTGATATACGCTCCGCGCGGGAGCTTCCGCCGTTGACTTTCATACTTTAACGTGCTATGTTAATTCAGGAACACGCGAAAATAAAACTCCAAAAAGGAAGGCTCTCATTATGATCATTGTCATGAAACCGAACGCGGCCGAACAAAGTATCCGTCAGGTCGTACAATATATCGAGAACAAGGGACTGAAGACCCATCTCTCCTGCGGCGAGGAGATCACGATCATCGGCGTCGTAGGGGACAAGACCAGACTCGGCATTGAAAATTTTGCCAGCTTTAAAGATGTGGACAGGGTCGTGCCCGTATCGGAAAGCTACAAGCTGACCAACCGCAAATTCCACCCGCAGCCTACGTCCGTCAAGGTCGGAAATACCGTTATCGGCCCCGAAACGTTTACGCTGATGGCGGGGCCCTGCGCCGTGGAATCCGAGGAACAGCTCATGTGTATCGCCAAAGCCGTCGCGAAAAGCGGCGCTTCCATTTTGCGCGGCGGCGCATATAAGCCCCGCACCTCGCCCTATTCCTTTCAGGGTTTGGAAGAGGACGGGCTCCGCTACATGCAGACGGCGGCCAGAGAGACCGGCCTTTCCACCATCTGCGAGGTCGTCAGCCCGCAGGCCATCGAGGCCGCTGTCAAATATGTGGATATGATCCAGATCGGCGCAAGGAACATGCAGAATTTTTACCTATTAAAAGAGGCCGGACGCTCCGGTCTGCCCGTTCTGCTAAAGCGTGGGCTTTCCGCTACGATAGAGGAATGGCTCAACGCCGCCGAATATATCGTCGCAGAGGGGAATCCCGACGTAGTTTTGTGCGAGCGCGGCATCCGCACCTTTGAAACGGCCACCAGAAATACACTGGATATCAGCGCGGTCGCCGTCCTTCGGGAAAAGACGCACCTGCCCGTTATCGTAGACCCGTCGCATTCCACCGGCTTCTATAAATATGTGCCGCCGATGGCAAAGGCCGCAGCCGCCTGCGGTGCGGACGGCCTGATGATCGAGGTGCATAACGATCCGCCCCACGCGCTCTCCGACGGCCCGCAGTCCCTCACCTTTGAAAAATTTGAAAAGCTCTGCACGGAGCTCGTACCCTTTGCCGCTCTGAGCGGCCGCGCTTTCCGTGCCGCAAAGGAGTCCGTATGAAAAAACTTTCCTGCGGCTTCATCGGTCTGGGACTCATCGGCGGCTCTATCGCCAAAGCGCTCAGACAGCATTGGCAAGGCGTCTCCATATACGCATACGATACCAGCCCGGAAACGCTGCTGCTGGCAGAAAAGGAGGGCGTTGCCGATATCGCCGTCCGGCAGATCGACGAGCATTTCTCGCTCTGCGATATCGTGTTCTTATGCGCTCCGGTTTCTTATAATAATGAAAATCTGCTCCGCTTAAAGCCGTTTCTGAAAAAGGACTGTATCCTCACTGACGTCGGGAGCGTCAAATCAGGCATCCACAGGCAGATCAAAGCGCTGTCTTTGGAACACCTGTTTATCGGCGGCCACCCTATGGCAGGGAGCGAACGCTTCGGCTATGGCAATGCAAAAGCGCAGCTTCTGGAAAACGCCTATTATATCCTGACACCGACGAATGCGGTTTCCCCGGAAAAGCTACGTTTCCTTCAGGAGCTGGTCGAGGCGATCGGCGCGATCCCTCTCATTCTCTCCTGTAGCGAACATGACTATGTGACGGCGGCCGTCAGCCATCTTCCGCATGTGATCGCCTCTTCTTTGGTCAATCTGGTACGCGATTCCGACTCCGAAGAAGGGATCATGAAAACGATCGCCGCCGGCGGGTTTAAGGATATCACGCGAATCGCGTCCTCCTCCTCCGATATGTGGCAGCAGATCTGTCTGGAGAACCAGTCGAATATCACCGCGCTCCTCGACCGCTATATTGATACGCTTCGGCAGATCAGGGCGCAGATCGCAGACGGGCAGAAGCGGGAAATCTATGACTTTTTTGACGGGGCGCGCTGCTACCGCGATTCCTTTATCGAGGCTTCCAGCGGGCCGATCAAAAAGGTATTTTCCATTCAGGTCGATATCCGGGACGAGAC
>CANQTG010000043.1 GCA_947626715.1 uncultured Lachnospiraceae bacterium | reverse complement strand
AGCTGCAAAATCTCCTCTTCCAACCGCTTCAACTCATCTAACGATATAGACGGAACATAACGTGCGATCTGCTCAAGCGGCATTTTCCTATCCACAATCATTCTCTCCGCCGTCGCCCTGTCGGCATCGTACGCCGCAGTCTCTGCCGCCTCTCTCGCCATATCCTTTGCATACGTCTTTATGATCTCTTCGTCGTCAAATAAGCTCATCATGATCGTTTCCGCCTGCTCCTGTCATAGCTTATTATACCGGAATGTGCCAGTATTTACAACAGCTTTCACAGGAAAGCTCCTATCAGAGGCACGGAAAACGATTCCGCTCCCCGCTCTTCCAAAAAGTCCGCTTATGCAGCGCAGGCAGCGTAAATCGCGGAAAAATTTGCCCGCAGAGAAACTTAGACCACAGAGAAATTCAGTCCGCAGAGACACTTAGGTCACAGATAAACTCAGACCACAGAAAAATTCAGGTCACGGAAAAATTTAGTCCGCAGAGAAACCCAGTCCGCAGAAAAATTCAGACCGCAGGGCGTCCCCAAACAAAGAAAGGCCCAAGCCGCAGAGCGGCTCAGGCCAATGAAAAGCTCAGGCGGCGGAAAGGCTTAGCCGTTCACGATTCCCCCCCGACAATAACAGGTTCTCCCCTGTCATATATTCGTTTTTATCATCTAACAAAAAGTCTATCGCCACAATCACATCATCGACCGTCGCCAGCCGCTTTAACGGATTCATCGTCAGTTTCTTTTTCATGACAAAATCCGATATCCCTTCTATGTATTTCGTATCGATCATAGACGGGGATATCGCGTTGACTGTGATCTTCTTCGCGGCATATTCCACCGCCAGCGCCTTCATCAGCCCCAAAAGCGCATACTTGGAGATGATATAAGAGCTCT
Organism: uncultured Lachnospiraceae bacterium; assembly: GCA_947626715.1. Classification (GTDB taxonomy): domain Bacteria; phylum Bacillota; class Clostridia; order Lachnospirales; family Lachnospiraceae; genus VSOB01. The sequence goes on along the minus strand of CANQTG010000043.1, from coordinate 19,008 downwards.
TAAAGGCGACCGGATGCTGTATCACGCTCGAAAGCATAAAGCAGAGTTTCCCAAACTGCGCGCTCTGCATTGCCGGAATGATCGTCTTGACCAGCCGCATTACCGCGACAACCTCCAGCTCAAGATCGCTTCTTATCATCGAAAGAGCCGTCTCATGCGCGCGGAGCATTTCCGTCTTGGCCGCAGGCAGATACACAAAGTAATTCGGAAGCAGTCCGTTATCCTCCAGATAATGGCAGAAAGCGTCTACCTCCTCTTCCGCGAGCAGATTTACCCGATAGAGATACAGCTTCTCTCCCAGCTCTTTTTTTAGCTCCGTCAGCGCCTCCTGATGAGTATGATAGGTGCCCACGATCTTGTCATAGCGTTTGTGATAATTCTTTATATAGGCCATACCGACATCAGAGGACGCGCCCGCGACCAGCAATATCCTCTCTTTCTTTTTCTCCGTCTCCATACCGTCCAGAAACGCTTTCCTGTCAGGCTTTCCGACAAAGTTTCTTGGGACGGCGTCGATCTCCTCATATATTTTAGGGATCTGGTACGCCAAAAGGTGCTGCTGCAAATGATGTATCATCTTCACCCTGTCAAATTTGCAGCCTTTTTTCATCACTACGCACAATTTCAGCGCGTTTCCGTTCATTTCGTCCGTGACGGGCACGCAGATACATTCGTGGACGCCTTCCATCAGCAGGGCGGCTTCCTCCACCTCCGTCGGCTCCACCTTTAAACCGCCGATATTAATCGTATCATTCTTACGCCCGACGACATACAAAAATCCTTCCTCGTCAAAATATCCGATATCGTTGGTATAGACCCAGCCGTCCTTTTTGACCTGCGCCGTCAGTTCGGGGCTTTTCCAATAGCCCTTCATATTGATGGAGCCTTTATTGGCGATCAGGCCCTTATGGTCGATCGACGAAGCGATCTCGTTTCTCTGATCGTCCACAATGATCACATCGGAATTTACCATAGGCTTTCCCACGCAGCCAGCCGCTTTGTCGGGATACCGGTTGAAATCATACATGACCATCGCGCCGCATTCGGAAAGTCCATAATTATTATACAAACGGGATTTCGGAAGCTGCCTGCGCAGGATATCCTTATCCGATTCCGTGACAGGAGCCGTCGAGCATTCCACAAAGTCGATCTGATCCGCATATTCCGCCAGCTTGTCCCCGCTGATCTGCCATATATTCCTCAAAAAAGAGGGCGGCAGGCACAGGGAATTGACGCCCTGCGTATCCAGCGCATGAAAAAGCGCGTTCATGGATATCAGGCCGTTTAATATGACAATGGTATTGCCGCTCATGATACTCGTATACAGTTTTCGCAAGGGATTGACATGATTCATGGGGCCGGGGACGGCGATCACGTTTCCGCCGCCTATCGGCATCTGAAAGCCTGTGATATAATTCTCCGCCGTCGCGAGCAATACGCTGTGCGTAACCTCCACGCCCTTCGCCTTTCCGGTCGTTCCCGTCGTATACATGATATCGGCGCTGTCCCGAGCGCACGGAAATTCGTATGTATATTCGTCAGGATCATACTGCCCGCCGATCGTAACGATGTCCTTTATGGGGATATGCCTGCCTCGGAAATCCTCCGGCGCGTCCTTTGCGATAAATACCGACGCCTCCGTCTCGTCTATGATCTCCATCGTTTTATCCGCCGTTATGCTCTTTTCCAGCGGCACAAAGATCGCTCCGCTCAAATGCACGGCAAAATAGCTTACCGCATAATTCAGGTTCTGCATTGCCTTAACGACTACGCAGTCCCCCTTTTTCACGCCGCACTCTTCCTTCAAAAAGCGCGATACGCCCCGTACAAGCCTCCATAATTCATCATAAGACGTACGGACGTCTTTGACGATCACCGCCGCCCTGTCGGGAGCCTCCTGCGCATACTTTGCAAGATACTGCTCGATACACTCAAACTCCATATGTTTCTTCCACCTCTTCCGTTTCCCTTTCCCCGCCTACAGCAACCGCTGCACCATTGCCGCCATTCCTGCGACGGAATTAAAATTCTCTTCTACGATCTCTTCATACGGTATCGTGATCCCGAACTCCATCGTCAGGGCCGCGATGATCCCCGTGATCGTTAAGGAATCCAGTATCCCGTCGTCAACCAGCTCGTCCGACGACGTAAAGTCGATCTCCGGGTATTCCTCCGACAGCAGATTTAAGATTTTTTCTTCCATAGTATGTTTCCTCCTGTTTTTTGATTTTTTAATATTGCATATATACGAAACTGCTGATATCGTACCCAATGCCATAAATGCCGAATATCAGGATAAAGACGACCGACCATGCATAAAACGCGCACCGAACCGCCATATTCCACCCGGCGATCCTCTCCCGAAGGCTCCCTTTTATCTGCTGTATCTCGACAAACCACAGCACGCCGATCATCATCAGCAGCAGGACAAATTCCTTCCAGTCAAGCCCCTGCATATAGAGCGTGCCGTCCGTAAGCTGCCACGGCCTTAGATCCATGGCCATTTTCTTTAGGATCCTTCCGGTAGCCGCCAGATCGCCCGGTACGGTGATGACCCTGCCGATACAGAACAAAAGGAACGTCCTTACCATCTGAAACATCTGCCATCCCTTTTTCGTGACGTCGATATGGAGCCTTTCATTCAGCTTTTTGATCTCCGGCGTCAGGACGCTCGACAGGATAATGAGCGCGCCCCAGTAAACGCCCCATACCACATAGCTCAGCCCCGTGCCGTGCCATACGCCTGTCAGGATCCACACAGCCGATAAGGGGATCACGGTGAGGAAGATCCTGCCGGCGCGGCGGCCCCATCTTTTGCTGATCCTGCCGGAGAGACGCAGCAGCGTGGGATTGATCGTGATCGGCATATAGACATAATCCTTAAACCACGTTCCCAGCGTGACGTGCCATCTGCGCCAGAACTCCGCGGCACTCTTTGAAAAAAACGGATGGTCGAAATTCTTTTCAAGCCGTATGCCAAACATCTGCGCGATCCCGCCCGCGATATCCATACAGCCTGAAAAATCGCAGTACAGCTGCACGACCGAAAGCGAAAACGTGATCAGCAGAAAGATACCGCCGTACTTGCTGTAATCGGAACACACCGTCCCCGTAAAGATCGCGATACGATCCGCGATCACCATCTTTTTAAAATATCCCCAGACGGCAAGCTGCAGGCCAAAGCAGAAATCCCGATAAGCAAAGTCATGTCCCTCGTTGAGCTGGGCCGCCAGAGTCCTATGTCTGGCGATCGGTCCCTGCAGTATCTTGGGGAAAAAGAGTAAGAACAAAGCGAGCTTACAATAATTCCACTCGGCCTTTTCCTTGCCCCAGTACACATCGGCCAGATATCCGATCGCAGAGAACGTATAATACGATATCCCCAGCGGAATTATGTATCCGAATTTCAGATCGAGCAGCGTATAGAGCTTGCCGTAGGCCAATACGAGCAGCAGAATGCCCGCCGCCGACCATAGGATCAGCCGCCGCCTCTTTTTAAACGCCTTATCCGTCGTTTCCAAAAGCAGCCCCGCGCAATATACAACAAAGGCGGACAGCAGCACCGTGACCAGCGGACGGATACCCGCCAGACAGTAAAAGACCGCGCTCCCGGCAAGCAGGGAAACCCATCTGTGCCGTTTGGGCAGCAGATAATAGACCGCCGCCAGCAGAAAAACGAATGCGATAACGGTAACGGAAAGAAACGTCGGACTTAACGTGCCCCACCATTCCAAAAAATCAAATCTTTCATACGGATTGTCTGTAAACATTTCCCATCTCCTCTTTTTACTTTGTTATGGCTTCAGATGTATACAGATCATATAAATGCCTGATCGTATATCCGCTGTCGCGCTCAAACTCGGCAATATCGGCAATTTTATCATTCACATTGTCATATACTATAAATAAATAGCCCGGCTTTGAAACATTTATTAGATTGTCACCGTTCATCTTGATCTCACAGTTATCATAATCTTTTGTTATCGTAATTTCATTGTCTCCAAAAACAAAGGATTCCGCATTTTCCTCCCCATAGAGGACGTCTTCCTTATCCCAGTCAAAGTGGTGGATCGAATGTATATAACGCTGAATTTTCAAATATGCTTTCGAGCTTTCTTTCGGTAATTTATAGGGAACTACCATTACCGTTTTGTTATCGCGTTGGAGCTCTGTAAAATAATCCTTATTATTAGTAATTAATTGCAAATACATATTTTCTCTATATGCCGAAAACATGTCCCAACTTTTATATGCCGGATCGCCGCGATGATCGACCAGATCATAGTGAGTCGTCAGATATTTGCCGAGAAAATCCGAACACTTACGAGCGCCTTTAAAAGTTAAATGCGTTTTATCATAAAAGTCAGATGAAACGATACCTGTCTGTTTATCATATAGATTCAGATTCAAAAAAGGGACATTATACTCCTGTGCAATTAACTCCATGCTATTTTCTGCCGGTTCATAGTAATCTCTTTCTACTTCAGGGGTCTTTATCAGCAATAACGGAACATCTTTTGATTGGCAGAACTCTATTATTTTTCTGAAATAATATTCTATTTTTTCATCCAAAGCTCTATAATCGGTAAGATCTTCTGAACTCGGTATTTCAGGCCAATAATTATTCCACTTCGTAAGTAAAGCCGTTCCTTTATCATGTTCCCCTGAATTACTTGTATATAAAAAATCATTTTTATTAAGGCTATTATATCTGTCATGATTTACCGGAAATTCCAAAAAATAATATATTCTGTATTTTGGATCAATTTCCGCCTGCACATAATGAAATTTATTTAAAGAATATTTAAGCGCCGAAATATTCGCCACATCTATCCCATCATTATGAGACTCTTCCGTATAAGCACATGCACGCACATCTAATACCACCATATTTATATCCCTGACTTTTTCCGCTTCAATCAGCTTGTAATAATTATCCACAATACGAGCGCCAGCTCCACCCAGACAATAACTGGAAATGCCATATTCCTGCCAAATCTGCGATTGTTCAATATTTACAAAACTTGTACTGCTCCCTATAAACAACACATCTGTATTTTTATTCTCTTCCTTCTCCCAGCCGTTAAGTATCTCTACCCCAACCAAGTGTTTAATCCTCATAAGGGCATTTATATGATATAAGCTAGTCAGCAAAATAACGGATACCAATAAAAACGCTACGACATTTTTAAGGCCGTATCTACATATCCTATCGCTTTTCTCGATTTCCTTTGTAATCATCTGCTTATGGATATTACGTTTAGGCCAAACGATTATTAAAGTCAAAATACCTATAATAACTCCAAAACAATATAATATATATTCCGGTAAATTCTGTAATATTTGATTTCTCTTTATCTGCAAAGGAACATATGCGGCATTAAATGTAAAAGTTCCCTTATTTAACACAGGAAATATTATTTCCCCCATCTTTAACATTCCGCTGGAAATATAATTTGAGCATTCTTGATAATTCTTATCAAGAAACTTCCTTATATCCGTATGATCGATCAGATAAGAATGCACTACCTTTCCAGAAAAAAACGATGGAGCGCATACAGGGTTCTTTCCCGACATGGTATAACAATACTCGACATCTCCAGCTCCAAACGAACAGATTCCAGCCAAAGTAGTTACGCTTTTTGTCCCCGATACCTTCCCAAAATTCCAACAAAACAAAATTTCTCCCGGGAAGTTATCTGCGATCCCGCTGGCGCGGATATCGCCGGTCACCTGCGCCTTGTTATAGCAGTTCACGATACGGGCGCCGTCTCTTCCGTGACTGGTTATGCTGCCGATTGCCTCTCCCTTGAAGGATCCGCTCTCAATTCCCAGATTCCGCACTTCTCCCCATAAAAGCGAAAACAAGCCTGCATACTGTTCGTCGCAGTAAATATCATAGATACAATGTCCATGTCCGTCATAAATGCCAGCGAAAGCACGGCCTCCCTTCACATCTCCTATCCCGTTCCAGTTCTGTCCCTCTGGGAAACGGATATCCTCCGTCTGCTCAAAATAATAGTCCCTATAGGAAAGTCCGATATCAACGCAGTCCCTGAATCGGGAGAGGTCTTCATAGCTCTTGATTAAAAACGGGTGTTCCTTCGTTCCTTCGCCGTCAAACGCATATCTTTCACGATAGATCGATAAAAATCGTTCCTTATTTTTTTCCTTCTCCGCGCAGAACACCGCCGGTTCATACGACGGGTCAAAGCGCAGATCCCCGTCCTGACAGCGCATAAAAACGGTATTCCCGCGATTGATGGGAACCAACGTATCCCTGTTCTCCAGCTTTCCCTTCGAGCGATAGACTGTCCACATTCCCTCATACAAGGAATTGAGAGCGTCCGGTATACGATCCGCCGCGATCTCCGCCGATTCCGCGATACTGCCGGTAAATCCCGTCTCATCTGTCAGCCTGCCGTTTCCCACATCATAGCTGTATGCGATATAAGGCGCGCCAATGGTGCAGAGGCCAAAGGCAGCGCCCGCCTCAGAGCCTGCCGATACGTTTCCCATATTCACGCAGAATAATAAGACCCCCGAAAGCTCGTCCGCGATCCCGCCGGCGCGCTCTGTCCCGCTCACCTCCGCCTTATTATAGCAGTTTATGATCTTCGCGGCCCCGCCTGCGCGGCTCGCTATGCTCCCCGCCCAGCTTCCGGCAAACGTACCGCTCTCAATCCCCAGATTCCGCACCTCACCTTCCAGATTTGCGAACAGTCCGGCGTATGTATCCTCGCAGGAAATACCGGAGAGCGTATGACCGTTCCCGTCATAATATCCGCAGAAAGCCTTTCCCTCCTCTATATCACCTATCGGATCCCATTTCCCCTTTAGCTCGATATCCTGCGTCTGCTTAAAATAGATACCGGCCAGATTATTTCCTTCATCGACCAGATCCCGCAGCGCGCAGATATCGTCATAGGACGCGATCAGATACGGATCGTACTGTAATCCGTATCCTTCAAATGTATCCTCCGCTGCTGCCGCCTGCACACGGATCCCGCAGCATATGACCGCCAGCATTCCCAGAGCGCATATCGCCGCCAGTACCCCCCCCGATCGCTTTTTCAGCGCTGTCCGCCCCGCGCGGATACCCTTCATTCTATTTTCTCTTTCAAATGTAATGTTATCTATATTCATTTCGTATACCGCCTCTTCCTATTTCTGTAAGTCAAAATCGTAAACCTTACTTCATTACCAATATATCGTTTTCCTGATTTTGCTCAGTCTTTGATTCATTTGTGTCCGATCGTCTTTGATACTTTTTGTTCCATAGCACTATCATCACAATTAGCAAAACCAGACACACAAATGTAATTATCAAACCAGCGATCAGACCCGGCGTTCGATAATGAAATTCAATCTCATGAGTTCCTTTCGGCAGCATAATCCCCTGAAATGCTACGTTCACACACTCTATTTCTGTTTCTTTTCCGTCAATATACGCCCGCCAGCCGGTACTGTATGGGAGACTCAGCACCAGCAGCTTATCATCGGAGACGGTAATACTTCCCTGAATTTTATTGACAGACTGCTCTATTTCCTTCAGACTTTCTCTGCCCAAACGCCCTACTTCCTGACCGTAGTTTTTCATCGGCTGATAAAAAACCTCTATTTCTTCCAGAGAAAATTCTCCCGGAACAGGAAAACCCAGATTGACTTTACAAATCTGATTTTGAGAATATCCAAGATTCAATAAATAATTATAACGATTATAAGTATAGGTAGCCGTATCAGATCTGACCTCAAATCGCTTTACCAGCTTTCTGGTATCCTCAAAAAGGGAGCAAGTCCAATAAGTATTTTTATATTCGTCGATATTCAGATTTTTCAATCGGAGGTATGTCTCACAATCTTTTCTTCCGGGAAACGTAATCGTCAGGTAACCGCCGTGAGAAAATACCTGTACCCGATTGGTCTTTGGATCATATACGCAATCCTTCCCCGTGATCTTAACATTTTTTTCTCTTATCACATTGCTTTTAAACTCGCATTTTTCCAACTTCGTCGGCGCTGCGGAGGCTTCTTCCACAACGACCGCCTGCAAAAGCGCTTCCTGTTTCTCCAAAGAAGAAAGCCGCTCGTATTCCTCTCTAGGGATAAACCGGTCATATGTATAACCTAACGGCAGCGCATAATTATTTTTATAGATTCCGCATTCCCTGTCATTTACTTCCGCCTTTTGCAGGAGTGAATATCCATAAGGAATATAAGCCTTCTCATCGTCATACGCGGTAAAATACTTGACCGATTCCAGCGTATCGAGGATAGTCCTATTATCGTTATTCACATTATCCAGCAAACCGGTCCCTATATTTTCCAGACCATTTCCATACTCCGCAAAGCGCCTGTCCATCACATTCACATAAGAAGAAATTCCATGCATATCCAGAAAAAGAGCCGCATTTTCATTCTGCACAGCGGTATTCGCACTATCCACACGGTAAAAATCATCGTCTGCGATCTGATCTGCAGCAGCGCCCGAGGAACTGGTAATCATCGCGATAGACTGCCCCTTATCGGCGAACTCGCTCACATAATCCTGATGGGCGGGATCAAAAAGGTCTTTTGCGGTAAGATATGAATTGATACATACCAGAATAAGCATGATACTCTGCAAAATTATCTTCGCCGTACTTTTATCCCGACAGGAAACCATAAAAAACAATAAAAGGATCGAAATCGCCAGAAACAATATCCCCACGATAGAAGACCAGCTGCTGAATTGGTACTGCCAAACCTGAAGCAGGATATATAAGACCATGAAAGCGGCAGGCGGCAAGAGATTCGGCAGGGTCAGCTTATCCATCCGATCCAATACAATCACGGCGGCATACCCCGCTAACATCCCTATCATATAATTCCATCGAAAATGAACCGCCGAAAATCCATGAAAAACAAAAGTAAAAAGCGGCATAGAAAAACAAACGGCAGTTAAAATACAGAATATTTTGATATCCCAATACCTTTTTTTCAAAAAAATCAGAATAATCAAACATACGATCCCAAGCGCGGCAAATCCGTTATGAAGGAAATATCCCGGCGTACTCATATCCGTCAGAGAAAGAACAATCTTTGTAAGCCAGCCTTCTTCAAATTTAAACAGATTCCCTGTTTCGATGACAGGATCTCTCCTGTTGGAGTTTAAAAAAACGGTTATATTCGGCAAGAGTACCGCCATAGCCAGTCCAATCCCCAGACAATATCTCCAGATCAAACCAAAGGCGATCTGGAAAAATTCCCGCCATGTTTTATTTTCTTTTTTTATATAACGAACCAAAAAATAAACGCCGATAAAAATCGTATTGATATAAAGATAGTAATAATGCGTAACGGCGCTCAAGAAAATCAACAGAGAAAAAAACAGTCCCCGTCTTTTTTTCAATATTTCTTCCACCCCGATCAGCAATAACGGCAGATACGCCAGCACCGTATAAAAAATCGGATGCCGCAGAAAGAAAAAAGTCCAGCCCGTATAGGTATAAATAAACGCTCCGCACAGCACCGGAAGAAGATTATCCCTCTTCTTATAAAAGCAATACATCGCAAAACTTAATCCGCAGAAATATAGCCGGAACATCGCAAGAAAATCATATAATGCCTCAAGATTTACATCATCAGCCAATACAGCAATCCATGAAAAAGGTTCCAGATACCACATTGCCAGATTGGCGATCACGTCTCCGCCCAGTCCCAGCCGAAAATCGTACAAGGGCGCTTCCCATATCCCACTAGACAAAGCGGCTCCTATTCCCCTGACAAAATTTCGCAGCTCCGCTAACATCGGAAGCTGTATCGGGAGCGAATCAACGATCCAGCCAAATCCTTTCCCATTATAATGAAACGGTTCGAAACAAATGCGCAGCATAAGCAGACTCAAAACGGTATAGCTGAGAAAAAAAAGCAAATATTTATTATGTATTCTTATACGGGACTGCTTTAAATGTTTGTTCTTCATTTATGATTTCCTCTAAAATAGTATGCTTTTCTCCCTACGTCCTCTTAAAGATCCAAAACTTGCTCGCGAAATAATTGATCGCGATCACGACCGCATTTACAAAGATCTTTGCGGACACGCCGCCGATACCCGCGCGCTCCACCAGCAGCCACATCAGCGCCATATCCAGTATCCCGGTAGCAAGACGCGCTGTAAGAAATCCCAGCGTTTCCCTTACGACCGCGCGCCCCGTCCAGCTCCTGCTCCCAAACACCAGCACCTTATTGGTCAGAAAGGCGAAGAGGAACGCATTCAGCCAAGCCAGCGCGTTCGCAATCAGATAATTGAGCCGAAACTGCTCTGTCAGCGCCCAATAGGCGGCGATATTCAGAAGCGTAGCGCCCAGCCCGAAGACGCCGTACAAAAACAGCTCCTTAAAGCGGCGCAGGGCCGCCTTCCTTTTCTCCTTCATCGCTCTTCCATATGTCCTCTCTGCGTTCAAACCTGACCTTGAACGCGATCCTTAAATACTTAAACGTCTGCAGAAGCGAATTTTGCGACTCCCCCTCCTGACGGCACGACCACCTAGAAGGGATCTCGTGCACGGCCACTCCCAGCCGGATCGGCTTTAACGCGGTCTCCAAAAAGAACGGGTGGCGCAGCTCCTCCCAGCGTATCGAGCGGAGCAGCTTTGCCGGGGCAAGGCGGTACGCAAAGGTGATATCCGTCAGCTTTACCCGGTAAAACCTAGAAAAGAGCTTCTGAAAGATCAGGTTCAGGACATATTTTACCCTGCTGTATCCTTCAAATCCCGCTCCCTCCAGCCAGCGGGAGGCTGTTATCATATCGTCGGGATATCTTTTGCCCTCTCTGATAAAATCCCTGACATTGTGCGGATCGGTCTCCAGATCGGGGGCCATCATCAGGATATGGCTCCCTCTGGCGGCCGCTATGCCGTCCTGAAGCGCGCCGCCCGCATAGGGCAGCTTTTGGTACAGGAGCCTTAGCGGGATCCTTTTTTCTTCCGCGGCCGCTTTGCTCTCTTCAATCGCCGCAAGGCTCTCCGGCGTAGTCCGCTCGCATACGATCGCGATCATCTCGCAGATATCCTTTGGATCGCACTCGTCCATAATGATCTGAACGGTCTGTCGGAAGGAAAAAGTCTCGTTTAAGGTCGGCAGCAGGATCGATACGTTTTCAAATTTCATGTTCCGTTCCCTCGCATAGCGTAAAATCAATACGGTTTAGCTGCAGCAGTTCTTTTGCCAGCGTATTGTCCATCAGGGTCGAGACGGCGCGCTTTGTCTGAAAGATCCCGTCGTTTTCAAATATCATAACGGGCCGGATCAGCTCCCGCGGCACGTTCAGCATATCCGCCATCATAAGGCCGATATCATACTTCGACAGATCCTTATCCCCGCAGAGATTCAATACGGAGGGCGTCTGCCGCTCGGATTCCATCAGGCGGATCAAAAGGCGGGCCGCCGTATCAAAATGCAGCGACGAGCGATAGGAATTTTCAAACATTTCCACCGGCTCCCCCTTTGTAAGCGCCTCTACGATCCTGTCATAAAAATGCGGCTTCCCCGGGACGAGGCTCGGGCCGATCAGAAACGGGAACCTTACGACATGAAACCCGCTGTAGCGGACGATCGCTTCGGCCGCCGCCTTATTCCTTCCGTACAGATTGACCGGGTTAAGGCCGTCCGTCTCTTTAAAATGATAGCCGCCGACGCTGTTCCCGTATACGCTGTCCGTGGACGCATAGAAGAGCTTGTCCGCAAAACCCAGCTTATTGATACACCGCGAAAGCAGCGTGACGTTGATATTCCACGCATAGTACGGGTTCTGCGCCACCAGATCGGGATTATGATAGGCCGCGAGAAAGATGATTTTTACCTTCCCATATCCCCGCAGCTCGGCGGCCAGCCTGTCAAATTCGTCCTCTCTGGCGATATCACACCGCTTCCAGCTAAGGCGCTTTGTATCGGCAAGCTCCCGCACGTCCCTCGCCGTAGCCAGAATGCGCTCCGACGTATGCTCCAGAATATTTTTGATACAATATCTTCCCAGATATCCGTTTGCGCCGATGATACAATACATATGTCCGCTCTCTTTCTTATTGTTTCTTAAAAAAATGATATTCCAGCATTTCGCACAGGGCATGGTAGACCGGCAGGTGCAGCTCCTGTACCCGGAACGTTTCCGTTTCCGGCACATGGATCACGACGTCGCACAGCGTATCGAGCCTGCATCCGCCCTCGCCGGTCAGTCCGATACAACGCATATCCTTCGCGCGCGCTACCATCATGGCGTTGACGATATCGCGGGAATTGCCGGAGGTACTGATCCCCCAGAACGCGTCGCCCGCCCTCGCCGCCGCGTTTAACGGCTGCGCAAAGATATACGCCCCGCTTACATCGTTGACGATCGCCGTCGTAAGCGCCGACAACTCCGTCAGCGGGATCGCGGGCAGCCCGCCTTCCAGCCTTTCGCACAGGCTTACCCCTTCCTCACCGAACAGCCTGCCATAGCGTCTTACCGTCTCCGGCTCCTGCGCGCGTTTCAGCTTAAAGGCCTTCATCAGCTCTCCCGCGATATGCCCGCTGTCGGCGGCGCTCCCGCCGTTCCCGGCGATATACAGGCAGCCTCCTTTGGCGTACATATCCCGAAGCAGCGCATACGCCTTCTCCATACTCTCCCTGCAGACACGCAGGGCCGGATAACGCGACATAAGAGCCTCTAATATCGCTTCCTCTCCCGTATACCGCTCAGACATCGCTTTCCCCTTCGCCGGATACTTCCGTATAGATATCTTTGGAACCGTCCGCCTTCTCCACCCCGATATCGTACAGGCCCGCTACGACCGAATCCTCGAGATAATAGAAGCTGTGGACGACATTCGGCGGCACCAAAAACATATCTCCGGCGCGGAAGACATATTCTTCCTTCACGCCCCGTTCCTTTACGACCAGCCGGAACGAGCCGGAGATCACATAAAACGCCTCTCTGTTTTCCTTGTGATAATGCTCTCCCCGCAGCACGCCCTTTTTGGAGCAGACGATATTAAACTGCGAAAATCCTTCGCGGACGAGCTGCGTAAGCCGTCCCCTCTCGTCTTCAAATACAAAATCCGGTTTTAAGATCGTAATCATAGTTTCATTTCCTCTGTCAGCTTCATGGCATCCAACATGCAAAGATCCATATTTTTGTAATTCCATGTTCCCCAGCGTCCCAGCAGAGAAAAGGAATCGTCCTGCGCAAAATACGCCGTGATCTCCGTAACGCTCTTTCGGTATTTCTTATCGTGGATCACGTAAGCGTATTCCGTAAATTCACTGTCCAGCGCTTTGGTAAATCCCAAAGCCTCCGGCAGGATATCGCTTCGCTGCGAAAGCGCGGCGGGATCCTCGATCCGCTCCCCGATGATCTCAAGCGCTCCGCAGCTCCGTCCCTCCCGCGGGCCGCCGTACGGCGTTAAGGTGCTCTGATACCCTACCCGGTGCGACCTGTACGCGTGCGACGGGATATAGAGCCATGTGATATCCGTCTTGGGGCATTCAAACAGGACGGTATTTAAGCTGTTATACCGCAGCTTGGAAATAGAATCGCAGACCGACGGCGGCAGCTCCATCACGCCGGGCAGAACGGGCAGGGGGATCGTGGAGATCACCTTATCGAATTTCTCCTCCCCGTTGACGGCCCAGCCCTTTTCCTTCCTTTCAATCCTTTGGACAGGCGTCCCGTAACGGATCGTAAGCGGCGCCGCCAGCGCGTTTGACATCGTCTGGATCCCGCCGCGCAGCGGATAATAGAACGTGGAATGCGGCATCTTTCTCTCCGACGGATCCTTTAGCAGCATGGAACGGATCATTTCCTTTTTCTCAGGAAGCGGCATTTTCCCCTGCATCCACTGCGTTTCCATATCTTCTAAGGGATACGCCCAGATCTTTTCATTGTAGGGGATCATATAACGCTTCGCGATCCCTTCCCCAAAATTCCATACGAGCCAATCCCTGAAATTGTCGGGCTCCTCCCTTTCCTTCGCAAGGATAAAATCGTATACGCAGTCAACGGCATCCTCGGTATCCAGCTCGCACAGGGACAGCTCGAACGGATACGAGATATATCTCCCGTTAAAATAGATCTTGGCGTTGCGCACGGTATACTGCCAGTTCTCTTTGGGAAGTATGGAGAAAACAAATTCCATCACCTCCGGGTGTTTGGAATTTAATATATGCCCGCCGTGCGGATCGTACAAAAGTCCGTCCGTAAAGCGCGAACGCGCCAGACCGCCGGGCGTTTCGTTCTTTTCATATACGACGACTTCGCAGCCCTTTTGCTGTAAGCGATTGGCCGCGGTCAGGCCGGATACGCCGGCCCCCAAAACAGCTATCTTCATATCCCTCTCCTATCTCGTCAGAAATTCCGTCCCGTTTTTCACCTGATCCCGCCAGTAATTCAGCAGATCGAGCATAGTCGTTTCAAAGGGAATCGCAGGCTCCCAGCCCGTATGCTCCTTGAATTTCCTGCAGTCCGGCACCTGAAGGTCGGCGTCAATGGGACGCAGACGCCCCGGATCCGTTTCCACTCTGATCTCATCCTTTTTCTCCGAGAGGGAGAGCAGCGTATGTAAGGTATCCCCGACCTCGCAGGTATAGGTCCCGCCGATATTATAGTATTCGCCGGCGATCGGATCCTTTGTCACGAGCATGTAGTACGCCCGGACGGCGTCGCGCACGTCCGCATAGGTCCTAAGGGACTGCAGGTTCCCTACCTTGACCACGGGCTCGATCATTCCGGCCTCGATCATGGCGATCTGCTTGGCAAAGGTCGATTCGTGAAAGACGTCACCGCGTCTAGGCCCCGTATGCGTGAACATGCGGGTCGTCATGACCGTCATGCCGTAGGCTTCCGCATAGTACCGGCCCAGCAGATCCGTCCCCACTTTGGAGATCGCATAAGGCGACGCCGGGTGGAACGGGCATTCCTCATGGATCCCCGTCTCCGGCTTCTTCTCGGGCGGGATCTTGCCGAATACCTCCGACGACGCGCAGACATGGATCACCGGTTTCCAGTCCCGATCCGATTCCATGACCAGCCGGATCGCCTCCAGCAGGCGGCACGTGCCGAGAATATTCGTATTCAGGGTATCGATCGGCGCGGTAAAGCTGGTCAGCGGATAGCTCTGCGCCGCCAGATGGAACACATAATCAGGCCGGATATCCTGTATCACATGGAGCAGGGAGATCTGATCGTTGAGATCCGCATATTCAAAAAATACCCTGTCCCCCTGATTGACGCGCTCTAACAGGTGCTGCACATTGGAAAGCGGGCTCCTCCAGCGGCACACTCCATAGATATCCCAGTCTGTTTCCGCCAGCAGGAAATCGCATAAATGCGAACCCACCATACCCGTTACGCCTGTGATCAATGCTTTTTTCTTCATTCCTTTTCCTCCTTATGCCGAATGGCTCCCTTTATCCAGCGTTTCTATCCTCTCCCCGATACCCACTTCCATGTCTTCCCCGATGTCCTCTTCGATATCCTCTTCCATGTCCTCTCCGGTATCCTCCGCCTTTGTCCGGCGCGCTTCCTTTATCCCGCTCAGATCAAAATCCTCCGATTTATAGTAGAGAATGCGCGCGCCGTCTACCTCAAATTCAAACGGCACGTACAGCAGATTGCCCAGCGCCTCCAAAACGCGCGGCTGCCTGTCCTTTTCCACATAGAACAGTAAAAATCCGCCGCCGCCCGCTCCCAGCAGCTTGCCGCCCAGAGCGCCCGCCTGTATCGCGCGCCGGTACAGGGCGTCGATGGACTGATTGGAGATATCCTTTGTGATACCGCGTTTTAACGTCCATGCATAATCCAGCAGCCTGCCGAACTCATCCAGACTGCCCCGCGAAGTCAAGATCCGTTCCGCCTCGTCTACCAGCCCCTTCATTTCCAACAGCTGCGCCGTCCTGTCCTCGATCGCCTTCTCCTGCGTCTTGGCGATATCCGCGGAAAATCGGGAGAATCCGGTAAAAAATAACATCAGATGGTCATTTAAGAGCTGCTTTCGCTCCTTGCTGATGACCAGCGGGTTGACCGTATAGCCCTCCGCGTCAAAATCAATGCGGTTAAAGCCGCCAAAGGAAGCCGCTATCTGATCCTGAATCCCGCCGCTCTCCTGACATAAGACCCGCTCCACATAGATCGCGTCGTCGGCCAGACGGCGTTTATCGACATATTTCCCCTTTAACGCATAGCAGGCGTTCAAAAGGCCCACCGCAAAGGAGCTGCTGGTGCCCAGACCGGAGCGCGCGGGAAGATCGGCCTCATATACGACGCGCAGCTCATGCATATCCAAGAGCTTCATGATGGCGCGGACCGCCGGGTGCCTGATATCGTCCACGCTGTTCGTCCGCTCGATAATGTTGTACGTGATCTGATTGGTATAATCAAAGAAATGCGGCAGATGACGTACCGTCGCATAACAGTACTTGTCAAAGGTCGTCGATATCACGCTTCCTCCGTACTTTTTGTAAAAATCAGGATAATCCGTCCCGCCGCCCAGAAAGGACATTCGAAAAGGCGTCTGTGTGATTACCATCCTGTTCCCCCCCTTACTCTTCTGTCATGATACAGCTTCGGACAAACTCCGCCAGATCCCCAAAGACTGCCCACGGCTCGCAGGATATGCCGCCGCTCCCGAGATAGACGCTCTTACATCCCGCCGCCGCTCCCGCCAATACATCGCTCTCACTGTCTCCGACCATATAGGAGCGGACAAGGTCGATATGATAGCGCTGCGCGGCCTGCAGCAAAAGTCCCGGTTTAGGCTTGCGGCAGTCGCAGCGTATCTTATACTGCGGACGTTCCCCTGCAAATCCCTTATCGGGGTGGTGCGGGCAGTAAAAGATATCGTCCAGATACGCGCCCTCTCTCCCGAGCAACGTCTCTAAGCGCTCGTGGATCCGTTCGAGCTCTTCTATGGTGCACTCTCCCCGGGCGATAACCGGCTGATTCGTCACGACGATGGCGAGATAGCCGCTTTGATTGATCTGCGCTAACGCCCGCGCCGCGCCCTCTATCAGCTCGATCTCCTCAGGCCGCCTGATAAAGCCCCGAAAGCGGTTGATCGTCCCGTCCCGATCCAGAAATACGGCCTTCTGCCTGTTTTTGAGATTTCTGGCCGCGACCTTGCCCGTTTCATAATCCCTGCATACCGCCGCGTAGCGTTCCGGCGTCCCCATGTCCCGGACATATTCCGGCGAATCGTATGCGTACAGCCTTCCGCCCGCCGCCTGCGGCTTTAACACGTCCCTGTCCAGATCTACCCTGCCCGATACGGACAGGCCCTCTAAGAGCTTTACGGAAATGATATGTACGCCCGCGTTGACGCGGTTCTTATAGAAAGAACGCTCGTCCTCCTTATTCAGCCATTTTGTGATACGCTTTGTTTCATCTGCGACGATCAGCGCGCTGTCCTGCGGATGGCTGTTCGGATGGGTAAAAAGGGTCGCCCAGCTTCCTTTGTCCCTGTGATACGTCTCCATACGCCTAAAGTCGATATCCAGCATTACATCGCCGTTTAGAAGGAAGAAGTCCTCCCGCAGCGTTCCCTGACGCAGCATTTCAAAGAGCGCCCCGGCCGTGCCTAACGGCATCTGTTCCACGAAATAGGTAATGGAAACGCCGAACGCCGCGCCGTCTTTAAAATAGTCCCGTATCGTATCGCCCAGATATCCAACCACGAGCACGATATCCGTATAGGATTGCGACGCAAGGCACCTGATGATATGCTCCAGAACCGGCTTCCCGCCGACCGGTATCATCGGTTTGGGCAGATCGCCCGCGACCGAAGCGATACGCGTCCCTCGCCCGCCCGCCATGATCACGGCTTTCATCCCCGTTTCGCAGGCCGCCCTTGTTCCTTCCTCTGCTTCTCTGTCATACATACGTTTCCTAAACACCCTTTCTCACCGCAGCGCAAAACGGAAAAAAGGATTTTCCGAAATGCCGCCTGCCGTAAAATTATGCGGCGCGTCTTTTGTATCCAGCGTTTTCATCTCGTCTGCGACGGCAAATAACGTCCCTTCCTCCCGGATCGTCCGCACGGCGCGCCCGTATTCGACCGCGGGCGTGGCCGCGCCGACAAGCAGCGCCAGCAGGATCGCCCCCGCGCGCCGCGCGCCCCTTGCGCCCTCCTCCCTTGCGCAAAACAGGGTCTTGGCCGTTAAGCACATCAAGAGGAAGAGGGCGGGCATAACGGCGCTGAGCTGATAGGCGACCTCGCCCTTTTCCCCGACGGCAAGGGGCGAATTGACGATCAGGGTCAACAGGACCGCATAGACCAACGGCTCCTTTCGCTCCCTGCCGATAACGGCGGCGGCATAGGGCCCCGCTTCCAAACAGAGGAATACGAGCCACGTCGCCGCGATCCCCACTGTCAGGCCGCCGTAATCGTTCCAGCACAGTCTGATCTTCCCATTCATTCCCGCATTACAGCGGTAATATCCCCATAGGATCGGTACGATCGCGCACACCGGCATCATGCTTTGCAGGGAAAACAGCTCCCGCAGCGAATGTCCGCCGCGGATATGGCGCAGGATCAGGGCGCATACGCATAGGAGCGAGCCTGCGGCCCCAAACGGCGCATAGAATAACGCGGCCGCTAGGATCAGGCCGTAGCTGCGCATATCCTCTTCCAAAAGCAGCAGCGCGGACATGAGCCAGCAGGGGATTGCCTGATTATAGGCCCAAAACAGGGCAGTCGTATTGGAGCGCAGCTGAAAATAGCCAGACCACCATTCGATATGATCGGGAAGGGGCCAGCCGCCCTTCCAGATCTGTCCCACGATATCCCAGCCGCTAAAGCCGATCAGGATCATGGCAAGGAGCAGGACGTCCTTAACGCTCTGCCTCTGGCAATACAGGCATAGGAGCAAAAGACACAGGGCGATCCCCGCCGCGCACCAAAACAGCAAAAGCTCCCTCGCCGCCAGCCATGCCGCCGCTTCGCCCGCTCCCGCCCATATCAGGAGCCGGCGAAGCGGCGGCATGGCTGGCGGCGAGGG
>CANQTG010000042.1 GCA_947626715.1 uncultured Lachnospiraceae bacterium | reverse complement strand
TCCATAGTATCTTAAACAGTATAGCACACAGACCTTGGAGAGGGTCTATAAACACTACTACTTTATAATACGAGGAGAAAAGGCAGGGCGGCGAAAGCCGCAGGGGCGTGGGGGCGTAGAAGCTATGCGGCGAAGGCCGCAAAGCGAAGGGGCGCGGAGCGTTCGCAGAACACATCTTTATTCATTTCAGAAAGGAATCACATATGACATCATATCAGACATTTTTGCAGAAGATCACAAAAGGGATCTCGGAATATTACGGCGCGGACTATAAAGTCGCGCTCAATCGGGTAAAAAAGAACAACGGCGCAATATACTGCGGCATTACGATCCAATGCGCGGATTCCAATGTTTCGCCGACCGTTTACATGGAAGAGATGTATCGGGAATATCTGGACGGGGAGACGCTTAGCGGGATATTGCAAAAGACAATTCAAATCTATGAAAAACATAAGATAGAGGGAAATGTGGATATGCAGTTCCTGTTGGATTATGAACAGGCAAAGGACAGGGTCGTCTATCGCCTGATCCATTATGAAAATAACAGAGCGCTGCTGGAAGAGCTGCCTCATATTAAATTTCTGGATATGGCGGTCGTATTTTACTGCCAGATGAATCATGAGGCGCTGGGGGATGCAACGATCCTGCTAAAGCATGAGCTGTGCTGCGAATGGGGCGTACAGAAGGAGGAGCTGCTAAGGAGGGCGCAGGAAAATACGCCTCTTCTTTTGCCCGCAGTCCTCAAAGATATGCGGGAGCTTTTGCAGGAATGGCAGGGGCGCCCGAATGAGAGCGGGGAGGCGCGGAAAACGGATCCCAAGCCAGATGGGGAATATCCGCCCGTTTCTGTGCTGAGCAATAAAAAAAGGCTTTTTGGAGCGGCCTGTATGCTGTATCCGGGCGTGCTGCGCGATCTGGCGCGGAAACTGGGGCGGAATATTTATATCCTGCCTTCCTCCGTGCACGAGCTGCTGCTGGTCACGGACGATACCGGATTCGACGGCGCAGACTTGACGGAAATGGTATATACGGTCAACAGGACGCAGCTTGAATGGGAGGAAGTATTGTCGGATTCGATCTATTATTATGACCGCGAGAAGGATACGCTTCAGATCTGGAATGCGTAAAACAGGGTAAAAGAAACTCCAAAGTCCCCTGCTGCGCAGCCGCCTGTAACAAGCTGGTCTTGAACGTGTGAAGCGGAACGGGAGCGGACAGCAGACTGCCAGCAGGAGTAAGCGGAGGAAGAAAGAAATTTAATGGAAATGTGGTAGGAAAGGGAGCGCGATGGTGGTATGATGTGAGTGGCGCAAATCGGCGTTTCTATGGAGGGTGTCGTTATGGATTGTTCAATATTTGAAGAGATTATGAAAAACTGTTCTGAAAAGAAAGTCATAAGCCGCTGTAAAAAGCTGATAAAAAAATCTGAGCTTACCAACATGGCGACAGCCACTGCGTTATCGGAATTGGCGTATTGGCTTTATATCTACGGGCATGAAGAGGAAGCCATGCAAGTATGTATAGTTTCTCATATCAAGGAACCCGAACCCAACAAAATAAATTATAATGTATGGTCTTTTATTCTCTATGTGTGGGGACTGGAGGTCTATATTTACCATAAACGCGGAGAGGAAGAAAAGGCAGCCGAAAGGGTCGCCGCGATGGAGCGTATCTGGGCCACGCCGTCGGGCGTCTGGAATACGCCGGAGATTGCGGCGGCTCAGAACAAACTGATTCGCAGCCGTTTGTCATTTGATGATGCGACATATCGTGAAAAAGTCGAAGCCGCCGTTGCGGAAAAAGACAAATTCATGGCAAACGATTATCGGTTTACCGCTCTGTATGATCTGATTGGCAATGCCGCGACAGGACTGTTTCCCCAACTGGAAGAACGAAAAGACGAAGTGGAAAAAGTGATAACAGAGTATATGCAGGCGCTTCGATAAATTTTGGAATGAGGTTTTTTCGAATTTAGAAGTCATGGTATCATGTCGGCGAACAAGTCGGGAGTTGTCAGAGGAGAAACAATCTTGAAAGAAATAATAGAGAGAAGAAGCATACGAAAATATAAAGAGAAAGATGTTAGTAAAAAAGATATAGAACAGATACTGAAAGCGGGGATCTATGCTCCGTCTGCAAAAAACAGGCAGCCTTGGAAGTATTATGTATATACAGGCGGCAAAAAAGATAATCTGTTAGAGTGTATGGAATCCGGGCTGATAAGGGAGCGCGATAGGGATAAACTGCTTCCAAATTCACAATACGGTTTACCGGACGCTTTTAATACATTAAGAATAATGAGGGAAGCACCTGTGCTGATTATCATTGAAAATACAAACGGAACATCGCCATATGTTGAAATAGATACAGATGGCAGGGTGACAGAAATCTGCGATACCTTGTCAATCGGCGCTTCTGTCCAGAATATATTATTAACAGCAGCAGAGTTAGGATACGGTACATTGTGGATAGCAAATACTTGTTTTGCGTACAACGAATTAGTGGATTTTATTGGTATAAAAGGACAGTTGGTGGGAGCTATTTCTTTGGGGATTGCCAATGAAATTCTTGCGCCAAGACCAAGAAAAGATTTTGCAGATGTTGTGGAATTTCGATAGATATGATATCCCAAGAAATGAAGCAATAACTAACATAACGGATTAGTTATTGTAAGTTATATGGGGTGGAAAGGCAGCAAAAGCCTTCCTTGCCAACTATACAGACACATATTATAATTAAGGTAAGGAAATGAATATTATGATCGAGAAAGCTTTTGAGGAACTGCAAATAAAGGATGATTTCATGTTTGGTGTTGTCATGAGAAATCCGAAGTTTTGCAAACCATTTTTGGAACGGGTTCTTGGAATAAAAATATCCCGTATTGAATACCCGAAATCGCAGGAGACAATTGATATCTCGTCAGATGCAAAAAGTGTCCGTCTTGATATCTATGTGGAAGATGGAAAGAATACGGTTTACAATATTGAAATGCAGACGGCGGAGAATAGGAATCTTCCGAAGAGAACAAGATATTATCAGGGTATGATTGATTTGAATATCTTGGAAAAGGGAGAAAACTACAAAGATTTGAAACGAAGTTTTGTCATATTTGTCTGTACGTTTGATTTATTTGGTGAAGGGCGGCATATTTATACATTTGAGAACCGCTGCCTTCAGGATCTGGAATTAGGTCTTGGTGATGATACGACGAAGATTATTTTAAATACAAAAGGTACTATGGATGATGTCACACCGGAGATGAAAAAGCTGCTTGATTTTATTGATGGGAAGGAGCCGGAGGATGATTTTACCAGAGAGTTGGCTGAGGCAGTACAGTCTGTCAGAAAGAATGAGAAATGGAGGTTAGATTATATGACTTTGCAGATGAATTATCAGGAAAAATATGAGCAGGGATATGACGAGGGAGATAGGAAAAGAGCCATTTCTGTAGCGACGAGAATGATAAAATCGAATAAACTGTCCTTAGAGGATATTGCGATGTATTCTGGACTTACGTTGGAGCAGGTACTTGAATTGGAAAAAGAACTGCAGCCAGTATAATCGTTGTTGATTAAACCATCGAATTTCCAACGCTTCTATTTTGCTTTAAAATTTTTAAGGGTTTTGGGATAATATCAATAGTATGCGAAAAAAGATGGATTAAAAAAGCATAAAACAGATATAAAAGTACCTGAAAAGGTATCGAAGAAATGAGTTGGGATACGGACAAATCGGGATTCGGAGAACTATTTATATGAGACTGCAGCCTTACATAGCAAATAGGGATTTTAATTATGTAGCAAAATGGATCGATAATGAAAGAGATCATGCGCTATGGTGCGCGAACAATTTTCCTTATCCTCTCATGTGGGAATCATTTCATGACTCTTTGAAAGATATTATGGAGCGTTGGATAGCTAACGCTTTTGTGGCGACGGATGACTGTGGCAATTCGATAGGATTTTTCAATTATTCCGTGAATACGGGGAGCAACGAGGGCTTTCTGGCGTCTGTGATTGTGGATGATAAACTGCGTGATAAGGGTTATGGCAGAGAAATGATACAGCTTGCCTTACGGTATGCATTTGAAATAACAGGTGTCGAATTGGTAGAGCTGAATGTTTTCAATGAAAACACAAAGGCAAAACGCTGCTATGAAAGTATAGGTTTTGTTGAGAGACGTGTTGAAAGAGACATATTCAAATATAAAGATGAGCTATGGAGCAGATGTAATATGGCGATATCAAAACAATAAATCATAGTTCTAAGGTTATCACAAATAAATGCAAGCATTTTTGTGATAACTTACGAGCTATGACAAATTAAAGTTTGATATCAATAATGATGACTGGATTTGCAGTGAAGTAACTGACTTTGATACAAGAGAGACCCCGTTTTCAAGGCTTGCTGTATGCCAAATCATGAAATATATTTTGCCTTTGGGAGAGCTCATAACGCAGGGAAAAGGATATAACGCAGAGAAAAGTTTAAGGGCAAACCTGCCTACTATTAATTTAGGATTTTATGAAATCCCAATTAGGATTTTCAGGAGGCGCAGAAACACTATGATTGGAAAATACGATTTCTTTTGGACTACAATGGAGTTGTGTGATTGGGAAAAAGAGGGCGATGATGATAAGGTGCTCAAACCAGTCATTCAATATCTCTCGGAGCAGGACGACCATATTATTTTTGAATTTGATGATTTGATGACGGAACTGTTATATCATTTAGATACGGAAAAGCTGGCGGAACAATGCGAAAAAGTCGACCCGCAGATGTGTGACGATACATTTTTATATTCCAGATGTGTTGCTTTGATAAACGGGCCGGCTTATTATGAAAAAGTCAAACGGGGAAAGGAAAAAAATGTGTGGAACATGGAATTTGAATCCCTGCTCTATGTTCCTCAAAAGGCATGGGCGTTAAAATATCAAAGTTCTATTGATGAGTACCCGCATATTTCTCCATTGAGTTATGAAACCGGCAGTAATAAAGACGGTTGGAGAAAATGAGAAGCTGCGCTTAAAAGACATTTAACAAAAATGGGATTCGTCATTAATTTCCGACTCATCTATTGATTGTAAAGATAATGATTTGATAAAAGTTTTATAAAGAAATCGAGAATCCATGAGATAGATACTGGACAATTCCTATCAGTTGTGTTATGATATGCCAGAGTGATGTAATAATTTTGTAATATCTTGCAGCTGCACCCGTAGTCTAACGGATAGAACGAAGGCCTCCGACGCCTTTAATGCAGGTTCGATTCCTGTCGGGTGCATTACATCGCTCTGATAGAAAATGAGGACAGAAGGATTATGAGTTCAAATTCAGACAGCGGAAAGCAGTGGAAGGAAAAGGCCGCGGAATTAGTAAGAACGTGTACGGAATTGATCGTTTCTCATAAAAAGATATTCATTCCGGCGGCCGCTCTTGTTCTGGTGCTTTTAGCGGTATGCATAGCGATATTTTCTGGGAAAAAGACAGGGGATAAAGAAGGCGCAGAGGAAGCGCAGGCACAAAAGGAAACGGCGGAAGTGACGCCGGCAGCGGAAGTGCCGTTAGGAGAAAACGCGGTCGCTCCGATCAATGAAATGATGGAGAGGTACTATAAGGCGTTAGCGGATTATGACGAGGAAACGCTGCGGCAGATCAATCTGTACCTGAAGGATTCCGACGCTCTGACGATCAAAAAGAAGAGCGATTATATTGAACGATACGACAATATCATATGCTATACGAAGCCGGGCATGGTGGAAAATTCCTACCTTGTTTACGTTTATAACGAGGCTAAATTTTATGATATCGAGACTGCGGCGCCCGCGCTGAATACTTATGTCGTTTACCAGAATGAACAGGGCGGATATTATATTTATGAGGGCGATATAGACGCCAATGAATTTAATTATCTTCAGGAGCTGTGCGCGCAGGACGACATTGAGAATCTGTGCAATACCGTGCAGGCAAAATACAATGAGGCGGTCGCAGAGGATGAAAAGCTCGGAGAAATGATGGATTCCTTCCCTACGCAGATCGCAGACGAGGTATCGTTGGCGATGGCGCAGGAGCAGATCGGTCAGAGCGGCGCGTCAGAGGACGAAAGCGCGGCGCAGGACGAGTCCGAGACGCAGGAGACCCCGGCACAGGAAGAAGATACGGTCAAGGGGAAAGTGACGGAAGTGGAGACGACCGACACGGTGAATGTAAGAAGCTCCGACAGCGAGCTTGCCGATAAGCTGGGCAAGGCCGAGAAGGGCACGAGACTTCCGCTGATCGAGAAAAGGGAGAACGGATGGAGCAAGATCGAGTTTGAAGGGCAGGAAGCCTTTATCAAGTCGGAATATCTTCAGGACATCGTCAATATCGTAGAAGGGCAGGAGAGCGCGCAGAATGGCGAAGCGGCGCAGACTGAGCCTGAGACGCAGACGGGATCGGAAAGTACGGGGAATACGGCGGGTTCTGTAGGCGCAGACGGCAAGGTTACTGCCAAAACGACGGTAAATGTTCGGGCATCTGCAAGCGAGAACGGCGAACGGCTCGGCGTGATCTATAAAGGCGAACAGCTGGAATGCATAATGGAGCAGGCGGACGGCTGGTGTAAGGTCAAATATAAGGGCAAGACAGGATATGTAAAGACAGAGTTTGTGGAATAAGAGCTTATCTGCGGCGCAGAGGCGCGGAGAAAGACGAGCGGCAGGACTGCCGCAAAGGAAGCATGACAGATGGGAGGCTTTCTTTGCGGCAGTTTTTTTGCCGTTAAAAAACGATCATGAACGGCTTTCCTTTTGAAGCATATCCGGCGGATAGAAAAAGAGCGTATTTGTCGGATACAAAAAAGAATGCCGCCTGCATGGGTATAAAGAACAGCGTTTTGGAAATCCTGTAAGAAAAAAGGTATGGTGATACTATGAGAAGGGAAGATATCCAAATGCTCCGCAACGTGCAGAAAAATGCGGAGCTTGCGATGAAAGCCGTAGATACGGTCTCGGATAAGATATATGACGACGCGCTGGCGCTGCAGTTATCAAGGCAGTCCCTGAAGTATTCGGAGCTTCGCAATCAGGCGGCGGGCAGGCTGCTTTCGGCCCATATAGAACCCGCGAAGGCCAATGTAGTAGAGGGAATGATGGTCGCGGGCGGGCTGCATACCGGCACGCTTTTCAATACGAGCACGAGCCATATCGCGGAGCTGGTCATTCAGGAAAGCAGTAAAAAGATCAGTAAATTGTGCCAGTCTCTGCATAAATATGAAAATGCGGGGGAAGAGGCGCTGGAGATCGCGCGCGAGTTCATGGATTTTGAAGAGCAGAATATCAGGCAGCTGCGTAAATTTTTATAAAACTTTTGCAATGCAGTCTAATAAAGTGCTTGTCAGAGCCGTTTGTGCGTTATATAATACTACATGTATCTGCATAAAAGTATGCCTATTAGAATGAAGGAGGATATGGAAATGTCATATGTTGATGAAGTGATTGATCTTGTGGTGGAGAAAAATCCCGCCCAGCCGGAATTTCATCAGGCGGTTAAAGAGGTGCTCGAATCTCTTCGTGTGGTGATAGAGGAGAACGAGGAAGCATACAGGAAAGACGCTTTGCTGGAGAGATTGGTAACGCCGGAAAGACAGCTTCTGTTCCGTGTTCCGTGGGTTGACGACAACGGGCAGGTTCATGTAAATAATGCGTTCCGCGTACAGTTCAACAGCGCGATCGGGCCTTATAAGGGAGGGCTTCGTCTCCATCCGTCCGTAAATCTGGGGATCATCAAATTCCTCGGATTTGAACAGATCTTCAAAAATTCCCTGACGGGGCTTCCGATCGGCGGAGGCAAGGGCGGTTCGGATTTTGACCCCAAAGGGAAATCCGACAGAGAGATCATGGCATTTTGTCAGAGCTTTATGACAGAGCTGAGCAAATACATAGGGGCCGATACCGATGTGCCTGCGGGCGATATCGGAACAGGCGCAAGAGAGATCGGTTATATGTTTGGGCAGTATAAGAGGATCCGCGGCGTATACGAAGGCGTGCTGACCGGTAAGGGGCTGTCCTACGGCGGTTCTTTGGCAAGAACGGAAGCGACGGGCTACGGACTGCTTTATTTGACGGAAGAAATGTTAAAGTGCAACGGACATGATATCAAAGGAAAGACGGTAGTCGTTTCAGGCTCCGGGAACGTAGCGATCTATGCGGTGCAGAAGGCGCAGCAGCTAGGGGCGAAGGTCGTAACGGTATCCGATTCAACGGGCTGGGTCTATGATAAAGAGGGGATTGACGTGGCTCTGTTAAAGGAAGTAAAGGAAGTAAAGCGCGCAAGACTGACAGAATACGCGGCGGCAAGACCGAGCGCGGAGTATCATGAGGGACGCGGCGTATGGAGTATCAAGTGCGATGTTGCGCTTCCCTGCGCGACACAGAACGAGCTCCATCTGGACGATGCAAAGGAGCTGGTCGCAAACGGCTGTATCGCAGTGGCAGAGGGCGCAAATATGCCTACCACGATCGAAGCGACCGAATATTTACAGAAAAACGGCGTGCTCTTCGCGCCGGGCAAGGCGGCGAATGCGGGCGGCGTAGCGACCTCCGCGCTGGAAATGAGCCAGAACAGCGAACGCCTGAGCTGGACGTTTGAAGAGGTGGACGGCAAATTAAAGAATATCATGGTCAATATCTTCCATAATCTGGACGAAGCGGCAAAGAAATATCATATGGAAGGCAATTATGTAGCGGGCGCGAATATCGCGGGCTTTTTAAAGGTCGCGGATGCCATGACCGCACAGGGGATCGTGTAAAAAAATGAGAAAACCCCGAAGGCGACATGCTTTCGGGGTTTCTTATTGTCGGAATTGCCTTTGTAGGATTGTGTTATACAATTTTCACAGGGAAACGAAAATAGCCGCCACTACTGCAATAGTGACGGCTGACTCAGTATAGGGTTTAAGCTACATTATAAGGGCAGGCCGTTTCTCAGGCTTTCCCCTTTCAATATCCTAACACGTCATAAGGCGCATACCAAGTTTTTATTGAATATCGAAAGGGATTGTTTTCATGCTTTCTTCTTTCTGAAGCATGGAGAATATGGTATAATACTAAGAATAAACATTTGAATTTATATTTTATAAACTATAAGCAATAAAATAAAGCCTCTTAAATGGCGGTGGATATCGTAAATATCATCTGTATATTGATGAGATCATAGCTTCAATATTTCAAGCGTAGAGGCGGAGACGATAGGGCAGCACTTTTTTGAGATTTATAAAGGTTATTATAGTTTTAATCTGTCGGATAGATCAAAAGAATATCGGGGATTGTCCGAAGTGATTTGCACAGGGATTAAAACAGGACTGTTTAATGCTGTAGCACATCCGGATAGAATATTCCGGTATCAGGAAGAGACATGGACGACGGAGATGCCGAAACTGGCGGGAGAGATCATTGATCTTGCTCGGGAAAGGAATGTGCTTTTGGAAAAGAATTTTTGTTCTATGCAGCAGCCTTTGTATTATCGCTCTGAATTTTGGGAAAAAGTGCCTGAAGAAGACGTGATACATGGTTGTGATGCACATAATATCAAAGAACTGGCGCTTGCCAAAACAATTAAAAAGGCAGAGAGGGAGGGAAATATATGCGGGCATTTGAATATAGTAGGAAAACGAACATGGAGAATCTGACACCAATACAGCAAAAATTTGTGGCCAAAATGATAGTAAAAGAAGTACAGCGTATTGCAGAAGAACATCATATCAGCGAAGAAACGGCATATTGGGCATATATGCATGGACTTTATGATGGGGATCGGGAACTGGGAGGCTAAAAGATTATGGGGGTTAGAAAAGAGTATGATGTGCGGCTGATTCGGCTGTTATATAAAGAATTGTCTTATGAGACATTTCGTTCTGAAATATGTCATATGTACCATTTTGACGGAGACTATCACTTTATCAGTAAGGTAATGAAGAGCAATCTTGTGATGGTATTATGGAATCGGAATGAATATGCAAAAGCGTTGTATGCGCTGGCAATGATCGATTATATTTCATGGAAGAATCATGTCCCCTTTTTCGACGGATTTACCAGACTGAGGACATATAAGCTGGAAAAAACATTATATCCGCTGGAAGTGGTCATGATGGATAAGATGGAACACAGTCATAAAAACAGAGATGAGGCGGCTGCGGTATGCAGTCAGGATGCGTGCGGAGCTTTTTTCTTTCGGCATAATATTATAGAGAGGAGTATTGAGGATATTGTTTGACTTTAACCGCTCCAATATTGATCATTACCTGTATCTGGTGGCAAGAGAATATAAAAAAGCAAACAGGACAGGTCCTGAGGCAGAGATCATAATCGCAGGCGGCGCCTCTGTAGTTATGAATTATAATTTCAGAGATTCTACAACCGATATTGACAGTATTATAAGAGCTTCCTCATCCATGAGAGAGATCATAAACAGAATAGGCGATGAAAACGGTCTGCAAACAGGCTGGTTAAATGATGATTTCCGAAATACTTCTTCTTATAGCGAAAAGCTGATAGAGTGCAGTCGTTTTTATAAAAGATTCTGTAACTGCCTGAATATAAGAACTGTTTCAGCAGAATATCTCATAGCAATGAAGGCAAGGGCTGATAGAACCTATAAGCATGATTTGTCAGATATAGTAGGTATTATCAATGAGCATCAGGAAATGGGAAGGGACATGAACCTGTCGCTGGTGGAGGATGCCTATCAAAAATTATATGGCGAGGGAATGCCGGTAAAAGTCGCAGAGAGATTAAAAGATATTTTTGACTGCCGGGATCTGGAAGAGTTGTTTTACAGTATGCAAAGTGAGGAAAAGGTCAACAGACAGGCGGCTTTGAAAGCAATAGAACAATATGGAGGGGAAATCAATGATAAAAATGTAGATGGATTTATCAGGCATTTTCGTGAAAGCAATTTCAGTGAAGGCACAGGAAATGAAAATAAAGAATCTGATATGATTCAGGCACCCCATAGAAAGAGGGGAAGATAACGGGATAAAAACTGAATTATCAGAAAATAGCAGGTTACACAGAGGTTACAAAATCCGCAGAATCCGGCTGAAATATGGCTTTCCGATGCCAATGCCATGACCGCGCAGGGGATCGTGTAAAAAAGCGGGTGTAAAAAAAAAGCGAGAAAAATATCTTGCATCTTTTAAAGCGGCGTCATATAATAAAAACAAGTTTAGTGCCATACTAAATTTACATCATAAGTTCAAATAAAGATTTATTCAAACCGCCATGAATGGCTCACAGTGAGTGAAACAAAAAACCTGCGTCAGCAGGTTTTTTGTTTTCTGCCAGATGGGAGCGAGTCATGAAAAACGAAGTATTTTAAATTCGTCCTGCCGATAAGGTGGTAAAAATGCCAGCAGGGTGGTAAAATAAAGTAACTGTTAATTGATTGCCAAGAAATGATGGAGAATAATATGGAAAACAAAAGAAAGAACGGATATTTTCTGGGACTGGATCTGGGTACGGGCTCGCTTGGCTGGGCGGTCACGGACAATCGGTACGAGGTCGTCAGGAAGCACGGAAACGCTTTGTGGGGAGTAAGGCTGTTTGAGAGCGCCAATACCGCGGAAGAAAGAAGGCTGTATCGGACGGCAAGGCGGAGGCTTTACAGGAGAAACTGGAGAATAGGTCTGCTGCAGGAGATTTTCGCACAGGAGATCGACAAGGTGGATCCGGGATTTTATCTGCGTATGAAAGAAAGCCGCTATGCGCCGGAGGACAAAAGGGATGCAGATCATGCGTGCCCGCAGCTTCCCTATGCGTTGTTTACAGATAAGAATTATACGGATAAAGATTATCATAGGCAGTTTCCGACCGTTTACCATTTGCGTAAGTATCTGATGCAGACCGATAAGACACCGGATATCCGTTTGATCTATCTGGCGCTCCATCATTTGATCAAGCACAGGGGACATTTTTTATTTGCCGGAAATATGGAGAGCGTCCGGCAGTTCAAAGACAATTTTAGGCAGTTTATACAGAGCGTACAGGATGAGGAACTGGATTTTAAGATTGCGCCTGACGAGGAACAGGTTGCGATGACGGAGGAAACGTTAAGGGATCGTACGCTGACGAAGTCTGGAAAAAAGGCGAGACTGACTAAGATCTTAGGAGCGGGTACGGCATGTGAAAAGGCGGTCGTCACGCTGCTGTGCGGCGGGAAAGTGGCTTTAAAGGATATTTACGGAGACGACGGATTAGACGATTTAGAGCGGCCGAAAATATCTTTTTCCGAGAGCTCTTATGACGAATATCAGGCGGTAGTGGAGGAAGAGCTGGGAGAGCGGTTTGTTATTATCGCGCAGGCAAAAGCGATTTACGACTGGGCCGTTCTGGCGGATATTCTGGGCGATCATACCTATCTTTCCGACGCAAAGATATCCGTTTATGAAAAACATAAGGAAGATCTGCGGTATCTGAAAGGGCTCATACGGGAGAATCTGGGCCGTGATATCTACAGGCGGGTTTTCGTCGATACGGATGAAAAAACGGCAAATTACAGCGCTTATATCGGCATGACCAAAAAGAATGGCAAAAAGCAGGAGAGAAAGGGAAAACAGTGTAGCAAGGAAGAGTTTTATGCGTTTTTGAAAAAGGAAGTGCTGCAAAAGATTTCTGGAGACAATAAGGCGTCCTATATAGAATCCGAGATAGAAAAAGGGACTTTTCTGCCCAGACAGGTGACAAAAGATAACGGCGTGATTCCGCAGCAGATACATTTTTATGAGCTGTGCAGGATTCTGGATAATCTGAAGGACAGAGTACCGCTTTTGCGGGAGAATGAAGAAAAGATCAAAAGCCTCTTTTTGTTCCGTATCCCGTATTATGTGGGTCCGCTCAACGGGATCATGAAAGGGGAACGCGCGACTAATTGGATGCAGAGAAAATCTGCAGGAAAGATTTATCCGTGGAATTTTCAGGATATCGTTGATACGCAGGCTAGTGCGGAACGATTTATCAGGAGAATGACAAATAAATGCACCTATCTGCCAGAGGAAGATGTGCTACCTAAAAATTCCATGCTTTACAGTAAATTTGTAGTTTTAAACGAACTAAACAATCTGCGGATCAATGGATCGCCGATCAGCGTGGAATTAAAGCAGCAGATTTATGAACAACTGTTCCAGCGCTACAGAAAAGTAACGCAGAAAAAACTGCGCGATTATCTGGTGCAGGAGGGGATCATAGAGAAAACCGCCGATATAACAGGGATTGACGGCGATTTTAAGGGAAGCCTGACCGCTTATCATGATTTTAAGGAAAAGCTGACCGGCTGCTTATTGAGTCAGGAAGAAAGAGAAAAGATCATCCTGAATATCACACTGTTTGGAGAAGATAAAAAACTATTGGCCAGCCGGCTTGAAAAGCTGTATCCGCAATTATCCGCGGCACAGAAAAAGGGTCTGTGCTCGCTCTCCTATACGGGCTGGGGACGTTTGTCGGAAAGATTTCTCGAGAGGATCACAGCGCCTTCTCCAACGACGGGGGAGGTATGGAGTATCATGCAGGCTCTTTGGGAGACCAATGATAACCTTATGCAGATATTGAGTGAAAAATACGGTTTTGCCGAGGCAATAGAAAAAGAAAACGAGAAAATACAGATAGGAGATATTTCCTATTCCCTTGTGGAATCCGCGAACGTATCGCCCGCGGTAAGGAGGCAGGTATGGCAGACCATACGGATCGTGGAAGAGCTGCGCAAAGTGATGAAAGGCGATCCCAAAAGAGTGTTTATAGAGATGGCTCGGGAAAAAAGCGGGAATGAGAGAACACGATCCCGTAAACTCCAACTCATGGAGTTGTATCGAGCATGTAAGGCGCAGGAGCGGGAATGGCTTGATGAGCTGGACACTACAGAGGAACATCAGCTGCGGAGCGACAAGCTCTATCTGTATTATACCCAAAAGGGCCGCTGTATGTATTCCGGCGAGAGAATCCGTTTAGAGGATCTTTGGGATAATAATCAATATGATATTGATCACATTTATCCGCAGTCCAAAGTGATGGACGACAGCTTAGACAACAGGGTGTTGGTGAAAAAAACGTATAATGCCGAAAAGACGGACAACTATCCGCTTCCGATCGAGATCAGAGAGAAGATGAGACCGTTCTGGCAATCCCTGTTAGAGGGTGGATTTATCTCAAAGGAGAAATATGAGCGGCTGACACGAGCGACAGAGTTTACGCCGGATGAATTAGCAGGTTTTATCGCAAGACAGCTTGTTGAGACGCGTCAGAGCACGAAGGTGGCAGCGGCTATTCTAAAACAGATACTGCCGGATACGGAGATCGTATATGTGAAAGCCAAAACGGTATCGCAGTTTCGACAGGACTTTGACTTTATAAAAGTGCGGGAGATGAATGATCTTCATCATGCCAAAGACGCTTACTTAAATATTGTGGTCGGGAATACTTATTATACGAAATTTACAAAAAATGCCGCTTGGTATGTGCGGGAAAATCCCGGAAGAAGCTATAACCTGAAAAAGATGTTTACATCTGACAGAGATATTGCAAGAGATGGGGAGCTGGCGTGGAGGGCTGGAAAAGACGGAACGATACGAACGGTAAGGACCATGCTGGATAGAAATGATATTTTGGTGACGCGAAGAAGCTATCAGGTCAAGGGAGCCCTTTTTGACCAGCAGCTGATGAAAAAAGGGAAAGGACAGGTGCCGGTCAAAGGCAGCGATGAGCGGCTACGCGATCTTAAAAAATACGGCGGCTATAACAAGGAGACAGGGACTTATTTTATGCTCCTCGAATCCGAGGATAAAAAGGGCAGAAAGATCAGAACGATAGAATATGTGCCGCTTCATCTGCATACTCAGATTGAAAAAAACGAGGCTGCGGCGCTGCAGTATTTTGCGGAAACGAGAAATTTAAAAGCTCCGAGGATCCTGCTAAGCAGGATCAAGACGGATACGTTATTTCAAGTAGACGGCTTTCGTATGTGGCTGACGGGAAGAACAGGAAATCAATTATTGTTTAGAGGAGCGGAGCAGTTGCTTCTTGGTCGGCAGGAGGAACGGATATTAAAGAAAGCGCTCAAATATGTCCAGAGGTACAAAGAAAATAAGTCGGTAAAGATCGTAGCGCATGATGATCTGCGGCAGGAAGAGCTTCTGCATTTATACGATGTATTTTTGGACAAGATAAAGAATACGGTTTATCATGTGCGGCTGAGCGCGCAGGAAGAGACGCTGGCGGCCAAACGGGAAAAATTTGCCAGTCTGTGTATGGAAGAGCAGTGTGTCGTGCTGAGCGAGATATTGCATATGTTCCAGTGCCAGAGCGGCGCGGCCAACCTCAAGCTGATCGGCGGGCCGGCACAAGCGGGGATCTTGCACCTGAATATTAATATAAGCGGGTACGGGCAGATCTCTATCATAAATCAGTCTCCGACGGGAATATACCGGCAGGAGATTGATTTAAAAAGCATATGAGCTGGCGGATCGTCGTGATTTCCAAACGGGCTAAGCTGGATTATCAGCTTGGATATATGGTGGTGAGGAGCGAAGAGACAACCAAAATACATCTGGGAGAAATATCCACGCTGTTGATAGAATCTCCCGCGGTATCGGTTACGTCGGCACTGCTTTCAGAGTTCTCTAAGAAGAAAGTAAAGGTGATATTCTGCGATGAAAAGCGTAATCCGTCCTCTGAATTACTCAGTTATTATGGAAGTCACGATACCAGCAGTAAAGTAAGAAAGCAGATTCAGTGGAGCCGGAATATCAAAGAGACGGTGTGGACGGAGATTGTGACGGAGAAGATCCGAAAGCAAAAGGAACTGTTGGAATATTTGGGAAAGGAAGAATCAAGGCTGCTGGACGGGTATCTGAGAGAGATACGATTAAACGATGAATCAAACAGGGAAGGACATGCGGCCAAAGTGTATTTTAACGCTCTGTTTGGGTTGGATTTTACCCGTACTTTGGACAATCCTATAAATGCTGCGCTGAATTATGGCTATTCAATTGTATTATCTGCGTTTACAAGAGAGATCGCTGCAAACGGGTATATCACACAACTGGGATTGTTCCACGACAACATGTTTAACCAGTTTAATCTTGCCTCCGATCTTATGGAGCCTTTCCGTATTCTGGTGGATCAGGAGGTATTAAAGATGTCCTTGCAGGATTTTGAGCAGAAAGAGAAAATGCGGCTTGTAAATGTTTTGAACCATGAAGTCAGGATCGACGGAAAGGTGCAGTATGTCAACAATGCGGTCAGGATATACTGCAAAAGCGTATTCGACGCATTAAATGAGTCTGACAGCTCCATGATCCGGTTTTATCAGATTGAGTTATAGATTTATGAGAGTATTGGTGTTTTTTGACCTGCCAGTCGTGACAGGCGAGCAGAGACGGGCGTACGCAAAATTTCGGAAACTGCTTCTAAAAAGCGGATTTTTAATGCTTCAGGAATCGGTCTATTGCAAACTGGCCTTGAATGGGACGGCCGTTATGGGAATCGTGGATAACATTCGCAAGAACAGTCCGCCGGAAGGATTGGTACAGCTGCTTACCGTGACGGAAAAACAATATGCCAAGATGGATTTTATAGTCGGAGAAAGCAGGAGCGAAGTGCTGGACAGCGATGAAAGGTTGGTGATCCTTTGAAATTAGCGCATGTCGATGTGGAAAGAACGCTCATATTTGAGCAGGGGAAAGGCTGCGAATGGATTATTGAATCGCCGCGGCTGTTCGCCAGATACATACAGCAGCTCTATATGCAGTCGGAGGGAGGAACGGGAGGATTCGTATTATCGGACGGTGACAAGGAACTGGATATCCAAAAAAATGTAGAAATCATTTCCAATCCTTTTGCGTCGCGTCTCGACGATAAAAGAATACTGAATAAATTATACGGGGAATTGACCTCTTTGGCGTATGGAGAAGAAATGTATCTAATGACGCAGGAGCTGCAAAGTAAATTGCAGGAATATATTTTCCAGCTAGAGCATAGGAGCCCTCATATACTGGAAATGGATCCAGAGCCGGAAATGTCTGCCCTCTTTAAAGCGTTGGACGTGAAGTTGGAAAACTATGGAGAGGATCTTTGTGAACGGCTCAGCTTATATATAAAAGCCGTTACGGAACTGTTGAATAAAAAATTGATCGTTTTGGTCAATATAGGCAGTTATCTGGAACGGGATCAGGTCGGCCGACTGATCGAGACAGCCGCCTACAATGAATGCGCGTTGTTGCTATTGGAAAATCAGCAAAGAGGCTTTTCAGATCGGCTGAAGCAATATATAATCGATATAGACGGCTGTGAAATATAATATGCCAGTTTGAGTACCGAATTTTATGTGAATGATGGCATGTCATTTTTGAATTTGAGGTTTGAGAATGATGTAAAAATGTATGGTACTCAAACACGTCTCTCTGCTATTCGTGTACAGAATACGTTTGAGAATGATGTAAAAATGTATGGTACTCAAACCAATACCTGTGCGTTATAAGGCTTTGATATGTTTGAGAATGATGTAAAAATGTATGGTACTCAAACCAAGGCCCTGAGCCGTGAGCGATACGAGGGGTTTGAGAATGATGTAAAAATGTATGGTACTCAAACTTCTTTCTGCCCATATTTCCATAATGCCTGTTTGAGAATGATGTAAAAATGTATGGTACTCAAACCCGTCTATGACTCAATAACAAACGGGGCTTGTTTGAGAATGATGTAAAAATGTATGGTACTCAAACAGTGCTTTGCGCCCTCTAAGCTCTCTTCTTGTTTGAGAATGATGTAAAAATGTATGGTACTCAAACCGTGAGACTTCCCTTTGCGTACAGTCTTTTGTTTGAGAATGATGTAAAAATGTATGGTACTCAAACTATATTCCATTCTTCATGCCTCCTGCATAGTTTGAGAATGATGTAAAAATGTATGGTACTCAAACTCGGCAAACATTACAGAAAACGGTGCGTCCGTTTGAGAATGATGTAAAAATGTATGGTACTCAAACCGAACGCTTTCTCATTAAAGCTTTTTGCGTGTTTGAGAATGATGTAAAAATGTATGGTACTCAAACGCTATTTTGGAGATATCGTTGTGTACTATGGTTTGAGAATGATGTAAAAATGTATGGTACTCAAACTGTGATCCAAGCTCTGATGGATAGCAACTGTTTGAGAATGATGTAAAAATGTATGGTACTCAAACCTCGCAGAGCGGAACCGACGCCCCGACCGAGTTTGAGAATGATGTAAAAATGTATGGTACTCAAACCATTCTGCCGCAACATTGAAGATTTCAACGGTTTGAGAATGATGTAAAAATGTATGGTACTCAAACCTATCACTAAGGGTCAACTGCGATCCTGTGTTTGAGAATGATGTAAAAATGTATGGTACTCAAACTCCGGCTTGACGTGGAGCTTAGGAAGCCGGTTTGAGAATGATGTAAAAATGTATGGTATTCAAACTTCATTATCGGCTTTCCATTTGACCCGTTCGTTTGCGAATAATGTAAAAGTGTATGGCGCACAAATCCAAGCTGAAAAAAGAATCACCATACCCTTACAGAAGAAACAAACCGCACGTCTGATCCAGCGCAGAAAGGCAAATGAAACAAAAAGAGGAAAAATACCATGTACGAATTGATACAACTGTCAGAAATGAGTTATTATATTCAGAGCCCGGCCAAGATCGGGCTTGTAAGGCTAAACGATAAAGAGGTCTGCCTGATCGACAGCGGCAACGATAAGGATGCCGGACGCAAAGTCCGGCAGATATTGGACGCCCACGGCTGGACGCTCACGGCCATATATAATACGCATTCCAACGCCGACCATATCGGCGGGAACCGGTATCTTCAGGGGCAGACGGGATGCAGGATCTATGCGCCGGGGATAGACTGCGATCTTACAAGGCACCCGATTCTGGAACCGGCTTTTTTGTACGGCGCATATCCCTGCAGCGATCTGCGGCATAAATTTCTGCTGGCGCAGGAAAGCGATGCCGAATATCTGACAAAGGATGTCCTGCCGGAAGGCTTTGAGATCATCAGCCTGCCGGGGCACTTCTTTGATATGGTAGGATTCCGGACGCCGGATGATATCGTTTATCTCGCGGACTGCCTTTCGAGCCGCGAAACGCTGGATAAATATCGGATCAGTTTTATTTACGATGTAGCGGCCTATATAAAGACGCTGGAAATGGTAAAAACGCTGAAGGCTGAAATGTTCGTCCCTGCCCATGCGGACGCGGCAAAGGATATCGCGGAGCTGGCGCAGTACAACATAGAAAAGGTATGGGAGATCGCGGACAGGATCCTTACCCTCTGCGGGGAGCCGCTTTGTTTTGAGAGCATTCTCCAAAAGCTGTTTGCCGCGTATTCCCTTACCATGAATTTTGAACAATATGTTTTGGTCGGGAGTACCGTCCGTTCTTATCTTGCGTGGCTGAAGGATACCGGCAGGTTGAACGCATATTTTGAAAACAATCTGCTTTTGTGGGAACGGGTTTAAGGGCGGCTTTCGCCTATTTTCTCATTGCCTGCGGGCGCAAGAGGACGCTATCCGGCGCAAGTGGTTAAAGAAGAAAGAAGAGATTATGATATACTATTGCATACTTATAGATTTAGTTATAAATTGAAAATGTAAACGGAAAGCTGTGCAGAAGGATAGATACGTTTCAAAATGGAGGGGAAATATCGCATGGAGATTACGAGAGAGAAAAAGGGATTAGAGGTTACGATGAAATTAAAAGGGCGTCTGGATACGGTGACCGCGCCGGAGCTTGAGGCGGAGATCAAGACGCTGGGAGAGGATACGGAGCGTTTGATTCTGGATTTTGCCGCGCTCGATTATATTTCTTCCGCAGGGCTGCGGGTGCTTCTGGCTGCTCATAAGATGATGAACAAACGGATGGGCATGAAGATACTTCACGCCAATGAAATGGTTCAGGAAGTGTTTGAAGCTACCGGATTTTCAGAGATATTCCATATAGAGGATTGAGCGTGAAACGGGAGAGAGAAGAGGTTTCTGTCGTTTCATCTGCAAT
Organism: uncultured Lachnospiraceae bacterium; assembly: GCA_947626715.1. Taxonomy (GTDB): domain Bacteria; phylum Bacillota; class Clostridia; order Lachnospirales; family Lachnospiraceae; genus VSOB01. The sequence goes on along the minus strand of CANQTG010000042.1, from coordinate 117 downwards.
GATAGGAGCCGGGATCCTGTTTTCGGACGGGACTGCGGCTCTTTTTTATATAATAGGAAATTCCTCCTGCCGGAGGAATCTATAATAAAAATGCCCGAATAAAAGCGGGCACAAGAA
>CANQTG010000041.1 GCA_947626715.1 uncultured Lachnospiraceae bacterium | reverse complement strand
CAATTCAAAATACGGGATCGGCACGCAGTAAACGTCATACTCCGGGTTTTCCTTCAATGTAAAATACACGCTTTCCAGCGAATCCCACATGCTCGCCTTATAGGGGAAGAAAACGGCCTCTTTTCTGACGCGAATGTCGTTTTTGATGGTGTTTTCAATTCCAGCAAGCTGCCTGTTTAACTTCCCGTACGCTCTATCCGAATTACAGTCCCTTAGCTCCAACGCCTCATATACGCGAAACAGCGCCTCGCAGTATTCCTCAAGCGAACGGATCGCCGTATGCCCCTCGCCTTCGGACTGTTCGATACTCGTGCCCACTGCGATAGCGGCCTGCTGACACTGCGCCAGAACATCATGAGCCTCCCGGATATTCCCTTTATCAGAAGCGGCCTTCGCCACCTCATGCGCTGTGCCAAGTGTATGCAGGATCTCCAAGATATCCTGTTTCTGTTTTTTTCTCATAACGCTTCCATTTCCCTGCCCTGCATTTCCCCGACGGCAGATACATGCCGCCTTTATTTTCCCGCACGCTTCCCTGACGGCACGCAGATATCGTTTCTATTTCCCCGCACGCTTCCCAATGGGACGCTTGATCCTGCCGATGGCCGTATCCGCGCCGTTTTTTCTCATAACGGATCGTGTTAAAAGGCGGATCGTGACCCTTAATACCGTTCGCAGATTATGCACATCTGCGAAAATAGGCCGGATTCCCTGTCACCGCGGGATTTCTCCAATCACATGACCCAGAATCTGACCCAGAAAGCGCCGAATAAGATGGCGCACGGGCGGCCTGCGTACGCGTATCAGACCTTTTTTTCTCTAGGAATCCCTGACCCCTTATCTGACCACAAAAGGCTTTCTTTTTTTCATTTTTGGCGTGGATTGGAGGAAATAGATTCTTAATTTTGGAGCTTTTGGGGCTTTTCTGCGCTTATTTAAGAGGGGCTTTTGGGGGATCGTCTGCAAAAACAGGAACAAAATCCGGCGAAAACCCGTTGTCATACCCCAAAAACAATGCTATACTAATATCAGTTTAGGCATAATCGACATGCAGACGCCGCAGATTCTTTTCGCAGATGTGCATAATCTACGAAAAAAAGGGCGTCCGACCCCTTATCTGTCGAATACCCCTTTTATGAAAATCTATTCTGCAAAAAATAAATGCGGCAAAGGATTTTGTTATCCTCTGCCGCTTTTTCTATGCATATCCTCTCTGCCATTCGCAGATATCTTCCTAGCCGAATCTCTGCGCATCCCTCGCAGAGCGTATATCAGATGGAAGATTGAATCCCGCTGCTGATACAAATTTGTTACTCACCGCCTATAGAAGCGTAAGCTATCCCCCATCTGATATAGGAGCATTATGTTTTGGGAAACACCTCTCCAAAAAGAGCCCGAAGATAATCACGTCCCTGATACAAAACACGATCAACCCGCACCGTCTTCTCTTCCACACGGTAAAACGCCATATAATTTCCCGAAAGTACAAAGCGATAGTCACTTTCCACCTCCGCTATAATAGAAGAAAGTAAGGCTCCTCTCTCTGGGAAATCCTCCAACGCCTCAATCGTATCTAACATCTTGTTGACAATATTTTCAGCCGCATCCGGATTGGCCAGTTCCAAAAGGATATACTCCCAAATTTCGTCCAGATCCTTCAATGCCTCTGGAGAATATTTTATCTTATACTTCATTCCTTCTGCTCCTGAAATGTTCCCTCACTTCTTCTGCTGAAAGCCACCCCTTTTCCTCTCCCGATTTTTTCCCTTTCGCCAGCTCACTCAAAAGCGCGATCGTTGCTCTCGATTTCTCATAATCCTGAATATCTACGATCGCATAACGACCGCGTCCGTTCTTTGTCAAGAAAACGGGAGCTCCCACCGCCACATCGCGCAAAACCTCAGAATAATTGCGTAAGTCGGATATTGGTTTGATATTGGGCATGATTCTCATTCCTTTCTCGGCCGATTTCATTTCTCCCTGCCTTTTATCCTATTATATTTCTTTTTGTTGTAAAATACAACGTCTTATTTTACAGCAAAAAGGAGCCGCCGCATTTCTGCAGCAACTCCTTTTTCCAAAATAAGCAGGACGATAAGCCGGGTTATGTCGTGAATGATCATCTATCTAGGGCTATTGTCACCAATAGCCTCCAGCGACCCACCTGAAAGCAGGCCGGGCAAGCCTGTCGCTTTCTATTCGGTCTTGCTTCGGATGGGGTTTACATGTGCCCCTGCCGTTACCGGCAGGGCGGTAGTCTCTTACGCTGCCCTTCCACCCTTACCAGAGAGATCTGGCGGTATATTTCTGTTGCACTATCCTTGGAGTCGCCTCCACCGGACGTTATCCGGCATCCTGCCCTGCGAAGCCCGGACTTTCCTCACCTGCCGCCTTTCGGCGATTGCAGCCGCGATCATTTATCCTACTTATTTTGTTTTCCGTATTTTCCTTATTTCTTATTTCTTATTTTTCATTTATTTCTTATCTATTTATTTCTATCTGTTTATTTCTGTCTGTTTATCTCTTATCCTACCCGCCTACACGTGAAAGACGCTGCCGCCGACAAATTCTCTGATAATGGAATTTTTCGGCAGGTCTTCGCTGCTCACGCCTAGAAAATATTCTAGGAATTTCAAAAGGCGCTTCGCCTCATAGTATTCCGGCTCTCCGGGTTCGATCTCGAATAAGAGCGGCTCCGCGAACTGCTTTAAGACCGCCAGCTCATAAATGAGCGCCGAATTAAAGGTCGCGTCCGCACTCTCTTGGAACGGGAAGATATTTTCCTCTTCCCCCCTGCGCACGGAATGCCACATCGCGATCGTGCGCTTTGCCGAAGTCCCTCTCGTCCTTGCGTCCCGCACCAGACGGCGCAGCAGCCGTCCGTCCGTCGTCGGGATCCGGTTATGTTCATCGACATTCAGGCTCGTGAGCGCGCTGATATAAATCTTATACTTACTCTCCGCCGGCAGGGAAAGGGACATCTTATCGTTTAAGCTGTGGATCCCCTCTATGACAAGAATGTCATCTTTTCCCAGTGTCTTATAATTCCCTCGGTATTCCCGTTTTCCCACCTTAAAATTAAAGGTCGGCAGCTCTACCGTCTCACCCGCTAACAGCCGTGTCATATCCTCGTTAAATTTTTTTACGTCGATCGCTTCGAGACATTCAAAATTATAATTGCCGTTTTCGTCTTTGGGCGTCAATTCCCTGTCTACGAAATAATCGTCCACCGCGATAGGGTGCGGCCTCATTCCGTAGGAGCGCAGCTGGATCGACAATCTGTGGGAAAAGGTCGTCTTGCCGGAGGAGGACGGGCCCGCGATCATCACAAACTTTATACCGCCCCTGCCGACGATGTCCTTCGCGATCTCCCCGATCCTTCTTTCCTGAAGCGCCTCCTGCACCAAGATCAGATCGGAGACGCCGCCGCGCGAGATCTCGTCGTTGAGATCGCCCACCGTGTCGATCTCCATCATTTCGCCCCATTGGGACGATTGCTGCAGGGCATGGAACAGCTTTTCCCGCGGTTCAAACTCCTTCAGCGTCTTCGGCTCCCTGCGTTCCGGCAGGACAAGCATTAGGCCCTGCTCGTAGGGGATCACCTGAAAATACTTCACGTATCCCGCCGACGGCAGCATATACCCGTAATAGTAATCGCAATAATCTCCCATGCGGTACACGTTGACCCTCGAGCTTCTCCGGTAGCGGAAAAGCTTTTTCTTATCCTCCATACCGTATCGGTCAAACAGCGAAAGCGCCTCTTCCAGCGGATAATTCTTTTTTTCGATCGGCGTATTTTCCGTAACAAGCCGCCGCATTCTCGCATTCAGGCGTTCGGCCAGATCCGCGTCCGCCTTTATCCTTCCCTTTAGGCTGCAATAATATCCAGGCCCGACCGCAAATTCCACCTTGAGCTTGTCGATATCCTCCCGCTTCTCTACGTCGTAGAGCGCTTTGAGCAGCAGCATGACCGCCGTCCTGACATAAGCCTTATGCCCGGCGGGATCCTTTAAGGTAATAAATTCCAGCTTGCAGTCCTTTTCCACCCGCTTCATCAGCTCCGTGATCTTGCCGTCTACCAGCACGAGCGCGATCGTATCGTCATACAGGCTCTTATAATCCTCCGCGATCCTCTCATATCTCGTGCCCGCCTCATAGTTTCTCTCTTCTCCGTTAATGGTAATAACCGCCATACCTTCCCTCCCATATCGCCATACGCCGCGTTACACGGTCCAAAACGGACTGCTCTGCGCAGCGCGCAGGACCGTGAGTTCCCTGCACCTTTCCTTCAGCCACGATTCCATATACGGCGCGAACAGCTTTTCCAGCCCGTAATGTCCCGCGTCCAGAATACTAAGCCCCTGCTCCATCGCGTCGATACCTGTATGATGATCGATATCCCCCGTGATCAGCACGTCCGCTTTCAGTTCCAAAGCCCTGCCGAGCGCGCTCCTGCCCGAGCCCGGGCAGATCGCCGCCCTAGTAAGGCTCTTCTCCCCGTCCCCGAATATCCTGACCGATTCCAGTCCAAAAGCCTCTTTGACGGATTCGGCGCATTCGCGCAGGGTCATCGTCTTGGGCAGCGTCCCAAACCTGCCGATCCCTTCCGCCTTTCCGTCCGCTTCCCCCGCGGGCAGAAGCGCCTGTCTCTCCCGCAGATCAAACCTATCCGCCGCCGCATCCGCCATTCCCCTGATATCAAAATTGGTATGCATGGCATAGCAGCAGATATCGTGACGCAGCAGGCTCACCAGACGCCTGCCGATAAAATCGCCGTCATTGACGCGCTTACACCCCGAAAAGATCAGCGGGTGATGCGTAAGCAGCAGATCCGCGCCCCGCCGGATAGCCTCTTCTACAACAGGGCTCGAGGCGTCCACCGCGATCAAAACCGTCGTAATCTCCTTTTCAAAGCGGCCTGCGAGCAGCCCCACATTATCCCAGCTCTCCGCCAAAGCTTCGGGCGCGAGCTCTTCCAAAACCGCGATCAGCTCTCTGCATTTCATGCTCTTTCCCATCCTTTATCCTTGATCCGTATAGTACGTCAGCGCGTATTCCCTGAGCCGCCCCGCCCGTTCCAGCTCCCTTCTGCGCGCCTCGTTTTTCTGCGTCCCGCCCGCGCCAAAGCGCTGCAGCTCCTTTCGTATCTGTATCTCCCGTTCCCGCTCCCACAGCAGATAGCGATACAGTACCGGGTGTCTGCCGCGCAATAAAAGCCCGCCGTATCTGTCATACAGCTCCTTGCGCGTCTGCACATCTGCGCATATGCCGTCGCCGCCCCTCAAAAGGTCTTGGACGCCCGTACCTGACACAGGCGTCACTTTCATCATGGGATAATATTTCCCCTCGTAAACCATATCTTCCTTTACCACCGCAAAGCCGCTGGCGCGCAGATACCTCCTGACCGCCGCGATCTCCGACTGGGGCTGTAGAATAAGCTCCCGCATTTTCGCGACCTTCTCCGCGCCCTGTGTCAGGATCCTGATCGTCAGATTCCCTCCAAGCCCCGCGAGGATCAGGCAGTCCGCCTCGTTATCCTTAAGCGCGCGGACTCCGTCTGACAATCGTGTCGTTATGTACGCATCCAGACCGCAGGCTCTGATATTTTCCTGTGCGCGGCGCAGGGGCCCCGCGTTGATATCCATAGCGATCGCTCTCGGGCAGATTCCCTGCCTGACTAAGTAGATCGGGACATATCCGTGATCGCAGCCCGCATCGCATACGACGCTTCCGGCAGTCACCAGCCCCGCCACTGCCTTCAGCCTGTTTGACAATTCCACGTTTTCCCTCTAGTCCAGATAATCTTTCAGTTTGCGGCTCCGGCTCGGGTGGCGCAGCTTGCGGAGCGCCTTCGCCTCGATCTGGCGGATACGCTCCCTTGTGACGTTAAATTCCTTGCCGACCTCTTCTAACGTTCTCGCCCTGCCGTCGTCTAAGCCAAAACGCAGCCGCAGCACCTTCTGTTCCCGCTCGGTCAGCGTGCCGAGCACCTCCACGAGCTGCTCCTTTAAGAGCGTAAAAGCGGCCGCGTCCGAGGGCACGGGGACATTGTCGTCCTGAATGAAATCCCCCAGATGACTGTCCTCCTCCTCCCCGATCGGCGTCTCCAAAGAGACCGGCTCCTGCGATATCTTTAAGATTTCCCGCACCCGCTCTTCCGGCATATTCATCTCGACCGCGATCTCCTCGGGCGTAGGTTCCCTCCCCAGCTCCTGCAAAAGCTGTCTGCTCACGCGGATCAATTTATTGATCGTTTCTACCATATGCACCGGGATCCGTATCGTTCTCGCCTGATCCGCGATCGCTCTCGTGATCGCCTGACGGATCCACCACGTCGCGTAGGTGGAAAACTTATAGCCCTTGCGGTAATCGAATTTCTCTACCGCTTTGATCAGGCCCATATTTCCCTCCTGAATCAGGTCGAGGAACAGCATACCGCGCCCCACATAACGCTTTGCGATACTGACGACGAGACGCAGATTGGCCTCCGCAAGGCGCTTTTTCGCCTCGGCGTCCCCCATTTCCATGCGCTTTGCGAGCTCGATCTCCTCCTCCGCGTTTAAAAGCGTCACCTTGCCGATCTCCTTTAGATACATTCGGACCGGATCCTCAATGCTGACGCCGTCGGGAACGGACAGATCGATATTTTCCACGTCCACCTCGTCCTCTTCCGTCAGGATGATCTCCTGTTCGTCTACGTCGTCGTCCTCGCTCATGCGCAGTACATCTACATGGTTCTGTTCCAGCTTCTCTATGATCTGGTCAAACTGCTCCTCCTCAAGAGCAAGATCGGAAAAAAAATCGCTGATCTCCTGATAGTCCAGAACATTGCCCTTCTTTTTGGCAAGGTTTAAGATCTCTTTGAGCTTTTCTTCAAACTTTGCCCTCGTGTTTTCGTCCATTTTCGTGGTCCATCCTTCCATAACTTGTTATTTATTTTTACCCTAATCTAAGGAAATATGCGTATTCCTGAGCTCTTCCAGCGCCTTTCTGCCCCTCAGCAGGCTGTCGGTATCCGTCAGATACGCAAGGCTGCCGCTCTTAATGCCGACGATCGTGTCATATAGCACCTTCTCCCTCTCCCGCCTATCCGGCTCCGAAACGGGAAAGCTCTCATGGAACAGCGAGGCCGCCTCCCTCTGCTCTTCTTCCTCCGTAAAGCGGCTGATCACAGAGGCCGGACGCACGTCTCCCCGCTCCAGCTCTTCAAACAGCGCCTCCGCCGCCCTCCGGTACAGCCCCTCCGTAAAATCAGACGGCGCAATATACCGCCGTATCTTCCCATACAGCGCGGGCTCCTCGATCAGCCAAGAAAGCAGCAGTCTCTGCGACTTTTGAAAGCCGCTCTCAGGCGCTGGCTTTTTCTGGATCCCGGATCTCGGCCTGACGATCTCTTTTTCCAGCCCCGTCCTTGCCGCGCATTCCACGACCTGCCTGCGGAGCGTCTCGATCCCGATACGGTATTTCTCCGCCGCGGCCTCCAGATAATTCTCCCGCATGGCTTCCTCGGAGAATCCGCACAGCCTTTGGGCGATCTCCTTCTGGAACAGCGTCTTGCTGTCGGGATCCTTTAGGTCATAGTCTCTCTCCAATATCCTAAGCTCAAAGAAGAAGCTGTTTTCCGCCTCTGAAAGCCGTTTCTGAAATTCCTCAGCGCCCAGCCCCTTGATCAGCTCATCCGGATCCTTATACGGCTCTAGGCGGATCACCCTGCTGGAAAGCCCGGCCTCCCGCAGGATCCCGATCGCGCGCAGCGCAGCGCGCACGCCCGCCGCGTCGCTGTCATAGGCAAGGAGCGCCTTCTGCGTATACCGGCTAAGCAGGTTCGCCTGCCCTGCCGTAAACGCGGTGCCAAGAGAAGCGACCGCCTGCGTAAAGCCCGCTTGGTGCATTGCGATCACGTCCATATACCCCTCGCACAGAATGATATCGCCGCTTCTGGACGAACGGGCAAAATTTAACCCGTACAGATTCCGGCTCTTATCAAAGATCGGCGTTTCCGGGGAGTTTAGATATTTCGGCGTGCCCTCCCCCATCACCCTGCCGCCAAAGCCGATCACCCGATGGTTCAGATCCTGTATCGGGAACATGACGCGGTTCCAGAACTTGTCGTGCACTCCGTATTTTTCATCGACCGTGCTCAACCCGGCCTCCTTTAACAGCTCGTCCGAATATCCCTTGCTCTTTAGATAGCGCGAGAGGTCGTCGCTGTATTTGCTCGCAAAGCCCAGACCGAATTTATGGATCGTCTCCCCGTCAAGCCCCCTGCCCTCCAGATAACGAAGGCCCGGCGCTCCCTCCTTTTGCCGCAGCAGATAATAATAATAGGCCGCCGCCGCCTTATTGACCTTTAAGAGCTTTTCCCTGTGGCTCTCCTGACGGCGCGCCTCCTCGCTGCGATCCTCCTCCGGCAGCTCCACGCCCCCGCGCTGCGCCAGCTCCTTGACCGCCTCCGGGAAGCTCAGCCGTTCATATTCCATCAGGAAGGTAAAGACATTACCGCCCGCGCCGCAGCCAAAGCAGTGATACATCTGCTTTTCCGCAGACACATGAAAGGAACCCGTCTTTTCATTATGGAAGGGACACAGCCCTACATAGCTGCCGCCCCGTTTCTTTAACTGGACATACCCGGAGATCACGTCTATGATATTATTTTTCATCCGCACTTCTTCTACGAGCTCTTCCGAATAATACATCTCTCTCACCTCTGACGCCGGATAGCCGGTAAAGAGTCTCGCTCTTACTACGCGGCAGGGAGCCCAGCCGCGCCTTACGGTAATAGGCTTCACTCCTGCCCTGCGTACTCTCTAGCCGTGCCAGCACTTGGGGATATAGATCTCTTCATATTTTGCGATAGCAAAGCGGTCCGTCATCGCCCCGATATAATCGCAGAGCACCTTTTCCGCAGGCTCTCCCTTATCCATCAGCACATGATAATCCCGCGGGAGCAGCTCCATATGCTTCCCGTAATAATCATATAAGGTCTCTATCAAAACCTCCGCCTTTTTTTCCTCTCCTTTGGCAATGGGGTTGGTATACAGGTTCTCAAACAAAAAGCTCCTGAGCTTCTGCATCGCTTCCCCGACGGGCGGGGACATGAGGATCTCATTCCTTCCGCTGCTCGTCGTCACCAGATCGTGAATGAAACGATCCAGACGCTTCCCGAGCGTATCGCCGATCACATCGGTGATCTCCCGCGGGATATCCGATTCCTTTAACAGTCCCGCCCGTATCGCGTCGTCCATATCGTGATGGATATAGGCAATTTTATCGGAGATCCGAATGATCTTTCCCTCCAGCGTGGAAGGATTTCCCTTCGTCTGATGATTCAGGATCCCGTCCCGCACCTCCCATGTCAGGTTTAGGCCCTGCCCGTCCTTTTCCAATATATCCACGGTGCGGACGCTCTGCTCGCTGTGGCTGAAGCCGTAGGGACAGACCTTATTCAACGCGCGTTCCCCCGCATGTCCAAACGGCGTATGCCCCAGATCGTGCCCTAACGCGATCGCTTCTACCAGCTCTTCATTTAAACGCAGGGCCTTTGCGATCGTCCTCGCATTCTGGGATACCTCCAGCGTATGGGTCAGGCGCGTCCGGTAATGATCGCCCTCCGGCGTTAAAAATACCTGCGTCTTATCCTTCAGACGCCGAAAAGATTTGCTATGTAGGATCCGATCCCGGTCCCGCTGGAACACCGGACGGATATCGCAGGGCTCTTCTTCCCGCAGACGCCCCTTTGAATCCATACTGAACGCGGCATACGGGCTTAGATATTCTTTTTCCCTGCGCTCTAGGCTCTCCCGAATCGTCATATTTTTTCCTCCGTCTTTATTATTCTGGACGTCCTCCCAATTTCCTTTTTTCTTTTAAAAAAAGAATCCGCGGCGCGAAAAATAGGGCTGTGTACCGAAATACACAGCCCCTCTTGATCCGTCCCTAGAAAAGTCCATTTAGGAAATTGCCCGTCGAATACGTATCGTTATAACCGCCGCCGCTCGTATAAGTCCTGCCGCTGTTCGCCTCTGAGTTTGCAAAGATATCGATCGTGGAAGCTCTGGAGGATACGCTGGCCGCCCAAGAAGAGCTGCCGTTGAACAGATCCTTTACCTTATTCATATCCGCTTCCTTAAACTTCTTCTCATCAAGGGTAAGCGTCCCCTTCGAGCTGATACTGATCCCGATATCTTCCAGCTTTTTCTTATAATTGTCGGTCGCGTTCTTCATATAGTCGGCCTGACGCTGTAATTTTGTCGATAAGGAAGAAGAAGCGGAACCCATCACGCTGTTATAATCGTCCACAAAGTTCTTTACCGCGCTGTAGATCGCGTCCGTATCGTAACCCATCGTCGTGGTCTCGTTGCCGTCTTCATCTGTGGTCGTGATCTCCTTCTGTGTAAAGAGGGAGTCCTTCCCGGTCTTTGTCAGCGCATCCGCGGACGCCTTCAGCTCTTTCGCCTCGCCCTGAAGGCTTGTCATCGCCTTATTCGCCGTATTCTCGGTCGTGCTGTTCGCCGTACTGCTGTCTTTGCTCTTATTGGCAGTGGACTTCGCGGCGCTTGCCTGCTTTGCATAGTACTGTTTTACTACTTTGTAGTACGTACCGTTTTTGATGTTATTGTACTCCGTGAGCAGGGAGTAAATATCGCCGCCCGATGTCGAGCTGCTTCCGAATAATGAAAAGCTCATAAAATCACTCCTTTGATGTTGGTCGGCATCCGTGCCTGTGTTTGCAAACCTCTGGTCTGTCTCTGTTACTATTATACTAATTATCGGTAGGTTTGACAAGATAGTTAAGAGCAAATTCAAAAATTTTAATAAAAATCCCCCGTACCTACCGTACAGGGGATCATCGTGCAGGAAAAGGGACTTGAACCCTCATGAACGCAATGTTCACACGGACCTGAACCGTGCGCGTCTGCCAATTCCGCCATTCCTGCATACCGTGCGGGAGATGGGACTTGAACCCACACGTCTATACAGACACAAGATCCTTAGTCTTGCCTGTCTGCCAATTCCAGCACTCCCGCTAGTCGTGCCGCGAGGATTATAATAACATCTCCGCCGCCCGATGTCAAGACATAATCGGAAAAAATTTGTCAAAAAATCATTTCTCCAGCGTCCTTATATACGAGCGCATAGGCGGCCGTGCAGTCTGTCTCAAACGTCACCTTATTACTCCGCTCGTCCAGATTTTCCAAAACGGCCGGCTGCCCCTTATATACGCGGAGCATACGGAACTGCCTGCCGCTCTTTTGGAACTGCGCCGGGATATCGAACAGGAGGCGCACCGGCCCGTCCAGCTTCTCGACGGGCTTCCCCGCATGGGCAAACGAGATATTATACATGCCGATATAGCGGTAGTCCTCCCTTACGGAGTCGAAGGCTTCCCTGCACTGCTTCCCCTGCACTACCTGATCGGTCGTGATACTGACCGCATCGATCTTATAGCCCGGCGCATATACGCAGGCGCTGTTGGACCAGTTTACCTGCGGGACATCGTCGTCGTCATTGTCAGTACGCTTTACAAAATGCGCAACGACCGTATGATCGTACGAGCCCGGATAAAAGCTGTAATAAGAGCTTTTCGTTACAATGACGCCATTGTCGGTAAAATAAGCGAACGAATATCCGCTGTTGGGAAGCGCCGATACGACAATACTGTCATAAGCCGAAGCATATATGCCGTTCTGGAAGCCCGCGCCGTTTATCTGCGCATACACCGTCCCCATCGTAAAATCCTGCGAATACACCGTGATCGCCCGCGAATCGGCCGTGATCTCTTCCGCCTCCGCCGTCACGGGCAGCGCGCCGCATAAAAACAAGGCGCAGAAAAGCGCCGATATCTTTTTTGTAATCTTCTGAAAATATCCGGATCTCATCTTTTGCTCCTTTCCGGTGAACAAACGCTAAGTCCCGCCGCCGTCCGCCTGCTTTTATCATAGCGTAATTTCCCTGCCTCGGCAAGGCTTTTTCGCCGTTTCCGGCTGGCAATTTCAGGCTGGTAATTCCCGATTGGTAATTTTCGGTTGGCAATTTTCAAGCTGGCAATTTTCAGTTGGCAATTTTCAAGCTGGCAATTTTCAGTTGGCAATTTTCAGTTGGCAATTTTCAGTTGGCAATTTTCAGTTGGCAATTTCAGGCGGCGATCCGCCGCGCCAGCGCCGCCCCTATCTCCGCCCCTGTGAAAGCTGGGGCTGCGTCTCTGCAATAGCACCGCCAAAATCCCCCCTTCCCATAGTGTCCCTGCGGCTGACTCTCTGCGATAACATCACACCAAAAGCCTTATTGCGACAACATCATACTAAAAGTCTTATTGCGATACTGTCTTTACGGCTGCGCCGTCTTAAATGTCCTGCTGCCATAATGGCTCTGCCTCCGCCTCATTGTCATAACGGCGCTGTGGCAGAGCCTTTTCCATAAAGGCGAAGGCGTTCCTGCCGCACAGAGCACGCACCCCTTCTTCTTCCATGCCGAGCTGTAAAAGAGCCGCGGCCAAAAGCGGCACATCCTCATGCCCCCTCAACACGTCATATCCTTTCAGCAGTTCTTGACCAAATCGGTCATTTTCGTCCAGTTCCCTTCTCGCCAGCTCATACGGACGGCACAGATCCAAGCCCAGACAGACATGGCTTGCGCCCGCACAGCCGCATAGGTAAAACGCGTGTTCGCACAGCCGCTCCAGACTCCCGCCATCCGGTCCGGTCAAAGGGCCGTATGCATTCAAGCCGACGAGGCCGCCTCTATCGGCAAGCCTTTCAAGCTGCATATCCGTCAGATTCCGGTCATGCGCATATAACGCCCGCGCGTTGGAATGGGTCGCTAGGATCGGGATATCCCCCGCGGCAAGCGCGTCGTCGATCCCGTCGTCGTTTAAATGGCTGATATCCAGAAACATATGCAATTTCCTCATCGTTTCTATCACGCGCCAGCCCGCTTCCGTAATGCCGCCGCGGTACGTTTCCCATTGCGATACTTTCGAGCATCCGCGGGCCAGCACGCAGCGCCTGCTCCAGACAAGCGACGCGCCCCTTACTCCCAGCTCCCAGAAAATATGCACAAGCTCCGCGTCCGTCCCGATACACTCTAACCCTTCCATCGAAAGAATGATCCCGACATACTCCCCTTTGTCGGCCTTTCTCAGCCCTTCCCTATCCGTTACCAGCACAGCGCCGCCCTCCGACTCCGCAAGCTCTTCCTTTAACGCCTGTATCTGCAACAGGGCATTCCTGAGCCCGCCTTCCGGCAGGCAGCTATCTTCCACATAGACGGCCGCTCCGATTAGGCCGATCCCCGCCTTTTTCCAGCGCGGAAGATAGCGTTTCTTTATCACTTCCCGCTCGCCCCGTTGGCGGCGCAGCAGCAGTTCTCCCGGCAGATCAAAATGCAGATCCGCCGCCGGTTCCGCAAGCAGCCTTTGCGCAGTCTCCAGATTCCGCATGGAGATCCTCAAAGCGTTTCCCCCGTTTCCGTCTCCTTCATTATCCCATACTTATGAAACGGCGGCGCTGTTCATGCCCACCCGCGGCTATTTTACCGCCATATTTCCGGCCTTTGGCAGAATCTCCGCGAAAGCGATAAGCGTGTATTCCTAGTGTGCGTTTTTGATTTTTTGTCCCAGATTTTGGACAAGATTTGAAGAGGTTTCCTTGTTTGAGTTTGCCGTTTCTCTCAATCCATGCAAACGCGGCTTCGATTTCGTCTATTTCTGTCATATCGTTTTTTCCCCCCCCCAAAAAAAACTTTTGATCCCACATTTGCAACATCTGGCAGGCAGAAAATTATATCAATCTAAAATGTCGTATGCACAAGAAAGGAACAGAGGATCTCTATGACAGCGATTATCCTCATAATCAATCTGCATTTCTTCGCGGCATAGTTATTTTCAAAACTATAACAAAAATCTTTCATTCACGCAGCAATGGCCTCGCAATATTTCGTGAGAAAAAATTTATAAACGGCCCTAAACCGACCGCGCATATTAACGTTCCTATACCAAGACATCCACCCATGACAAATGTGAACATTGCGCAAAGAATATCTGTAAAAGCACGACATTCCCAATACGGATATTGTTTATTATGCCAATTCCTGTCAGCAAAAATGAGAGAAAGCGCATCATAGGGAGCAACTCCCAGATCGGCGGTCTGATATAGCGCGCAAGCCATACTTAATAAGAAAATTCCTGAAAACATCGGAAAAAACCTAAAATATATCTGTCCCTGATCCTTCCAGACGGATACCAGCGCCTGTTCGCATCCGGATGCCAGCGGCCCTGTCAAAATCCAATTTGCAAAAGTTCCTATCCCGATCAAACTTTTCTTCATACGCCACTGGATTGCAAAGGACAAACAATTCAGCCCGATCAGAATGAGTCCAAAGTCAATGTTCAGTCTGTCTCCGATCGCTATTGCCATCGCAGTATAGGGATCATTTCCCATACCGGATAATTTTATTAACGCTACTGCAGGGCCCATAACTGCAATTCCTGCAAACATCATAAGAATACGACGCCAAGCGGGATATTTGCGTATCAATTTCTCTTTGTCATACATTTCTGACATCCTTCCATAGGCTTCCATTCTTCCAAATACAATCTCCCTGCAACGTTTGTCACATCTCCGGGATTTCTTACCCCCCCCCTCAACGGCTTTGACGAAACGGGGGCTTATTCATGAACCGCAATCCGGTTGCCATCCGGATCATGAATCCACATACTATAACTCTGACATATGTTGATTTCTGGCTTTATATCGATATATTCCTCAGCTCCCTTTTCAAGCAGTCCCTGAAAGAATCCCTGTATATCGTCCACCATGATATCAATGTGATTGATACTGTATTTCTCTTTGTCCCGGAAGTTTTCAGTATGCGCTTCTAACTCACGGAACAGTTCGATCAAGCGATATCCTCTTAGTCCCTGCATCGATTCCATGTATACGATCCATTTCTCTGAACGCGCCGCCTCCAGCTCCCTGATGCGTTCCGGGGAAATTCTTTTTCGTTCCTCCGGATCCTCCGGGATCAGGTCTCCATAATACAGAGCGGCTATCTCTTCCATTCCCAAAATATTCTCATAAAACGCAATACTTTTTTCAAGATTCTTACAGGTAAGGCCAAAATGTGCGTTTGCTTGAATAATCATACCTTATTCCTCCCTGATTATCAGCCCTATCGTATTTCTGGATTGTCATTTTTCTGTATAATACTCTGTAAGAGATGTTCTACCGTATCTGTCTGATATTTTGCTAAGGAGATAATTTCCGGCTTCGCGCTTTTAACAGCTGCCGGATATCCAACCAGTTCCAACAGCTCACGGTCATTGTCGTTGTCTCCTATGGCCATACATTCCTCCGGCATAATTCCCAGCCAGTTAAGAATGTGTTCCATAGCAGCCGCTTTGTTTACATGGAGCGGCATCATATCCAGCCAGTCATTACCGCCGGTCACTACGTTACAACGGCTGCCAAATCTGCTTTTCCAGTAAGCTTCATCACCTACGCCGCCTTCCCGGTAAAGAGATACTTTCATATACTCCTCTCTGGTATGAAGGATATCGGGTACGATTTCCACATCATTTTTTACTACATCATGTATGTGATAATAAAATTTCATATCTTTGGGATGGACGTAGCATTTCATCACTCCGGACACCAGAACCTCCGCTCCTTCCGTATACTGAATCGTCTGAATCAGTTCCTGCCCCAAACGGCGGTCCATACGTTCCTTGTTCAACATCCTGCCTTGATAAAAACTGATACAGCCATTTTCACAAAGATATCCAATTTGATCTCGAACAGGCCAAAACAACCGCTGCAGATTTGTATATTGCCTCCCGCTGGCGGCAAAAAAAAGGATACCGCTTTGACGAAGATTATCAATCAGATCATAAACGATCGGCGATAAAGACTGCGCTCCATTCAGAAGCAGAGTCCCATCCAAATCACAGGCGATCAACTTTAACCGCGCCATACTGTCCACTCTCCTGATATAAAGTTTATATGGATTTTTATCTCCAAGACTGATATAATAATATCATCTAATTTCTGCTCTTGTTAGCATAAAAACCGCATATTTCTATGATAATACAGGCAAAATTGAGATCGGAAGTGATTCTATGGATAAAATACGCTTCAATGTTACGACTGACAAAAATGAGCGCCAGCTAGAGCAGCACGGCAGCGCATTGTTTCCTGTCGGCTTTTATCATGGAGATCTGACAAATAATTTTGTGACTTGGCATTGGCATGAGGAATTAGAAATAATCAAAATTCAGCGTGGGAAAATTGCAATAGGCGCTGGAAATTTATCCGTACAATTAGAAAGCGGAAACGGATGTTTTATAAACGGAAATGTCCTGCACAACTTATGGAAGAGTAACAGCGCCCCCTGTGAGTACCGTTCTATCGTGTTCCATCCCAGACTGATTGGCAGTATGGACAGCATATTCTGGAGCAATTATATCCAGCCGCTTAACCAGCCGGATTTTCCGCAATTTATCCGTTTTTCAGAGCATAAGGAAAACAGGTTCCTCGCACTTTTCTCACAGCTATGGGCGCTGCAGGAAGAAAAAAATACCGGATATGAGAATGATATCCGATATTTTTTAACGAAATTTGTGATAAACCTCTCCGATACCCCTGAAAGGCAACAGCATCCATTTTCCAAAAAAGAGCTGCGTGACATGGAACGAATGAAAACCATGTTAGCATTCTTAAATGAGAACCTGTCGGAAGAACTCACGCTAGAGAAGATTGCACAAAGCGCCGCCATCAGCGAAACGGAGTGTCTGCGTTGCTTCCGACGGAATGTTGGTATGACTCCTATCCATTTTCTAAAAGAAACCCGTCTCCAACATGCTGCAGGTCTGCTTCGCTCTGGAGAGGGCAGCATATCCGAGATAGCAGCAGCCTGCGGATTTTTGGATATGAGTTATTTTAGCAGAGCATTTCGCCTGTTTTACGGTGTAACGCCAACGGAATATAGAAAAAGCAATTTATAAAGATCATCTGCTGTTTCCGGCCTTCCATAGAACGGTCTTTCATTAATGGAAATTTAAAATTTTCTTAGCGTTCATTGCTTGAGTTTCCGCACTTTGCAATAAGATAAAGGAAAAACAGCTTTCTGAGATGTCCTGTTGCCATTGTTTTGCTGCACCATATAGAAAACCGAAAAATAAAAGTACTTAAATAAGCCCTGCTGCCGGGCATACAGGGAATATTCCGTTTTATCTGATTCAGATGATCAGTTTCAGACAAAGCTGACGGTATGCGGGACGCCACGTCTTAAACCAGAGCCTGACGCTCTCTGCATGAGGGAAATCTTTAAGGCGTTTGTTTCCGGTTTCATGGAGATATGGGCCAGAAATGCCATACATAAGGTGATATAAAAATTCAAGGTGTTGATGACGGCAAGCATGACATAGGTCATGTCGGCGGCGAACTTTTTATCGGGCTTGGAAAATCGACGGAAAAATTTAAAATTTCCCGTTTTATTTGATAAGTAATTGATGTAAAATGGACAGGATTTCTTACTTTTTGGCCAATTTTTGAAAGTTGTTTACTGCAACACGGATATATGCGGACTGTTGTGAATAAAACTGCAGAAAATCAAGGTATCTTGACAAGGTAACAGACAATTTGTACAATATAATAGGTGTTTTGTATCTTATAACTAATATAAGGAGGTGCATAGAGTGGAATCAACAAGCTCAATTCTTTTAAACAGATTCTTCACTCGAAACACTTTCAAACAATTATTAAGCGATGGTGAAAGTTCTGCTTATTCGGCTGTTATCCGTCGATATATCGTAAATGATACATCTATGACTAATGGTGAATGTATCAGAGAAATATATCATTATTTAAAAACCGATTATCAAAATGAATATTACTATAAGAATACTCTGCTTAACAAGCTTTTACTTGGCATTCATACCCCACGAACTACAACTGCATTGACAGAAGTTCCTATTGGAAACTCCAAAGCAGACTTTATTCTAATAAATGGAAAAGCCATTGTCTATGAAATTAAAACTGCACTAGATAATCTTGACAGGCTGGATGGCCAAATCAAAGATTACTACAGGGCATTTTCCAGAGTAGTTGTAGTAACGTCTGAAGAAAAATATGATGAAATCAGTCAAAAACTTGATAATTCTCCTGTTGGAATCTGTTTACTGACAAAAAAAGGTACATTGAGTATTCGAAAGGAACCTGCCGAGTATTGTGATGATCTTTCCAATTCAATAATGTTTAAAATTCTGCGAAAAAAGGAATATGAACATATTTTGATAAAACTTTTTGGATCGTTACCAAACGTATCGCAATTTGAGTATTATAGAGCGTGCAAAACCTTATTTGAATCCTTGTCAACAGATGTTGCCTATAATTTGTTTATCCAAGTGCTAAAACTTCGAACAAAAATTGATATTGTTGAGTATTCAAGCGTTCCATATGAGTTGAAATTTTTGGTGTATTTTTCTGATTTTAGTAAAAGTGACTATACAAAATTAAATCGTTTTTTATGTTCTTAGGGAGGTATTATGTATTTTCCAATTTTGCGTGGGCGCCAATTTGAACTTCTAGCGCTTCGGGAGTGTATAAACCAAAATATTTTAAGCAGTCAAGTTATCCCTGTTTTGGAGCCAGTCAAAGTTTCAACAACATTCATAAAAACAGTTGATGCCTTTTGCAAGGCAGGCAAACCCGTTGCTATTATTCGAAATCCACAAGTGGGTTCATGGTTTAAGGACTGGAATAAGGCGAGCAATGCCGGTATTCGAGCGCAGATCCATGAGCTATTTAACCACACTAATGTTATTTCTTCTTTTTATGTTACTTCTAAGCTAGATAAATGTATTGAATTTGCAACTGCGAATGAAATACCGACAGAATCGTTGCTCTTGCTTTGCAATAATCCAGATTATATAAACTGTTATGAAAAAATAATAGGAAATAATATTCCTCTCTATAACCTTATCCCTGATAAGAGCGATTTTAGAAGAAGGATTCGGCCTAATCGTGTTATTTGCGAGGATCATTTTCCAAAACAAATGAGAAATATTGATTATTCAGAGATTAAAACGGAGTTTTTTTCTTCTGATCATCTTTATTATGCCGATGATGGATATAAAGGATTTTCAGATTATTCCATTGTCGGTGAAGAATATAGCGAAACAGGTTTTGCCCCATATGCCGTAGCAATTCATATTGTATACTTGGATGAAAATAATATTTTACGCATCGCTCACTTTGTTTCTGACTCCAATGACGATATTTCTGATCCAGCAAGGAAATTTGCTGAAGCTGTAGAAAAACTTGTTGAATGGAACAAGTCCATAAAATTGGATACAACAGGTATACGGGAGTTTGAGGAGGCATACCGGAATCAAACATATCCCGGATTAGGTGTTGTAAAGAAATATTCAATCATGCATCATCTTGAATTGATGAGTAAGTATTTAGACGGGGTAGAAAAATGATATTTTGTGAGTATTGTTTTAGGGATAAAGAACTTGCGTCTATCATAAATAGTGTCTCCTCTGCTAACATCGGGGAATGTCCTGTATGTCACCATCAAAAGGCACATCTGTATGACACAAGCATTCAAACCGACTTAACGCCTTATTTTGAAGAATTACTTAATATTTATACTCCGTCTACTATGCTTCCCGACACTTATCCAAAAGCAGAACCTCGGTCTTTGATTGATGATCTTAAAGAGCGCTGGAATATTTTCTCAGATATTTCGCGTATACATATTTATGAAATATTGAGATCCGTTTGTGAAGAGTTATACGAAAATTCTTCAGAACTGTTTGATGGTACGGTAGGCATTTCGGAACTATACGATAATGAATACTTAAAAGACCATGCATTGTTAAAAAATAATGATTGGGATGCCTTTGTCGTAGAAATTAAGACAAAAAACCGGTTTCACTCAAAACTAATTAATTTTGACATTTTAAAGAAATACTGCTCATTTATTAGGAAAACATACAAAGCAGGAATCTTGTTTTATCGTGCAAGAATATCTAACCAATCAGGATATCCTGTAAATGAAATGTCAGCTCCGCCAGCTGGAAGGAGTTCAGAAGGAAGAGCTAATGCTCGAGGTATTACCTGCCTTTATTTAGCTAGTGATATTGATACTACTTTACATGAGGTTCGCGCCGGAGTATTTGATTATGTAAGTGTCGGTACATTTCGGCTAAGGAAAGACATTACGGTAGTTGATCTTAGAGCTATTACAGAAATTAGCCCATTTGTTGAG
>CANQTG010000040.1 GCA_947626715.1 uncultured Lachnospiraceae bacterium | reverse complement strand
GGGGGAGGGCTTCAGATTCTGGATCGCAAAGAGCAGGGCGATGGCGGTCAGCGCCTTCTCGCCTCCGGACAGCTGCATCATATTCTGCAGCTTTTTGCCCGGCGGCTGGGCGTTGATCCGAATGCCGGCCTCCAGAATATCCGCCGTATCCGCGCCCGCTTCCGCCCGCTCTGCGGCATACAGGACGAGCAGCCCCATGCCGCTGGAAAGATGGCCGGAATCCACCACCGTCACATTGTCAAAGGTCTTAGACGCCAAGAGCGCGCTCTCGTATCCGCGGCTGGACTCCTTCGCCATCGCTATATGGATCAGATACTGCGCCTTTGTGAGCTGCTCCGCAAAAAACGCTTCGTAATCCTCCACCGTCGGCGGCTCCGAACGCACCTGCTTGTTTCGATCCGCCATATAGGAGAGGACTCCGCCCGTCTCGATCTCTTCTCCGTCGCGAAATTCGCCGCCCTCCGTCACGACCCGATAAGGCAGCACCTCGATCCGCCGCTTTCTGACCAGATCGGCCGGCAGGTCGCTCACGCTGTCCGTCGTGACCATGATCGGAAGCTTTTTCCTATGTCCCAGCACAGGCCCTACGACCACGTCCTTAAATTCCGGCGCGTTCGCCATATTCACAAGCTCTCTGGGAAGCTGGCGCAGCAGCTCCTCTTCCAACTGGAAGCCGCTGACAGGCTTGAGCAGATAGCCGTCGAACCCTTCCCGTTTATACAAAGCCTGATTCTCGCTGTCCGCATTGGCGGTCAGAACGACCACCGGCGTCTCCAGATTCAGCCCTCCGATCTGGCTGCGGACCGCGCGAAGGCAGTCAATTCCGTCCAGCTCCGGCATCAGATGATCCATAAAGATCACATCATACCGCCGCCGCATGGTAAGCCTTAGACATTCCTCGCCGCCGCCGGCTTTTTCCGTCTGTACCTTCGTCCCCTGCAGGAGCTTTTCCGCTACCAGCAGATTCGCCTTGTCGTCGTCCACGAGCAGCACGCGGGCCTTTGGCGCTTCAAAGGAAGCCCGATAGCACTCCCTTCCGCTTACGGCGCGCCTCTTTACAAAATCCAGCTCTCCTAACAGGGACTCCCCCTCCATGCGCTGGGGCAGCGTAACGACAAAGCTCGAGCCCTTCTGGTAGACGCTGTCCACCGCGATCTCTCCGCCCATCAGTTCCACGAGCTGTTTTACGATGGAAAGGCCGAGCCCCGTCCCCTCGATATAGCGGTTCTTCCCCTCATCGGCGCGGTGGAAGGCGTCGAACAGGCGCGGAATGCTTTCCTTTTTGATCCCGATCCCCGTATCGGTAACGGCATAGGCCACATATACCGTGTCCCCCTCCTGCTTGCGGCGCTGAATGGAAAGGGTGACGGAGCCCTCCTGCGTATATTTTACCGCATTGTTCAAAAGATTGATCAAAATCTGCTTGATACGCACCTCGTCCCCGTACAGGCGCGCCGGGATATCCTCCGCCACATCGATATGGAAGGAAAGCCCCTTTTCCTTCGCCCGCACCCAGATCATATTGACGATATCGGAAAGCGCCCCTCCCACGTCATAGACCTCGGAAACGATCCGCATTTTTCCGGATTCTATCCGAGACATATCGAGGATATCGTCGATCAGCGTCAGGAGCATTTTGCTGGCGTTCTGGATATTCCACGCGTCCTCCCGCACCTCGTCGGAGACCTCTTCCCGCAGTATCATCTCGTCGAGGCCGATGATGGTATTGATCGGCGTGCGGATCTCATGGCTCATATTGGAAAAGAAACGGTTCTGCGCCCGGTTCAGCTCCTCGATCTCCCTTTTCTGACGGCGCACCGTCATATTTTCGTCCCGATAGACCGCATTCTGAAACAGCAGTATGGCGCAGGTGACAAAAAACACGATACTGAGCGTGATAAAGGAGTCCGCATAGTCCATCGCATAGGTATGCCGGGCAACATGGGACGGATACTGCCACGCGGCATAATAGCACAGGAAAAAGACCAGATAGCCGCCGCCTAACAGCGCGAATTTCACCTTTCCCCTGACCGTAAGCGTGGTCAGCACGAAGCCTAACAAAAACCAGCCCGGCGCGCCTCCGTAAATGCCGCCCGAAGCGAAGAAATTGAGCGGCAGCATCAGGTACATGGCGATCGCCGAGGTGAGCACGGCCCCCTGCTGGATCCTGCCCGTGCGCAGGGTGATAAACGTGATGGGGGCGAAGAATATAAGCGCCGTCAGCGCCGGGAGCTGATCCCGGATATTCCCGCCTATGATACAGCCAAAGATCCCACCTAAGGTCAGCCCCGCAGTGCCGATGACCATGATCAGCCGAAACAGCCTCGTCTGCAGGGAAGAACCGGAATCTCCCATTAATTCCCGGATCAGTCTCTCCAGTATCATCGCGCCTCACCTTCCTTCACCCGTTCTGTCAGCGCGGCCAGTCTCTCGGACGCCGCTTCAAATTCAAACTGCCCGACCGACCGCTTTATCTCCCGGAGCAGCTCTCCGACCGTCCCGCCCTGCCAGATACTCTTTCCCAACTCGTCTATCAGCCTGCCCGCCCGATCCGCCTCATAGGTATCCAGACTCTCTTTCAGCTCCCTCAGGCGTTCTAACAACTCCCTGCCGCTTATCTGCGGCCCTTCTAAGAGCGCCGCGCCCTGCTCCCTCGCGCCGCCCTCTATGCCGTCCTTTTCAACGCCTTTCTCAACGCCCTCACCAACGCCCTTACCGACACCGCTCTTTTTAACGCCGCTCTTTTCGCCGCCGTCCTTCTCGGCGTCCCCCTCTATTCCCAAGATTTCGCAAAAGCCGCACACGGTCTCCCGATATGCGCGCATAAGCTCCTGATGATGGTTCTGCATATACGCGGTATCGCCGCGCTTTACGGCTTCCTCCATATCCCTTGCCAGCTTCGATACCATATCCGCCCCTACCAGTCTGGAGGCGCTCTTTAGCGAATGGACCTGAATATGATAATTCTTATAGTCCTTCTTTTCATAGGAAAGCGCAAGGCCCTCCGCCTTCTGCTCCCCTTCCTCCCCGTATAGCGACAGCATACGCAGATAAAACGAGGGATCGTCCTGACAGTGGGAGAGACCGGCCTTTATATCGACGCCCATTTCCAGAAACGGGGCCAGATCCTCCTGACCGCCCGTCCCCTTTGCGGGCCGCTTTCCTTTTCCTAAAGCGTCTGCTCCGCCGCTTTCCTTTGATTCTGCTCTGTCACTCTTCTGCGGCTTCGCTTTGCCGTTCTCCTTTGACGCTGCCTCGCCGCTCTCGCTTGCCTCTGCTCTGCCGCTCTCGTTTGATTCCGCTTTGTGATTCTCCTGTGATTCCGCCCCGTTGCTTTCCTGTGATCCTCCCGCCGCGTCCTCCTCCCGCTCTTCATAGCGGATCGCAGACGCGGGGAGCACCTGTCTCAAAACGTGCTCCAGCTCCATCGCCTCCACCGGTTTTGAGACGAAGCCGTCGAAGCCTTCCCGCAGAAACATCTCTCTGGCCCCGCTGACCGCGTTCGCCGTATAGGCGATGGCGATAAACGGCCGGCGGGAATCCGCCTTCAGCCTGCGCAGATGTTTTAACGTCTCCACGCCGTCCATCTGCGGCATCATATGATCCAAAAAGATCACGTCAAATTCCTCTTTCCCGCAGATCTCGATCGCTTCCGCGCCTCCGCCCGCAGTCCTGACCTGCATTCCGTAATCGCCGAAGATCCCCTCCGCTACCATGAGATTCATCGGCTCGTCGTCTACCACGAGCACGCGCAGCCCCGGACAGCGCATCCGGCCTCTGACAGGCTCTTTGCCTTCCTCCTTTTCCCGCGCGTTCAAAAGGCCGACCACCTGAAAACAGCTAAACGGCTTAGACAGCAGCTTTATCCGGCTTTCCTTCGCCAGCGCATAGCCCGGATCCGCGATCAGCGCCACGCGGATCTCCCCTGCCAGCGCTTCAAACCAGACGGGATCCTCCTCATACTCTTCCTTTGCCAGAAACAGATGCGTCAGCCGGTACGCGGCGGCCAGTCTCTTTAGCTCGTCCAGATTAAAGACCCGATGGACCGCGACCCCCAGACCGGGCGCGATATGAGAGATCATCTCGTCATAGAATCTTCGCACGCGGGGAACCTGATATTTCTCCGGCTTTAGATAGCAGGCCAGACAAAGCGAGGCGGGCTCTTCCACCTTCATGCAGCATGAGGCATCCGATATCTCCTGCGGGATGCTCACGACCACGTCGGTGCCCTCCCCTTCCCTGCTCTCTACATGGATAAAGCCCTCCATCGCCGCCGCAAGGCCGTAGACGATGGACAGGCCCAGCCCCAGACCTCCCGCTTTTCTGCTCCTCCCGCCGTCCGACTGATAAAAGCGCTCCGTGACCTTCTCCAGACTCTTTTTGTCCATACCGATCCCCGTATCGCTCACCTCGATACACAGATTGATCCCGTAAGGCTTTTTCAGCCCGTAGAGCCGCACGCGGCATCCGCCCGCGTTGGTAAATTTCAGCGCGTTGTCCATCAGGTGCGCTATGATCTTGCGGATCTTCCTGACGTCTCCGCAGAGCGCCGCCGGAACCTGCGCGTCCACATCGAAAAGCAGCTCCAGCCCTTCCCTTTTTTCCAGCATAACGCTCTCGGCGGCCAGATCGTTGACTAAAGAGGAGATCATATACTCTTCCCTGCTGAGCGTGACCCTGCCGGTATCGATCTCCGTAAAATCCAAGATATCCTCGATCTGGCGGAACAGCCTGTGTCCCGCCCTTTGCACGGACATAAGATTCTCCCGCTCCTCCGCCCCGGTCACATTTTTGAGCATAACGGAGGTAAGCCCCGTCACCGCGTTGATCGGAGTCCGCAGCTCATGGGAAACATTGGCAAGGAAATCCTCCGTCCTGCGGCTGGTCTCCTCCATTTCCGCAAGCCGCTCGCCGATCTCCCTTTCCTCCCTGTTCCATTTATCGGACACATATTTCGCCAGATGTCCTACCAAGAACACCAGCCCCATGTGGAGCAGGATACGGGAAACCGTAAGGGGCGTAAGCTCTAAAGAGCTCCCCGTTACGAATATCAGGTTATAGAGCATGACCGCATAAAACGCCGCCATGCACAGATCGATCATACGGTACATGCCCGCGGCAAAATAGATCATGATACCGCCCGACATCACGACCGCGAGATCGTAAAGACTGCTCGCATGGGAACCGTAGAAGAGAAACGCCGACATCGTCATGAAAAAAAGCATCCATTTCTTCAGCTTGTCCGGGATCCCCTTCTGGATATGCAGCGCCCAGCATATCACAAGACCGATCCAAAGCTGGGCGACCGCCTTCAGATTCCAGCCCAACAGGACGGATTCCGCCGTCAAGGCCGCCACAAGCCCGGTATCGCACAGCAGCAGCGTCAGATAGGATACTTGCTTTTTCTTCTGCTCATACATGGATCTTTCCTCCTACTCCTCCCGCATCAGATATCCGGCGTCCTCATCGATCAGCGCCAGCATGATATCCGCAAATACCGGATCGAACTGCGTCCCCCTTCCCTTCACGATCTCCTCCCGCACCTGCTCCTGCGGCAGGATATCCCGGTAGCTCCTTCGGGAGCTCATGGCATCGTAGGCGTCCGCCACGGCGATGATCCGCGCCTCCAAAGGGATCGACTCCCCGGAAAGCCCCTCGGGATATCCGCCGCCGTCGTAGCGTTCGTGATGATACTTCGCCCCTGTGAGCAGATTCGGGATCTCCGTGATGTTCCGCAATATCTTTTCTCCCAGCACCGGATGGGTCTTGATGATATCGTATTCCTCGCTGCTAAGCTTTGAGGGCTTATTGATGATGGTATCGGGGATCCCGATCTTTCCCACGTCATGGAGCAGGCCGATCATATAGATCGCCTCCTGCTGCTCCCGGGGCAGCCCCGCGCGCGCCGCGATCATCTTGGAATATTCCGCCACTCTGGAGGAATGCCCGTGCGTATAGATATCCTTTGCGTCGATAGCGCCGGAGAGCGCCTTGACGATCTGGAGCGAGAGGCGTTCCAGCCTCCTGCTCTGGGCCGTGATCTCCTGCGCCTTTTCCTCCACCTCTCTGGCCAGATCCGCCTGAAGGCGGGTCAGCTCGGCGCTGTGCCTTACCCGCAGCAACAGCACCTCCGGGACGAAGGGCTTTCGGATAAAATCCATCGCGCCGGCCTGCAGGCCCATTTTCTCCGTTTCGCTGTCGTCGTCCGCCGTCAGAAAGATCACAGGGATATCCGCGCCGCCGCTCTCCCTGCGGATACGGGCGATCGTCTCAAAGCCGTCCATTTCCGGCATATGTATGTCCAACAGGATCAGGTCGGGGCGGTTGATCTTTAAGAATTTAAGGGCCGCCACGCCCGATTTCACGCAGCTCACGCGCAGCCCCGCGTCGCTGAGAATGCGATTGGCCACCGTAAGATTGGACGCATCGTCGTCTACCACTAAGATCCAAGTATTCATCTGCTCCCCTTCCTCCTCCGGCTCATTATCTCTCCCACCACTCTCCGCACGGTCGGCATGTCGATCGGCTTCGCCAGATGTCCGTCCATTCCCGCGTCCAGAGCGTTGCGCACGTCTTCCGCAAAGGTATTGGCGGTCATGGCCACGATCGGGATCGCGCCGGCCTCCGGATGGCCGCAGGCGCGGATCCGGCGGGTGGCCTCATACCCATTCATCACCGGCATCTGCACGTCCATTAGGATCATATCATAGGTCCCGGGCTCTGCGGCCATAAATCTCTCCAGCGCTTCTTTCCCGTTGACCGCCACCTCGCACTCCGCGCCTTCCATATGCAGCATTTCCGTAAGGATCTCCGCGTTCAGCTCGTTGTCCTCCGCCACGAGGAAGCTAAGCCCCTGCAATGCGGATTCCGCTATCTCGGCGCGAGGACCCTCCTGCGGCTCTTCCTCTTCAAACAAAGGCGCGATGGTCTGCCAGAAGGTAGAGACAAAAAAGGGCTTCGGCATAAAGGCGTTGATCCCGGCCTCACGAGCCTGCTCCTCGATCTCCGACCAGTCGTAGGAGGTCAGGACGAGGATCGGGACGGCGCTGCCCACCTCTTCCCGTATCCTGCGCGCAGTCTCGACCCCATTCATTCCCGGCATCTTCCAGTCTAACAGGATCACATGGAAATCCTCGCCCCGCTTATGCGCGGATACGGCCTTTTCCACCGCCGACCGCCCATCGGTCACAAAGGATACCGCTACGCCCGTATCCTGCATCATACGCTGGATATCGAGACCGATCTCCTCCTCATCGTCCGCCACCAGCAGCCGCGTGACCCTGTCCTGAAAGCGCAGGGACGTCTTCGCCTGCTCAGGCAGCGCAAAGGACAGCTCTACGGTAAAGGTGCTGCCCGCTCCGAGCCTGCTCTCCAGCCGTATGATACCGCCCATCAGATCCACCAGATTCTTGGTGATGGCCATACCCAGTCCAGTGCCCTGTATCTCGTTGGTGACGGAGCTGATCTCCCGGCTGAAGGGGACAAAGATCTGCTTCTGAAATTCCTCGCTCATGCCAATGCCGTTGTCCCGCACGACAAACTGCAGCTTTGCGTACTGCGGAGCCGTCTCCGGCAGCTCGCGCACCAGAAATTCCACCCTTCCTCCCTCCGGCGTATATTTGACCGCGTTGGATAAGAGGTTTAACAGGATCTGGTTCAGGCGCAGGCGATCGCCCGTCAGCTGCTCCGGCGGCGCTCCCTGCACATGGATCTCAAAAGCCTGCTTCTTGGCCTTCGCCTGCGGCAGCAGTATGATATTAAGCTCCTCCAAAACCTCGGGAAGGCAGAAGGATTCTACGTTTAAGGAGGTCTTGCCGCTTTCGATCTTGCTCATATCCAGCACGTCGTTGATCAGGCTCAGCAGATGATGGCTGGAGGCCATGATCTTGCGGATATATTCCCGCACCTTATCCGCATTGCCTGCATCCCGTTCCAGAAGCACCGAAAAGCCCACGATGGCGTTCATAGGCGTGCGGATATCATGGGACATATTGGAAAGGAAGTTGCTCTTGGCTTCGTTGGCGCTGCGGGCGACCGCCAGCGCCTCCTTGAGCTTCTGATTCATCTGCTGCTCTCTGGTACAATCGGAAAGCACAATGACATATTTCTTTACCTCCTGAATACTCGTGTGGTACACCGTCGTCTTATACCAGCGCCGCTCCCCTGTCGTCTGGTGCGTATATTCGCATTCCCGGTACAGCTTCCCCGAGAGCGGGATCGCCTCCAGCTCTTCTATGTCGATCGCCACATCGCAGCCCGGGGCGCATTTCTCCACCACGCGGATATTTTCCCGCGCTTCTTTCGCCGGGATCCCTAAAAGCCTTTCGATATTGGGGCTGACATAATCTATCCGGCGGTTTTCCAGATCCAGCATGATGAAGATATCGTCCACCGTGTTGGAGAGCACGTCAAACATAAACTCCCGGTATTGCAGCTCCATCCTGTCTTGGCGAAAGCGCTTTTGGCTTGACGCAATGACGGGACCGAGCACAGCCGCGCCGATCAGCGCAAAGATCACGATCAGCACACAGACGGTGCTCTTCTGCACGGACAGAAAGCCCGCGCTGACGGCGTTCTCAGGCACGACGCTCAAAAGAAGATAGTCCTGATATCCGATCGGCTGATAGAGGACATAGTGGTTGACGCCGCCGATCTTACAAGGTATCAGCCCCAAAGAGGCGTTCTCCCAGTCCTTTTTTAATTTTTCCAGCCCTTCCTTATCCAGATCGGAGGCCGCCTCTAAATAAGTCAGATAATTGCTGAACACGCTGCCGCCGCTCTGCGTAGAGAGCAGGACATTCCCGTCGCTGTGGATCACAAAGCATTTTGCCTTCCCCGAAAAAGCGTCCACGTTTAAGGAGCGCGTCAGATCCGCATTGTTGTAGCTGACGGCGATCGCGCAATAGGAAAATCCCCTGTACGTATCGGCGGGCACGGGCAGGGCAAACACCGTGACGCCCTGTCCGTCCGGCAGGGTCTCCCCCGCCAGCACCGACTTTTTCTGCTCCATCAGAGGCTCCCAAGCATCGCCTAAATCCATACTGCCCAAAACGCCGTCCGGCGTCATACAGCTCCTATCCTCCGAGAGGAAATAAAATTCCGAAAATCCCCAATATTCCTGTTTTCTGGCGATAAAAGCGGCCAGATCGCCGTCCCGGTCTTCCCCGCCGTCCGCCGCGCCGAAATACTCTCCCCAGCTGTTGAGCAGCCCCCAGTTTCTGGACAGGAAGCTCCCAAAGGAACGGTTCACCTGACTGTAGATCTCTTCCAGATGGCCCGTGCTGTCCTCATAGATCCGATGCGAAATAAAATTATAATAAAATAAGCCGATCAAAATAGCGGCAGCGCCCACTGCGCATATCAAACATATCGGCAATACTCTTCGAAATTTTTTCTTCATTCGACTGTCCGTGCTCCCTATCTCCCCATACCGCTTCCATCTTTCGTACCGCAGCCGTCTGCGCCGCCCGTATCCGCGGCCGGTAACGGGCGCGGCCTATCCTCTAAACAAAGCCATTTTATCATGTAAGCGGCCAGAAATCAATCTGCGGATAAAAAGGGGCACAAAAAGAGCCCGCAAAAGCAGGCTCATTCCCAGCCGGGCGCTTCCCCGGCGTATTCCTCCAGCGCGCGCCTGACCGCCTCCGGCGAAAAGCCTCTCCGATACAGGTAAGCGTACACACGGCGTTTCTCTTTTTCGTCAGAAGCGTCCTTTGGATAACGCCTTTTTTCCAGCGCCCTGCGCACCGCCTCCTCCTCACCGCATAACGCGCCGTCCGCGGCAAGCGTCTCCATCGCGCGCGCGATCTCTTCCTTACCGATCCCTCTCTGCAAAAGCTTTTGTTCCAGTTCCTTAGGGCTCTTCTCCCTGCCGTGCTGAGAAAGGTAATCATACGCATAGGCCCCGTCGTCCACATAATGGAAGGACTTTACATACCGGAGCGCCTCCTCTGCGATCTCGGGCGGACAGCCGCCCTGCAGCAGCTTATCCATAAGCTGTCTTTCCGTATACCGCCGGCTCTTTAAAAGCGCCATAGCGCGCAGCTTCGCCCTTCGAGGGAGCAGCTCCTGCGTCAGCTCCAAAAACATATCCTCGGTAAGCTCCCGCCCCTTTTCAATCCCGTATTTATGCAGTTCGCCCTTGTACAGCACAAAGGCGAACGCTCCATCGAGATAGACCCTGCTCTTTTTGGAAGAAAACGCCTCGATCTCCGTCACGATCATACTTCCGCACCGCTTTCAGACTTCCTTCCTCTCCCCGCGGCGGGCTTTTCCTTCTCCGGCGCTTCCGCTCCGGCCCCGCCGGACGTCTCGTCAGCGCCTCCCACGTTATAATAGGCCCTGACCTTATTTTCCACCTCTTGGCAGACCGCCGGATTGTCCTTTAGGTACTGCTTCGCGTTCTCGCGCCCCTGCCCGATCTTATTCCCTTCATAGGCATACCATGCGCCGCTCTTATTGATCACATTGCACTCCGCGGCCAGATCGAGGATATCTCCCTCGCGGGAGATCCCCTGCCCGAACATAATGTCAAATTCCGCCTCCTTAAACGGCGGCGCGACCTTATTCTTAACGACCTTGACGCGCGTGCGGTTACCGATGACTTCCCCGCTCTGCTTGAGAGCCTCTATCCTGCGCACGTCGAGCCGGACGGAGGAGTAAAACTTGAGCGCCCGCCCGCCCGTCGTCGTCTCGGGATTGCCGAACATAATGCCCACTTTCTCACGGAGCTGATTGATGAATACCACCGTACAGTTGGATTTGCTGATCACCGCCGTCAGCTTGCGCAGCGCCTGCGACATCAGCCGCGCCTGAAGCCCCACGTGGCTGTCTCCCATATCCCCGTCGATCTCGGCCTTTGGCACGAGCGCGGCGACCGAGTCGATCACAATGATATCAATCGCGCCGGAACGCACCATCGTCTCCGTGATCTCCAACGCCTGTTCGCCGTTATCCGGCTGGGAAATATAGAGATTATCAATGTCAACGCCTATATTCTTCGCATAGACCGGATCCAGCGCGTGCTCCGCGTCGATAAATCCGGCGATACCGCCCTGCTTCTGCACCTCCGCGACCATATGCAGCGTCACGGTCGTCTTGCCGCTGGACTCCGGCCCGTATATCTCCACGATCCTGCCGCGCGGGATCCCGCCGAGCCCCAGTGCGATATCCAGACTCAGCGAACCCGTAGAGATCGTCTCAATGTTCATCCGATTGGCGGGATCACCCAGCTTCATGACGGCCCCTTTCCCAAACTGCCGCTCGATCTGGCTGAGCGCGGCGTCCAATGCTCTTAATTTATCTTCTTTTTCCATATGCGATTCTCCTTTGATTGATGGAACATCTGTTCTGTTACAGAATAAAACATATGTTCGGTTTTGTCAATTCTTTTTTTCTGATTTTTTCTTTTTTATTTTTTCGGGATTTTATAACGCTCCGCGCAGGATGCGCAGGGGCTCGGATAGGAAAATATCCGCAAAAGCAGACCCAAATCCCCCGCCAAGACTCGCGAGCGAGTCTTAAAAAGCGTTACATGCAGGAAACGGATCGTAGGATCATAGATAGAAAGGAAAACGGCCCTCTCCGGGCGCAGGCCGCTGACTGCCCGCGTCCAAAGAAGGGATCCGTATGGTACAGATCGGATTGCAAAAGGCCGCTTAACGGTCTTTTCTTAAAATTTTGCCTGATAATCCTTGTAATCTTTATAAGTGACCGTGACCCAGCCGCTGGAGCCGCCCGTGATATAATTCACGCCGATCTCCATGCCAAGCGGCGTATAGTAGGCGATAATAGACTGCTTATCGCGCAGGATCGCCGTCAGCTCCCCGTCGGTCAGGGAATCCAAATACGCCACCGAACCGTTCTGTTCCCTGCTCCTTTTGCGGAACTCTTTCGCAAAATCCTCGTCGATATCCAGAATGCTCCCGTTGTCGAGAAGGACCCCGTTTTTCACATCGATATTGAGAGGGTACAGATCGACATGATATTCATTGTCTAAGACCACATATTCATCTAATACGATACTGATAACGTCCTCATCGTTATACGTGACATACGCCGTCGTATATACATTGTAGCTTTCCCCGTATTCCGCGGAATACGAATACTTAGGATAGTCCACGGCATAATAGAGGGCCACCTTTTCCAGCGCCTCATTCAACTGGTCGATATTGGGGATATTTTCTCCCCTGAGCTCATAATAATTGACGATCACGTCGATGTTATGCTCTGGGTCCTCGTTCGTATAGCTCTTGGCCAGAAAAGAATAGTCCACATCGTAGTTGATCGCATCGACGGGGCCGTAATAATACGTATCGTCCGGGGAGGGGACATATTCCTCTTCTTCCTCCTCTTCCCCTTCCTCAGGATCCCTTTCTTCATGCAGCGCGCCGCTCCCGCCGCCGTCTGAAACGCTGTTATCACCGCCGTCTGGAAGATCGTATCCCCAATCCTCCCGATCCGCGCCCGCATGGAATCCTTTATCCGCGATCTCCTTTATGATAAAGTAACCGTAAAAGAAGCTGCCAGCGATACTAAGGAGCACGAACACGGCCGCCGCCGCGATCCCCGCGATGAGCGGGCCCTTCTTCCCGCCCTGCTTTTTGGCCGGGCCGCCTCCCGGATACGGATATCCCGGGTATCTGTTTGGGCCGCCCTGCTGCCAGTTCTGGTACTGCCCATTCTGATACCAGCCGCCCGATCCGCCCGCATACTGGCCGTTTGGATACTGGTTGTTCTGCCCGCTCGGATATTGGGCGTTCTGCCCGCCTGTATATTGCCCTCTTGGATCATTCGGCTGATTCGGTGCCGGAGCCTGCGCCCCTGCGTACTGGCCGTTCTGCCCATTTAGATATTGACTGCTTTGGTCATTTGATTGGTTCGATATCGGAGCCTGCGCTCCCGTGTACTGCCCGCTTTGTCCGTTCGGATATTGCCCGCCCTGTCCGCTTGGATACTGTCTGCTCTGTCCATTCGGATATTGCATGTTCTGACCGCCCTGCCCGTTCGGATACTGGCCGCTTGGGACGCCAAAGCGGCTCTGCGAGGAGTAAACCCCCTGTCCCTTTTGTTTCTCGGCGCAGGACGGACAGACACCGTTCTCCATCAAAGCGCCGCATTCCGGGCAAAAGCTATAGCTTTCCTCTCCCTGCTCTTTCATCTTCCTACCTTCTTACCCTGTTCAAAACTTGCCGCGGATCCTGACGCGGAATTTGGGCCTGCTTTCGCAGATATCTTTGACCCGAATCTCTGCGTCTCTCCCCGCGGAGCGTATACGGATGGGGATGGGATCCCGCCGCTGCTGCGGATCTGTTACTTACCGCCGATAGGGGCGAACGCCGCTTTCCATCCGATTGATTAACGAAACGCTACCTCGCTGTAATATTCCAAGATACACTGGCGCATCAGGGTCAGCGCGGCGATAACGCTGCTTTCCCGTATCTTATTCCGGTCGCCGGAAAAATGAAATTCCTTTACCTTGACCTTGCCGCGCACATTACATGCGATATAGACCAGTCCTACGGGCTTTTCTTCGCTCCCGCCGTCCGGCCCCGCGATGCCTGTCACCGCGGTCGCCACGTCCGCCTTATACGCCAGCGCCGCCCCTTTGGCCATTTCCTTTGCCACGCACTCGCTGACCGCCCCGTACTTATCGAGCGAGGATTTCTTTACGCCGAGCAGCTTGTGTTTCGCCTTATTGGAATAGGTCACATGCCCCGATTTGAACACCTCGGAAACGCCCGGCACATTGACCAGCTTCGCCGCGAGCAGGC
The DNA here is from genome assembly GCA_947626715.1 of uncultured Lachnospiraceae bacterium. Lineage (GTDB taxonomy): Bacteria > Bacillota > Clostridia > Lachnospirales > Lachnospiraceae > VSOB01. The sequence continues at coordinate 6,506 of CANQTG010000040.1, read as the reverse complement.
CGCCCGTACAGGATTCCGCCGTCGTCACCGTCAGGCCGTTCGCCAACAGCAGATCGACCACGGACTGCTCCAGCGTCACCTTTTCATCCGTCGTATAGACGTTCATGCCAAAACGGTTCTTTAATTCCTTCACCAGCGGCTTGACCAGCTTTTTCGCCTCTTTTTCCCCGGCCGCTCTGGCCGTCACCCGCAAATGCACCTCTCCGATCTTGGCATAGGTGGCGATCGTCGGATTGCCCTGCTGCGCGATCAGGTCTTCGATCATCGTCTCCGCCTTGCTCTCCCCGATCCCGCACAGCTTCACCGTCTGCGAATAGATGATCGCCGGATCCGCGCCTGCCAGATACGGGTAAATAGAGCTTTCAAACATCGGGATCAGCTCTCCGGGCGGCCCCGGCAGAAGGATCACGCGCTTGCCGCCCTCTTCCATGATGATCCCGGGCGCCGTACCGTTGGGATTCTCTACGACAATGGCCCCATCCGGGACCATCGCCTGTTTCCAGTTGTTCTCTGTCAGCTCCAGACCGCGCTTTTTAAAAAATTCCTCCAGCAGCTCTTTGGTATGCGCATCCTCGCGCAGCTCCTTCCCTAAGACCGCCGCCGCCGTCTCCTTCGTCAGATCGTCCTGCGTCGGCCCGAGCCCGCCCGACAGGATCACGATATCGGAGCGTTCCAACGCGGTTTTCAGCGTCGCAAAAAGCCGCTCCCGGTTATCTCCTACCACCGTTTGATAATAGCAGGAAAGCCCCAGCCCCGCGCACTGCTCCGCCAGATAGGCGGCGTTCGTATTGACGATATTGCCAAGCAGAAGCTCCGTCCCTACACAGATCAATTCTACGGTCATCTATTTATCCTCCATAAATACCTGCCTGTTCTTATACATATAGTCCGCCAGAGAAACGATCGTCAGGATCACGGCGATCCAAGTCACGATCAGCGTCAGCAGTTTCAGCGCCCCGATATCCGCGATCAGCAGGCAGATCATGATCATCTGGAAGGTCGTCTTATATTTTCCCCAATAGCTCGCCGCGATCACAACGCCGTTGTCCGCCGCGATCTGGCGCAGGCCGCTGATGATAAATTCGCGGCTGATGATCACAATCACGATCCAGCCCGCCAGACGGTCCAGCGCGCACAGACAGATCAGCGCCGAGCTGACCAGTATCTTATCCGCCAGCGGATCCATCAGCTTCCCGAAATTGGTGACCAGATCATACTTCCGCGCGATCTTGCCGTCCAGCAGATCGGTCAGGCTCGCTATGATAAAGACGGCGAGCGCGATCCAGCGGTCCGCCTCCCCGAATACCGGCGCAAGCATAAACACTACAAAAAAAGGAACCAGAATCATACGCAGCAGCGTAAGCTTATTCGGTAAATTCATCATACACCTCTCCTGTCAAATCATATTCATGGGAGCCTGTCGCCACCGCCCTGACAAACTCGCCGCTTTCCAGCTCTCTGTCCGTATGCAGGAAAAAAAGCCCGTCTACGTTCGGCGCATCCTTATAGGTTCTCGCGATATATACGCCGTCCTCGGGCAGATAGCCCTCGATAAAGGCATCCAGTACCGGCCTTTTTTCCGCCGTCTCCTGCGCCTTATCGAACGCGACCGCCTGCTGGAGCTCCATCAGCTCGTCAAAGCGTTTTTCCGCCACAGCCTCCGGCACCTGATCCGGCATCTGCGCCGCCGGCGTATCCTCCTCCGGCGAATACCGGAATACGCCCAGCCTGTCAAATTCCATCTCGTTGACAAAACGGTAGAGCTCCTCGTGATCTTCCTGCGTCTCTCCGGGAAACCCGGTGATCAGTGTCGTGCGCAGACAGATATCCGGCACCTCCGCCCGCAGCCTGCCAATGATCTCCCGCAGCCCTTCCTGCGTCGCCTGCCGCCCCATCCGTTTCAGGATCCGGTCGCTGGCATGTTGGATCGGAATATCCAGATAATGGCATATCTTTTCCTCGCCGCGTATCGTATCGATCAGCTCCTGCGTGATCTCTTCAGGATAACAGTATAGGAGCCTGATCCAATGGAGCCCCTCGATCCGGCACAGCCCCCTTAACAGCTCGGGCAGCCTCTTTTCCCCGTACAAATCCACGCCGTAGAGCGTCGTCTCCTGCGCGACCAAGATCAGCTCCTTTACGCCGCCCTCCGCCAGCGTCCGCGCCTCCGCAAGGAGCGTTTCCATCGGGACGCTCCGATAGCTTCCGCGCACCTTGGGGATCATGCAGTAGGTGCAGCGCTTATCGCAGCCCTCCGCGATCCTGAGATATTCGTAGTGCCCGCCTGTGGAGACGATACGCTTCTCGCCGCCGCCGCGCTTATTGATATCCGCAAAATAATCCTGCCGCCCGCCGGCCAGCGCCGTATCGAGCGCGTCCGCGATCCGATCCGTGGCCGTCGTCCCCAAAAGCGCGTCGACCTCCGGGATCTCCCGCAGGATCTCCTCGCGGTAACGCTGGGCGAGGCAGCCGGTCACGAGCAGCGCCCTGATCTTCCCTTCCTTTTTCAGATCGGCCATTTCTAGTATGCTCTGTATGCTCTCTTCCTTCGCGTCGTTGATAAAGCAGCAGGTATTGACGATCGCCGCGTCCGCCTCCGTCTCGTCGTCCGTAAACGAATATCCCCGCTCCACTAACTGCGAAAGCATGACCTCCGAATCGACCAGATTCTTATCGCAGCCCAAAGAGACCAGCAGGACTTTTACGGTCCCCGTTTCCGTATTCATCATCATTCTTCTTCATCGTCGCCCATGATCTTGATCCGGGAATGATCCAGCTCTTCGATCGCAACGGAAAGCGGTTTTTTGCCGCGCGGATCTACGTAGGGATCGTCTCCCGATATGATCTGGCGCGCGCGTTTGGAGGCCGCCATCACAATGGAATACCGGCTGTTCACTACGGGCTCTTCCCCTTCCTCCACTTCGCTGTTTACCACCTTCATTAAATCGGAATATGACGGATGTAACATTTACTCTTCTCCTTTCTTCAGCTCATCGAGCTGGGCCCTGATCTCTTCGATAAACTCCTCGTTGCGGCAGGGCGCGCTGTGCGCGTCTTGGATCAGCCTATGCATTTTCGCCGCGCATTCGTCCAGATCGTCGTTGATCACCAGATAATCATAGTTCTCGATTCCTTCCGCCTCTTCTCCGGCGCGCAGCAGCCTGTCGTGAATGACGGCCTGCGAGTCCGTTCCCCTGCCGGTAAGCCGCCTTTGCAGCTCCCGTATGCTCGGCGGCGTCACGAATAAAAGCAGCGCATCCGGAAACTTCTCCTTGATCCTGAGCGCCCCCTGTATCTCGATCTCCAAAATGACGTCCTTCCCGCACGCGAGCTGCCGCTCCACGTACTCCTTAGGCGTTCCGTAATAGTTCCCGCAGTACTGCGCGTACTCCACAAAAGCCTCCTCCGCGATCCTGCGCTCAAACGTCTCTTTAGAAACAAAAAAATACTCCCGGCCATCCTGTTCTCCGGGACGCGGCGGGCGCGTCGTCATAGAAACAGACAGCGCATAATTCTCATACGACTTCACCAGACGCTCCATCAGCGTCCCCTTGCCCGCACCCGAAAAACCGGATACGACGACCAGTATTCCCCTATGCTTCATCTTCTTCCACCTTTTCAGCCTGCGCCCTGTTTGCGATCGTCTCCGGCAGAAGCGCGGAGAGCACCGCCTGCCCGTTTTCCATAATGAGAACCGCTTTGGTCTTTCTGCCCTGCGTGGCGTCGACCGCCCTTCCCTCTTCCTTCGCCTTCTGTATCAGGCGCTTGACCGGAGCCGAATCCGGCGATACGATCGCCACGATCTTAGCCGTATTTACGATATTGCCAAATCCAATGTGTATCAGTTGTCCCAATTTATCACCTATTCGATATTCTGTATCTGCTCGCGCACCTTTTCGATCTCGGTCTTGAGCTCTATCGCATGTTCGGAGACCTCCAGATCCGTCGTCTTGGAAAGGATCGTATTCGCCTCGCGGTTCATCTCCTGCGCGATAAAGTCCAGCTTACGCCCTACGCTGCCGCCGCCGATGAGCGCCTCCTTCGTCTGGGAGATATGGCTTTTCAGCCTTACCAGCTCCTCGTCCACGCATACCTTATCCGCAAACAGCGTCACCTCCGTCAAAAGCCGCGCCTCGTCGATCTGCGTATCCTCCAAAAGCTCCCGCACCTTATCCCGCAGCTTTTCCCGATACTGCGCGATGATCTCGGGGGAGCGCTGCGCGATAAAATCCACATGGGAGAGCATATCGTCCAGCTTCCCCAGCAGATCGGCCTTTAAATGCTCCCCTTCCGCTGCGCGCGTGCGGACAAAGTTCTCCGCCGCACCGCAGATGGCCGCTTCCAGCCCCTTCCACAGCTCTTCCTCGTCCGCCGTCTGTTCTTCCATCATAAGAATCTCGGGATAACGGGAAAGCGTAGAGAGCTTCACATCGTTCTCCAGCCCAAATTCTCCCGCCATCTGCCCGATATACTTTAGATATTCCTTTGCGAGCTCCCTGTTATAGCGCAGGCACACATTATTTTCCGCGTACTCTTCATACGTGACAAAGAGATCCACCTTGCCCCGCTCGATGTATTTTTTCAGAAGGTTTCGGACGGAGACCTCAAAAAAGCTCAGCTTTTTCGGCAGCTTGATACTGACGTCCAGATACCTGTGATTGACCGCCTTCATCTCTACCGTAAATTTCCGCTGCGCTTCGGAGATCTCATATCTGCCAAAGCCTGTCATACTCTTTATCATTGCCGCACGTTACCTCTTTATCTGGGGATTTGCTCCCGATCCTTACAATCCGGACATTATTCTTTATTATAGTGCAGGAAAAGTACGCAGTCAAGCACGAGAACGGCCCGTATCCTACATTCGATCCGGCGCGGAAAAGCCCAGCAGATCAATCCCGCTCTCCAGCATATCCTTCGTCATCGCCAGCAGCGCGATCCAGCCGTCCCTGCGCCCCGTATCCTCCTCCGTCAAGATCCGCGTCTCATGGTAGAAGCGGTTGAACGCATTCGCGAGCTCGTAGAGGAAGGCGCACAGCTTATGCGGTGCGGATTCCGCATACGCTTCCTCCATCATCGCCGGATAGGACGCGATCGTCATCATCAGCGCTTTCTCCGACGCGCTCCCCGCTTCCCGCAAGGACGCGCCCTTCACATCGCCGCCCTGCTCCTCATATTTTGTCAGGATAGACTTGATACGGACGATCGTATAGAGAAGATACGGCCCCGTATCCCCCTCGAAGGAACTGAATTTCTCTATGTCAAAGATATAGTCCTTCGAGGCCTGATTGGAGAGGTCGCCGTACTTTACGGCCGCGAGCGCGACCTGCGCCGCCGTATTTCTTGCCTCCTGCTCGGACATCGACGCATTCCCGCGGATCTTTTCATACATTTCCGCATTGATATCGTCAAGCAGGTATTCCAGACGCATCACGCCGCCCTCGCGGGTCTTAAACGGTCTGCCATCCTTCCCGTTCATCGTGCCGAAGCCAAGGAATTTCAGCTCCGTCTCGGGCCCCGCCAGCTTCGTCTTTCTGGCGCAGCGGAATACCTGTTCAAAATACAGCTCCTGCCGTTTGTCTACCACATAGATGATCTCATCCGGATTTATCTTTTCCATACGATCCATGATCGTCGCCAGATCTGTCGTATTATAGAGGGAGGCCCCGTCCGATTTCAGGATCATGCAGGGCGGGATCTCTCTGGTGTCCGTCTCCTCTTTTACATCGACGACCAGCGCGCCCTCGCTCTCATAGGCGTAGCCGTTTCGTTTCATGGCGTCGACCATGCCGGGAATGATATCGTATACGTCGGATTCTCCCTTCCACAGATCGAAGGAAACGTTCAGCTTCTCATAGTTGCGCTTTAGGTCGGCTACCGATACCGACAGGATCCGCTCCCAGAGGGCGCGGTAGCCGCGCACGCCGCTCTGCAGCTTATAGGTGGCCTCCATCGCCTTTTCCTTATACGCGGCGTCCTCCTTCGATCTTTTGCTGGCGGCGGGATAGATCTCTTCTAACTCGGAGATCGTAAAGGGCGCTTCCTCGGGATAGTCCCCGGTATAGGCTTCGTCAAAATAGACCAGCTCCGGCTCGCGCTCCCTAAGCTCCGTGATGATCAGCCCCATCTGCAGGCCCCAGTCCCCCAGATGGATATCCCCGATCACCTCATGCCCCATATATCTGGCGATCCGCTTTATGCTCTCCCCGATGATGGCCGAGCGCAGATGTCCGACATGCAGCGGCTTGGCCACATTGGGCCCGCCGTAATCGATCACGATCTTTTTTTTCTCCGCGGGGGCGTCCAGACCGAATCTTGCGCTCTCCCGCATTTCCCTGATATATTCCTTTAAAAAGGTCTCCCGCAGCTTCAGATTCAAAAAGCCCGGCGGTACGGCCTGCGCCTGCGAAAATACCCTGCTGCCCACAAGAGCCTGCGCCGCCTCGCCCGCGATCGCCATCGGCGCTTTCCTGTACCGCTTTGCTCCCGCCATCGCGCCGTTGCACTGG